>CAMAVY010000027.1 GCA_945861675.1 Klebsiella pneumoniae | reverse complement strand
AAACCGGTGTACCGCCGCACTATCAGGCCTGGTTGTATCGCGGCGGCAAGCTGCAAGCGGCCAATGCCGGCGCTGTCGAGGTTCACCTGCATCGCCTCGGCAACATCGCCGAGCAGCACGTACTGCGGCCACAGAAAGACGGCAGCCTCGTCGCCACGTCTATCGTCGGCGAACCGCATTCCTTCGACGTCGAGGTGCGCGCGCGTATCGGTGCGCGTGCATTGCGCTGGGCCTACCCGAGCTACGAGGGCCGCACGCGCATCGACGCGCGGATCGCGCATGACAGCGGCATCCGTGTGGCAGCCGCGGGGCCGGGCACGATTGCAGACGAGCATGTTGTGCAGGGTCTGCTGACGCCGGTGGAAGGCCGCGTGGCGCTGGTGGCAGCGCGCTTTCCCGGCCCGATCCGCCGCCTTGCAGTAAACGTCGGCGATCGGGTGCGTGCCGGACAGCCGCTGGCGACAATCGAGAGCAACCTCAGCCTCACCGAGTACGTGGTGCCCGCGCCGATCGCAGGTGTAGTGATGGCGCGCCATGCAGTGGTCGGGGCAAGCGCCGCGGAGGGCGCGCCGCTGTTCGAGATCGCCGACCTGACCAACATCGCAGTCGATCTGCATCTGTTCGGCCCGGACGTACAGCGCATCCGACCCGGCAGCACCGTGCACATCACGCGCCTCGGCGATTCGGTCAGCGCAGCTGCGACGATTGATCGCGTACTGCCCGGTGCAGCTACAACGAGCCAGAGCACCATCGCGCGCGCGAGCTTCGCCAATGCTGACGGTCTCTGGCGGCCCGGCGTAGCGGTGTCTGCACGAATTGTTGTGCAGCAGCAGTCCGCCGCACTCGTCGTGCCGGTGGCTGCACTGCAGACGTTCCGCGACTGGGATGTCGTGTTCGTGCGCGTAGGCGACACCTACGAGATCAGGCCGGTAACGCTGGGCGCGCGCGATGCGCACAACGTCGAAGTCACCGAGGGCCTCACGCCCGGCGCGCTGATCGTGGTGGAGCAGAGCTACCTCGTGAAGGCAGACATCGAGAAATCAGGCGCGTCGCACGACCACTGATCGACGACATCGCTCAACAGCATCGCGCACCGGCTGATCGAGCGCGAAAGAGGCTTTCCATGCTTGCCCATATCGTTCGCTACGCAATCGTGCACCGCTGGCTGATGCTGTCGCTCACCCTCGGTCTCATCGCCATTGGCGTCTGGAGCTTCACGCGTCTGCCGATCGACGCCACGCCAGACATCACCAATGTGCAGGTGCAGGTAAACACGCCTGCGCCCGGCTATTCGCCACTTGAAGCCGAGCAGCGCATCACCTACCCGATCGAGACCGCACTCGCCGGCCTGCCACGACTCGATTACACGCGTTCACTGTCGCGCTATGGGCTGTCACAGGTAACGGTGGTGTTCGAAGACGGCACGGACATCTATTTCGCCCGCCAGCAGGTGGCCGAACGCCTGCAGCAGGTGCGCGCACATCTACCAAACGGCGTTGACCCCGCGCTTGGCCCGATCGCCACCGGCATGGGCGAGATCTTCATGTACACCCTCGATGCAGACCCGCGGGCGCGCAAACCCGATGGCACAGCGTGGACGGCCACCGACCTGCGCACACTGCAGGACTGGGTCGTGCGGCCGCAGTTGCGCAACACAACAGGGGTCACCGAGGTGAACACCATCGGCGGCTTCGCGCGGCAGATCCACATCACCCCTGATCCGGCGCGACTCACCGCACTTGGCTTCACCCTGCACGACGTAGTGGCCGCCGTTGCCGCCAACAATCAGAACCTGGGCGCGGGTTACATCGAGCGCCATGGGCAGCAGTTCCTCGTGCGCTCGCCGGGGCAGATTGCCGACGTCGCCGCGATCGGCGAAATCGTGCTGGCGCGCCGCGATGGCGTGCCCATCCGCGTGCGTGATGTTGCCGGCGTGGGTGAGGGCCCCGAGCTGCGCAGTGGTGCGGCGACGATGGACGGCCGTGAGGTCGTACTCGGCACCGTGTTCATGCTGGTCGGAGCCAACAGTCGCGAAGTGGCGCAAGCTTCGGCCGCACGACTGGTCGAGGCCAATCGCTCGTTGCCCGAAGGTGTGCAGGCGAAGGCAGTGTACGACCGCACCACGCTGGTCGATCGCACCATCGCCACAGTCTCGAAGAACCTCGTGGAGGGCGCGCTGCTGGTTGTGGCCGTGTTGTTCCTGCTGCTCGGCAATGTGCGCGCGGCGCTGGTGACTGCCGCCGTCATCCCACTGGCAATGCTGTTCACGCTCACAGGCATGGTGCGCGGTGGTATCTCCGGCAATCTCATGAGTCTTGGTGCGCTCGACTTCGGCCTGATCGTCGACGGCGCCGTGATCATCATTGAGAACTGCCTGCGCCGGTTCGCCGAGCTGCAGGCCGCGCTCGGGCGTGTGCTCACCGAGGAAGAGCGGCTCGAGACCACTGCGACGGCGACCACTGAGGTGATCCGCCCGAGCTTGTTCGGGCTCGCGATCATTACCGCGGTGTATGTGCCGATCTTCGCGCTTACCGGTGTCGAAGGGAAAATGTTCCACCCGATGGCGATCACGGTCGTGCTGGCTTTGTGCGGCGCGATGATTCTGTCGCTCACCTTCGTGCCCGCTGCGATTGCGTTGTGCGTGCGCGGCCGCGTGAGCGAACACGAGACCCGCCCCATGCTGTGGTTGCGCCGAGGTTATACGCCGCTGCTGGCAGCTGCGTTGAAGCGCCGGCTGTGGGTCGTCGGTGTGGCCGTGCTGCTGGTCGTGGGCGCAGGTGTGCTGTCGACGCGGCTGGGCAGCGAGTTCATTCCCAATCTGGACGAAGGCGACATCGCATTGCACGCGCTGCGCATTCCTGGCACCGGACTGGAACAGGCCGTGCGCATGCAGCGCACCCTCGAGGCGCGCATCAAGGCGTTTCCCGAGGTCGCCTACGTGTTCGGCAAGCTCGGTACCGCTGAGGTGGCAACGGATCCCATGCCGCCGTCGGTCGCCGACACCTTTCTCATGCTGAAGCCACGCGAGCAGTGGCCCGATCCGCGCAAGACGAAAACCGCGCTGGTGTCCGAGATCGAAGCGGCGGTGAAGCAGTTGCCCGGCAACAACTACGAGTTCACGCAGCCGATTCAGATGCGCATGAATGAGCTCATTTCCGGCGTGCGTGCCGATGTTGCGATCAAGCTGTTCGGCGACGACCTGGAGCAGCTTGCAGCAGTGGGCGCGCGCATCGAGGCCGTGGCGCGCACCGTGCCCGGCGCTGCCGACGTCACGCTCGAGCAGGCCACGGGATTGCGTGTGCTCTCAATCACGCCCGATCGCGCTGCGCTGCTGCGCTACGGCCTGAACGCGGGCGTTGTGCAGGAAACGGTAGCAATAGCGATTGGCGGCCAGGGTGCCGGCCAGTTGTACGAGGGCGATCGCCGCTTCGACATCCTGGTGCGTCTGCCCGAAACGCTGCGCCAGGATCCGAGTGCACTTGCGGACCTGCCGATTCCGCTGGTGCTGGATAGCCAGCCGGACGAATCCAGCCGCGCGCCGGCCTGGCAGAGTGGCTTGCCACGCACGGTACCGCTGCGCGAGGTTGCACACATCGAGACCGTGCTCGGCCCGAATCAGATCAATCGCGAGAACGGCAAGCGCCGCGTAGTAATCACCACCAACGTGCGCGGCCGTGATCTCGGCAGCTTCGTTGCCGAACTGCAGCAGCGGGTGCCGGAAGAAGTCGACATTCCTGCGGGTTACTGGCTCGACTACGGTGGCACCTACGAGCAACTGATCTCGGCAACGCAGCGGCTGTCGCTGGTTGTGCCACTTGCGCTGCTGGTCATCTTCGCGCTGCTGTTCTGGTCGTTCGGTTCCGGAAAGGACGCGCTGATCATCTTCACCGGCGTACCGCTTGCACTCACCGGCGGCGTGCTTGCACTCGCGCTGCGCGGTATGCCGCTGTCGATCTCGGCAGGGGTTGGCTTCATCGCACTTTCTGGCGTGGCGGTGCTCAACGGTCTCGTCATGATTGCGTTCGTGCGCGAACTGCGCGAGCGCGGTGTCGCGCTCGAACAGGCAATCGTTGATGGCGCGCTCGGCAGGCTGCGACCGGTCATGGTGACGGCGCTCGTGGCGTCGCTCGGCTTCATGCCAATGGCGCTCAATGTCGGCGCCGGGTCGGAAGTGCAGAAGCCGCTGGCAACCGTAGTGATCGGCGGCATCCTGTCGTCGACGCTGCTGACACTGTTCGTGCTGCCAGCGATCTATCGGCTGCTGTATGGGCGGCGGAACGTCGCAGCTCATGCTAACGGCGTGGCACACCTTCCGATTCCGTGATCACGTGCCTGGCGCTCGGCCCGATCGTCGTACCGATGTCCCTACCCATCGCCGTGATGCCGGATATCGTCAGAGGTGCCCTGGGTATGTTCGTGCGCATGCTTCTGATACTTCAATCTGCGGGTACGTGCGAAGCCCGGCAGTGGGTTGCTCGACGATCGAGTTTGCGCAAAGACCTTTGCAGCGCAGCAAGCTACGAGCGACTCACGGGGCCACCAACTCAAGTGCAGGGAAACAGGTGCGGTAGCGCGCTGCGTCACGCGTCAGCAGCTTCATCTTCGCCACGCTGGCATGGGCGCCTATGTAGAAGTCCGGCAGCGGCGAACGGATTGCGATGATGTGTCGATCTGCCTCGACAGCAAGCGCTCTGGACGACCAGCCGAACCACTCGGCATCCTCGGTGAGGATGTCCAGCAACACGTTGCTGTCGACCAGCGTCGGCATCACTCCTCGGCGCGCGTGAGCGCCATGATCTGCTCGGTCGTCATGCCACTGCTGGCCTTTCCGGTCATGCGTTGCACAAGGCGCAGGCCGCGACTGCTGGCCTTGCGACCACGCGCCTTGCGAATGCGCACGGCCGCACCCTCCACCTCGAATTCCACTTCGCTGTTGGGCAACAGCCCAAGAAGCTCTCGGATCTCGATGGAGGTGGTGACCTGACCCTTGGATGTAATTCGCACCGCCTACTCCGGATGGGTAAGAACCAACGAGTTCCTACGCTCCGACGGGCAAGGAAGGCGCGTCAATCGCGCTTGGCAGACAGGGACCCATACACTCCGTCAAGTCGCTGATCACACACACGAGCTGACAACATGCACTGGGACGGCCCCGGTATCGATGCCTGGCACGCATGGTCACCGCAACAAGCCGCCGTGCGACTGGCCGGCTGCGGCGCGCACTGGTGCGTGGTCGGCGGCTGGGCCATCGATCTGTTTCTCGGCAGGCAGACACGCAAGCACGACGATCTGGAGATTGCCATTCCGCGCGACGACTTCGCGCGCGTGGGCGCTGCCCTGCGCGGCTATCAGCTGCACGCAGTCGGCTCTGGCGAAGTGCATGCACTGGCCGACGACGAAATGCCACCACAGGACAAGCACCAGACCTGGGTACTGGACCCGACAACGCAACACTGGCGCATCGATGTGATGCTGGAGCCCGGCGATGCCCAGACCTGGGTATTCCGCCGTGACGAGTCCATTCGCGCGCCGCGCGCCAGCATCGTTGGATTGCGCGACGGTGTGCCCTACCTGAAGCCAGAAGCAGCACTGCTGTTCAAAGCCCCCACAAAAACGAAGTCGGCACGCCCGAAGGACGAAGCGGACTTCAACGTTTGCGCGCCAGCGCTCGATGCCTCAGCGCGCAACTGGTTGCGTGCCGCACTGCATCGCGTGCACCCGCAGCATTCGTGGATCGATCGGCTTGGCTGATGACCACGCGATCAGGCAGCGCGCACACAGCAACCGTTGCGCCCGCGACTACCTGCTCGGTTCACCCACCACCAACGGCTGCAGCTTCTCCCGATCCCGCAAGCGCAACACTGCGGCAGCACCAAGCACCAGCAACACCGACAGGAGAATGAGCCCCGCTGCATAACTGTCAGTCAGATCCTTGGCCAGCCCCACGGCATAAGGACCCACGAAGCCGCCGAAAGAGCCCGTCGTGTTGATCAGCGCAAGCCCGGCCGCAGAGGCACTTGGCACCGCGATGTACATGAAGCGTTCGCCGGTGCGATCGGAGCTCGCATCAATCAGCACCATGCCGATCGACGCGCCGATGTACGGGATGGCCGACACGAAACCAACGCCCAGATCGCTCAAGCCCGACCATTCCTTCACGATCAACGGTGTCCACAACTGCAAGCCGTAACTTCCGGTTTGAAACGCAAACGCCACGAACGCCAACCACCACACCGTGGGATGCAGCAGCGCCTGCGTCAGCCAACGAGCGTCCTGGGGGGAATCGGTCATGAAGCGCAATACAACGAAACCTGCCAGCACTGCCGGCACGCCTTCACACAGGTACATCCACTGCCAGCCATGCAGGCCGAGCACACCATCGAGGCCGAGCAGCGGGCCTGCGATAGGACCACCCACCACCCGCGCCAGAATCAGGTTGCCCGGTATCTCGAACAGCGCTTAACCCAGGACGAAGATGCCCGCACCGAAGCCGTGTACGGCCTTGCTGAAGCCCAGGTCCTCGTTCATCTGCAATGCCGCGAAACTGACGTTCGTTCGGTCGATGACGGCGATGATGTACAGCACCAGCACGAACGGCAGTACGCGCCAGTTCGGGTTGCTGATGATGCTGCGGGCAAGTGCAGCTTCTGCAGCAGGCAGCATTTCAGTGGATGGCATGTAAGACTCCTGCGCGAGCGGCCGATTCCAAGCGAGGGAGCGGCAACCAGCAGGAGTGCAGTCGATGCTCTGGCTCAAACGCATTGCATTGACGTTGCTGGTCGTGGTGGTGAGCCTGATCGGCATCGGCAGTGCCTGGCAGGCATGGTCTGCGGCGAGTGACGCCAAGCGCTACCCGACGCCGGGCGTACTGGTCGATGTAGGCGCGCGCACGCTGCACTTGTATTGCAGCGGCCATGGCTCGCCGTTGGTCCTGCTGGAAAACGGCCTGGGCGCGGATTTCACCGCATGGCAGCGCGTGCAGCCGGCGGTCGCCAGGTTCACCCGCGTATGCAGCTACGATCGTGCGGGCATGGGCTGGAGCGAGCCGTCCAACAACCCTACGCAGGCGCAGTACGTGGTGGCCGATCTGCACGCACTGCTTGCCAAGGCTGGCATTCACGGGCCGATGATTCTGGTGGGCTGGTCGGCCGGCGGCGTGTTCGCGCGCCGCTATGTGCTCGAGCATCCGCAAGGCATCGTCGGTCTGGTGCTGGTGGAGTCATCGCACGAGCAACAAGGCAAGCGGTTGCCGAAACTGCCGGGGCAGGATGCAGCGGAAGCGAACCAGAACCGCACGCTGACGCTTTGCCGCTACACACAGTGGACGGGCCTCGAGCGCGCGCTCGGCGTGTTCGACAAGATCGCCGAGGCGAAACACGTGGAGGCTGCCGTGCACCCCGGGTTCGTCGCCATGTCGAACCAGTCTGACTTCTGCGCCGGCATCCAGCATGAAAACAGCGGCTTCCCGGCCGACGTGCAAAACAGCACAGGACCTGCATCGCTCGGTGCGTTACCGGTTGTGGTGCTGACGCGCGGCAAACCCATGCTGCCGGCCGATCTGCCTTTTCCCGTGGGTGCGGAAGACCTGCACACGATGGCCGCGGCCTGGTTGCAGATGCAGGCCGAGCTTGCAGCGCTTTCGACCCGGTCGGGGCACCAGTGAGTTCGCTTTGAGAACGCGTGCGTCTGCAGAGATACTCATCGCAACGCAACGTTGAGCACTCACCATGGTTACAGGCTCGTGCCTCTGTGGCGCACTGCGCTATGAAGTCGATGGACCGTTTGAAAACCTCATGCATTGCCACTGCAGCATGTGCCGCAAACATCACGGTGCCAGCTTCGCGAGCTTTGTCGGTGCGCCCGCCCTGGGTTTTCGCTGGCTTGAAGGCGAGCACAGCGTGCAACGCTACGAATCATCGCCGGGTGGTTTCCGCGGCTTCTGCGGCACCTGTGGCTCGGTCGCACCTTCCGCCATGGGCGACAGCGTGTACATGCCGGCCGGCAATCTGGACGGCGATCTGGGCGATGCCGGCGGCATGCACATCTTCGTCGGCTCGAAAGCGCCATGGCACAACATCACAGATGCGTTGCCACAGCACGCGGTGCTGCCACCCGGCTGGCCCGAAGCGCAGATCCAACGCGCTGACGGCTCGCCGGCTGGCGAGCCGGACTGTGTAAAAGGCGGCTGCCTCTGCGGTGAGGTGCGCTTCCGCGCGCGCGGCGCACCGGCATTCATGCGCAACTGCCATTGTTCGCGCTGTCGTCGCGCCCGCAGCGCCGCGTTCGCCACCAATCTCGGTTACCTGCCCGAGCAGTTCACCTGGCTTGCGGGTGAAGCACTGTTGCGCCGCTACAAGATTCCCGAAGCAAACCGCTTCACGAATGCGTTCTGCAGCCGCTGTGGTGGCGAAACGCCGTCGGCGTGGCCGAACATTCCGTTCATCGTTGTGCCGGTGGGCACGCTGGATGCAGACCCGGGCATGCGCCCACAGCAGCACATTCACGTGGCGTCAAAGGCAATCTGGCACAGCTTCGCGGATGATCTGCCGCAGTTCGACGGACCACCGAGCTGACACGCAGGCAATTGTGAATCGGTGAGACAGTCAAACGCGCAACACCGGATCACCGACTCGCAGTCCACCTTCAGCTTCTACGGCAGCGTAAACACCCGCGCAGGGCAACTCGCCCCACGCTGTCTTGATGCGATTGTGCTGTGTCAGCGCACGTAGCACTTCCATGTCGGCATCGAGGTCGGCTTGTTTCAGCGTCACCATTACGCAACGCGGATCAGGCATCACCACGCGCAGCGTAACGTCGGCGCCGCAGCGAATCTGCAGATCAGTCCAGTCGTTCTCTGGAAAGCCGCGGTCATGGCCCGTGCCACCCGTGTCGATAACCGCGTTCATGCGAAAGCGCCGCGCGTCGATGTTGCTGTTCGGTGCGCGCTTGCGCAGTTCCGCCAATGTCGCCGTTGTGAGGACCGACATCGGAAACAGATCGAGGAATGAACCCACCGGGACAGGTGAGCTCGCACCTATCGCAGCAAACAACGCGGCGCCCAGCTTCTGTTGAACAGTCGTGCCTTGGCCCGCAGCGGCGTCGTCTGTGCCAAGCTCAGGCTGGTGCATGTCGATGGTGAAACTCGCCGGCGCTGTACGCGCCAACTGCACATCGCGTTTGAACCAGGCCGACAACCTCTGGTTCGCATTGCCGGCATCGCTGTCGACGACACTGCCATCCGGCAGAAAGATGCGCGCGACAGGCGCCGGCGCATCGACCACCGGCGCGTGCACGAACTCCGCGCGACATTGCAACACCGTCGGGAACAGCTTCGCGCTCTTGGCGCTGACGACGTTGCCGGTTGCGACATCGATCAGCGCGTGGGCCCGGTCACCGACCACACCGCTTGATTGCACGGTCAACGCCTCAACTCGCTCGCCCTGCATCGACTTCACTGGAAACCGCCAGAGCTCTACAAGCTTTCCGAGGGTGCTGTCCGCCATCACATCGCGCTCCGCGATCAGATTCGTGGTCAGGCCAAAGCTTGCGCCGTTCTGCCAGCCGATGCATCAACGCGAGAACGCACAACGCGCGCCGGGCTTGCGACGCGCCAGCAACATCGCGACCAGACCCGCGGCCGGGCCCGGCGTGAATTCGATGAGGTTCTGCACGTCGTCGTTGGCCGCAATGGCCCGCTCGCGCCGCACATCGACGCCGTTGGTGCGTGTGCGGTAATCGAAGGACGGGGAGCGCGGATCGACCCCGTACTGCACATTGCCAAAGTAGTGATCGAAAGAAGCACTCACTGTGACAGGCGAAGCGTGCGCGTCGGGCACGGCCAGCGCCGCCGTGATGCCGAGTGCGAGCGTTGGCAGCCAGTTCAGCTGTTGGTTGGGGCGGACAGGGGTGGCTCGCGCCCGAGATGCTGGTACCCGAGCTCGCGATTGCGCTGCAACTCGGCGTGTGGCCGGGCCCGTCCTCGCTGCCGGGTCTGCAGCGCATCCTGAGCGAACCATTGCCGCGCTCGGTGTACGCCGCTGCGCTCTGGGGTGAGGGCTGTAACGAGGACGGACCCTGGGTAGCGCTGTGGCGCAACCGCCACGTGCGTCATGGCTGTTACCTCGTGGCCTTCACGTCGACGGGCAGTGCAGTGGCCGTCCTGCTGTCGCGGTAACCAGCGTCCGCGGCGTTCACCTCGACTGAGGTTGCGGCGCGCGAACAAGTTGTGCGCTTCATTGCAGCTGCAGCGTCGATGCCCCCTGCGGCTGATCTCGAATGCGATGCGCTCGCCGACGAAGGACCGATTGCCTTTGCAGCAGACGGTCGCGTGACGAGCCTCGGGCTGGGTGGTCCCGAACTGCTGCGCGATCTCGGCGGTGGCGGAATGGGCGCGCGCCGAGGCTCGACGGTTGGCCGAAGCGGCGGCGTTGCGCTATCCCGCTGCCGTAGTCGCGAATCCGCGTGCAGACGATGTTTTGAGCCCTGTGACGGCAGTGCCCGTAGAGGCTGTGGCCTTCATGCGCGGCCACCTCGCACTGATGGTCGATGGCCGGGCCGTGCGCCCCGTGTGGTCGAGATTGCGGCGACGTCGTTTGGCGCGTTCGAGTTGCAGCTCAGTGCGTCGAACGATTTGAACACTGGCACGCTACAGGTGCTCGGCGTGTTGCGTCGCCGTATTCCACGCCTGCTCGCCGTGGCTTGCGCACTCGTTGCGATCGACGCGCCGGGCCGAGAGATCGAGCTGGGCTTGCAGCTGTGCACCGACAAATCCTTCGCGGAAGTGGCTGCGGCGCTGGGTATTGCGCCGGCAAGTGCGAAGACGCTTCTGAATCGGCTGGGCGCACGCTTCGCAACCTCGGGTCGCGAACACGTGCTCGAAGCGATGGTGCAGATGGGCTGCCGAATTGCCCGATGAATACGGGCAGTGCTTCCTTGCCCGCCGCTGCGCTCCCCGTCGCCACACGAGCTTCCGCTCACGGGCGGGCGACACTGCGCACCAGGTCCGACGCTGTCCCACCAAGCCAAACCACCAAAGTTCCCGCGCTATTTTCATCGCCAGCGATTGAGCTCGACACACCGCCACCGGCATAGTGCAGCCTTGCGAGTGCCTACCGGAGCAGGTCATGCGCCTCACCACGACGGATGCGTCGTTCCTATACAGCGAGTCGGTCAGCGGGCCGATGCACATCTCATCGGTCTACATCCTCGCGGGTGAACTGCCCCATGAGAAGGTGCTGCAGCACTTTGCCGCGCGGATCCATCTGATCCCGTCCTACCGGCGCAAGGTCGCGCAGGTGCCGATGAACATCGCCCATCCGGAATGGGTGGACGATCCGGACTTCGAGCTCAGCAACCACGTGTGCCACCACCAGCTGCCCAGCGGCGCGACGCTGGATGACGGCATGGCCGCCGCCATCGTGCTCAACGAGCAGATGCTCGATCGCGCACGGCCGCTGTGGAAGTTCTACGTGATCAACGGTGTGCCGGGGTACACACTGATGCTGCAGATGACGCATCACGCCATGATCGATGGCGCGTCGGGCATCGAATTGACCACCGTGCTGTACGACTTCGATGCAAAAGGGGCCAACACCCCGCCGCCGCCGACCGAGCCGTGGGCGCCCAAGCCGGTGCCGTCACCGATGGAGCGCTTCAACAAGGCGATGCAGGAGAACCTGGCGAAGCTCGCGAACAGCGACCCGTTTGCGGCCGCCCGTGTAGCCGTCGGCCAACGTGCCACGCTGCAGCGCGCCTTCGGCGTGATGGCGAAGTTCGTCACGCAGCCCGTCATCACCGCGCCTTTCAATGCAGGCATCGTCGGGCCAAACCGCCACCTGCGCTGGATGCACAAGTCGCTGAGCGAGATTCGCGAGATTCGCCGCGGGCTCGGCGGCACCATCAATGATGTGGTGCTGACCGTAGTGTCCGAAGCCGTAGCACGCTACCTGGCCGCCAGCGGCCAACGCGTAGACGGGCAGCTCATGCGCATCATGTGTCCGGTGAACGTACGCACCGAAGGCCAGCAGGGCGCGCTGGGCAATCAGGTCTCGGCAATTTTCCCAACCTTGCCCGCATGGCCGATGAGCCCGGCAACGCGGCACGGCGTGGTGTGCGGCGAGATCGAGCGCATCAAGGACGAACAGGAGGCACAAGCGCTGACGCTGCTGCAGAACAGCGTGCCCGAGCCCTGGCCAGTGGGTATGGCGGCAGCGCAACTGGTCGGCACCGCGTTCGATCCCACCGCACTCAGCGCGCGGTTCCCGATGCCCGTCATGCCAGCTGTGGGTGGCTGGCGGCCGCCGCAATTTGGTTTGAACTTCGTCTGCACGAACGTGCCGGGCGTTCAGGTCGCGCAATACCTGTGTGGCCACAAGGTGCTGCACACCATTGGCGTGCTGGTGCTCAGCGGCAATATGGGCCTGGGCGTGACTATCCTCAGTTACAACCAGGGGCTGTACTTCAGCTTCATCGCCGAGCCGCGCATGCTGCAGAACATCGATCAGCTGGCCGATGCCGCAGAAGCGTCGTTCAACGAGCTGTTGGCTTCAGCGCGCGCGCGCGTAGAGCAGGCGCGCGCCTGACAGCACGGCCACGCGATTTCACATCACACTTTTCGAACAGGCGAGCCCAGGACGATGTCCACTCCTTCCGCGACGAATAACTCATACAGCGCCGATTACCCACGCAGCATCACACTGCCGGATGGGCAATCGGTGCAGATGCGTGTGATGAACGGTTTCGACCGCGACGCCATGCTGGCATTCGCGCGCAGCCTGCCGCAGGAAGATCTGCTGTTTCTGCGCACCGACATTACTGACGCAGCGGTCGTCGACGAGTGGATTCGCAACTGCGAAACGGGGCTGTCGAGCACGCTGCTCGCGTTCGATGGCAATGGCCTGGTGGGCTACGCAGCAGTACATCGAAACAACGCGCCGTGGACGCGCGGTGTGGGCGAGTTGCGCGTGAACGTCGGCCCCAGCTACCGCGCGCGGGGTCTTGGCCGCAGTCTCACAGCGCAGATCTTCGATCTGGCACGCGGCCTTGGGTTGCGCAAGCTCATGGCCAACATGACCACTGATCAGCACGGCGCACAGGCCGCTTTTCGTCGGCTTGGGTTCGTGCCGGAAGCGTTGCTTGCGGACTACGTCGAGGACCGCAACGGCACGCTGCGCGACATGGTCATGATGTCGTTCGACATCGGCGGACATACGGATCAGATGGCCGAGCCGCTCCGGATGAGGTAACGGGGCGAATGCGCTGAGGCGCGTATGCGCTGCGCACCGCGATCTGCTGCTCAAGCAAGCGGAAGCGCACTTGCTGCACGACTCAACTCATCGTGCATTGCCTGCACGAGCGCCGCATCCGGATGCGTCGTGCCACTGCCCAGCGCCGTCATGAATCGGCACGCCGCGTAGCGCGCAGCCACGTTTTCGTAGCGGCTGATCCAGTGGGTTCGCATGGCCATGCTTTCCGCTGCCACGGGCCACACGCCGGGCCGCGGACGCATGTGCCGCGCAATGCCAATGCGCCAGGGCTTGGCGCTGACACGCGCACGAAAGCACTGTTGATTGCGACACATGCGAACGTAGATGGGATCCGCGCGCAGCGCCGCAAAGCAGGCCAGCGTCTGCGGATCATCCGGTTGCAACAACGCGTGTGTGGCCAGCACGCGCAAACCGGCAGGCGTGCGATACAGCCGCACGTTCCAACGTGGATTGCGCGCAACGAAGCGCTCGATGCGTGCAAGGGCCACGCGCTCGAAACCGCCACGCAGATACAACTGACCGCGGTACAGCAAACGCGCGATGGGGCCGCTGACGACCAGCGAAACCACTACACCCAACAGCAACGCACGCCAGGATTGTTCAATCCAGGCATTGGTGGTCGCCGCCAGAATCAATAGCGCCGCGAAACTCACGAACAGCACACCGGGCGCAGCGTTGCTGAAGTCGATATCCGCAAAGAACACGTTGGGCGTGTTCAGACAGCGCGCACCATAGGCGTTGCGCGTAATCACGGCGTCGCCGTGCCGATCCACGATCTCCTCGCGAATCGGCACGCCTTCAGCACCGTTGTAGCCAATCTTCGGTTCACGCCGCGGCAGTTTTTCGCCCGCAACCAAGCGTTGCAGTGCTGCCTGCGCGCGTGACTCCGCGTGCGCTTGCGCCTCTGCTTCGCTCGCGTCGGACCAACCAAAGCGACGCACCGTGATCGTCGAAGTCGACGTCGACTTCGCCGTTCGCTGCTGCACGCGCGCTTCAGCCCAGAACTGCGGCACGATCATGGCGACACTCCGTCTTCAATCGCTGCGGAACCGCGTGAGTTCGTGGCTTGCGCCGCCCCCGCGCGCATTGCCAGAGACCGAAGACCATTCGGGCACGCGTACTAGGCCATCTGGCTAGTCATTCTGGCCGATGCGGAGCGCACGCAGGGTTCAGATACTGGCTCAGCGCGCTCATGGCAGCTGGACCGGCCATGCGGACGCAATCGCCAACTGCCAACGAGCGCCACTGACCATGAATCAACTCCCACCTGGCAAGACAGACCGCATCGCGACTGGGTGCGGCCGTTGGCTGTGCGCGCTGCTGCTGGCGGGCAGCATGCCGGCTGCGCTCGCTGTCCCTATCGTAGACAGCAACGGTCCGGGGTCACAGTACTCTGGCGTTGTCAGCATCCAACTGGCGTCGGCCGTCGCTGGCAACTCTGCATCCAGTTTCTGTTCGGGGGTACTCATCGGCGCGCGCACCGTTCTGACCGCCGCGCACTGCGCGCCGGCGGGTGCCGCTGCCAGTCTGGCCGTGACATTCAACAGTGACTCCAGCGGCCCCACACACCTGGCCGTTGCACAATCGCGGATCAATCCGAACTTCAACCCGAGTGCATACTTCGGCGATTTTCAGCTGCTGACGCTCAGCGAAGATGCGCCAGCAAGCGCGGCAATCTACTCGCTCGCCGGTGACCCGCTGCAACTGGGGCAGCAGATCTTTCTTGCCGGTTATGGCGGTAGCGCCACGCAGAAGACCATACGGGACGGAATTGTTGATGTGACTGACGGCGCATCCTGGCTGTCCAACATTTCAGGCGTCGCCAATGGCGACTCCGGCGGGCTGATGTTCATCGCAGACAACGGCCAACTGCTACTGGCCGGCAACACCTCGTTCACGCAGTCCACGAACGGTGGATCGGTCGCCGACGTTGTCGGCGGCACGCTGTTCGCGAGTGCGCTCGACTTCCTGCAGGCGGCCAGCGTGGACGCGTTGCGCGTGGTGTTCGCGGGCGGTGATCCGGGCGGTGACCCGGGAGGTGACCCGGGCCCGGATCCCGATACGCGCCCAGCTGTCGACATCCCTTCGGCAGTTACGCTGATCGGACCAAACGATCCGAACTGCGACGCGACCTGCCCTGGTGGCGTCACATACAGCGATCTGTTTGCTGCGTCGTCCGATGGCAACCTGCTGTTCGACTGGGCCTACGCGACAGAGGATGTCTCGACGGAGTTCGACCCGGCTGGACTCTTCATCGGCGTCGCCCAGGTACTGCTGATCGATCCCGTGCAGTTCGACCTCTTGAGTCAGTCCGGGTCGGTCAGGCGCAGATTGGCCGCAGGTCAGCGTTACCAGTTTTTCGTTGAATCCGTAGACAACGGCCTCGGCGCGGCGACCCTCAGCATCACCAACGCGCGCTTCGTAGCACGCGATGCAGGCACCGGCGGAACCACCGGAACGACTGTCAGCGCGCCGGGCACGCTGGCGCTGTCAGGGTTCGCGTGCGCGGCAGTTCTGCGGAAGCGACGACAAAGCCAGCCCGCGTAGCGTTGATCCGGAGAACAACGCTACGCTCGCACTGCCCGGAAAATGGCGTTACCTCATCTCGTACATCATCTGGGCGCCATCCGAATCGCCCCGTCGAGGCGAATGGTTTCGCCGTTCAGCATCGGGTTGGCAATGATGCTGGCGACCAGCATCGCGTACTCGGTCGGGTCGCCCAGCCGACTTGGGAACGGCACCTGCTGCCCCAGCGAGTCCTGCGCGGCCTTCGGCAGCCCGGCCAGCAACGGCGTCATGAACAAGCCCGGTGCAATCGTCATCACGCGAATGCCGAACATTGCGAGGTCGCGCGCAATGGGCAACGTCATGCCCACAATGCCGCCCTTCGATGCGGAGTAGGCGGCCTGACCAATCTGGCCTTCGAACGCCGCAACGCTTGCGGTGTTGATGATCACGCCGCGTTCCTCGCCAACCGGCGCACCTTCGGACGCGGGCACAGACGCACGCGCGGCGAACTTCGCAATCATGTTGAAGGTGCCGATCAGGTTCACCTCGATCACCTTGCGGAAGTCCGCGAGGCTGTGTGGCACACCGCCGCGACCCACGGTCTTCTGCGGCGGCCCGATGCCCGCGCAGTTCACAAGGATGCGCGCCACGCCGTGCAGGCCCTCTGCCTCGGCAATGGCGCTTGCAGCCGACTCATCGTCGGTCACGTTGGCCGCGATGAAATGGCCACCCACTTCCAGCGCCTTCGCTTTGCCCAGGTCGGCGTTCAAATCAATGATGGTGACCTTCGCACCACCCTTTGCCAGCATGGATACCGTTGCCGCGCCCAGGCCAGACGCACCGCCGGTCACGATTGCTGCAATACCTTCAAGGTTCATTCGTCAGAGCTCCTACCAAAAGAGAAAAGAGGAAAGAGGAAAGAGGAAAGAAAGAAAAGAGAAAACGGTTCACACCTGGCAGATCGAAACGACTACAGCCCGCCATCTTCAGGAATGTGTGCGTGGGCACCTTCGCGCCGCCGTGTCTGCACAAGCACATTCACCATCGCTGCCACCACAAGCATGTTCACCAACAGCGCGACAACGATGAGCCAGCTGGCATCGCGCACCAGCTCGAACACCTCGAAGGGAATATAGATGGCGCCACTGATCGCCGCGAACCATTCAGCCCAGGTGCGCGCACGCCACAGGCCATAGGCCTCGATGAAACGCACCAGCGCATACAGGGCAGCCCCACCCGCCAGTAACCACAGCCGCGTATCGGTAACCTCAGACGCCGCTTTCAACAGAATCAGCGGGTAGTGATGCGCGGGGTTCAAATGCAATCGCTCGATCAGCGCGCCCGCCGTTGCGAGCGCCCTGCCATGCACCAGTGAAAGCGCCCCCGTTCCAGCCAGCAGAACGATTGCGCCCTTCGCGCCCTCGAACCATGCCACCGCACGCAGCGTGCGATAGGTGGCCGCAGGCTCAGCCCATCGGATACATGATCTCCTTCGTCACGGCGTCGATCTGCTTCATCACCTCCGGGCTCAACTCCAGATCAGCCGCCGCCAGGATGTCGGGCAGTTGATCGACACGCGTCACACCGACGATGGTCGATGCCACGAAGTCATGCTGCTTGCTCCACGCAGTTGCCAACGTCACCGGCGCAATGCCCGCAGCTTGCGCAATCGCCTGGAAGCGCACCGTCGATGCAATCGACTTTTCGTTGACGAAACGCTTCATCATGGCCGCCTGGCGCGGGCCCGCTTCGGCATAACGACTGAAGCGCGCGCCTTGCGGCAGCGCACCGTCGTTGTACTTGCCGGACAACACACCACCTGCAAGCGGTGAGTACGGAATCAGGCTGACCTTTTCCTGCCTGCACACCTGCGCCAGTTCGTCTTCGAAGCGGCGGTTGTTCAGGCTGAAGTTGTTCTGAATGGTCTCGTAGCGGGCCAGACCCTGCATCTCCGACACCGCCAGGCTCTTCATCAAACCCCAGCTGGTTTCGTTGCTGCAGCCCAGCACGCGCACTTTGCCAGCCAGCACCAGGTCATCCAGCGCGCCCATGATTTCTTCGTAGCGTGCGCCCGCGTCGGGCCAATGGGTTTGGTAGAGGTCGATGTAGTCGGTCTGCAACTTCGTCAGGCTGCCCTCGACCGCGCGCACGATGTTGTGCCGGTCCAGCGTGGTCATGCCGGAGCGCACCGCCGCCTTGAGCCAGCCGTGGCTGGGACCCGACACCTTGGTGGCGATGATCAGTGCATCGCGCGGCTTGGTCTTCATCCAGCGCCCCACGATCTCTTCGGTGCGGCCGGCATAGCTCGGGTCCGGTGGCACCGGGTAGTTCTCCGCGGTGTCGTAGAAGTCGATGCCTGCCTCGAAACAACGGTCGAGCACTTCGAAGGCGGTCTTTTCATCGGCCATGGTGCCGAAGGTCATGGTGCCCATGCAGATGTCGGAGACGACGATGCCGCTGCGGCCGAGTCGATTGCGTTTCATTTCAGAGCTGTTCCTGTAGGCAAAATGGAGATCGAGGAATGTTGGTGCGGGGTTCAAAGGGCGCGCAGGCTACAACAGCCAGACCGAATTGAGCATCATCGCGGCCCGTAACGCGCCCAGGCGCATCGGACAAATAGCGCCCTGGGCAAGCCCGCCATTCGTGCAGCACGCCCCATTACCGAGGTCACACCCTGATGAACAGATTCACACTTCGTTGCGCCGCCGTGCTGACGCTTGCAGCAGCATCCATTGCGGCAGCGCCCATCCGCGCCGCTGACGCAGCACCGGCGGCAAGCACAACCACAACAGTCACAACCACAGCGGTGGGCACGGCAAACACCGACCTGCTTGGCTCGGTCGGCATCGGTGTAAAGGACCTGAAGGCGTCGACCGAGTTCTACATGGATGTGCTGGGACTGCGTGAACTGCGCCGCTACGAACTCGGTTACATCAACGAAGTGGTACTCGGCTACGCCGATGGCGACACCGCAAAGATCGTATTGATGAACTGGCCGAACGACACGACTCGCCGCTACAACGGAAACGACGTCAAGCTGGTGTTCTACGTCAGCGACCCGGCCGCGGTGCTTGCACGCATCAAGGCCCGCGGCGGCAAGATCGACCGCGAGGCCGCACCCATCGAAGTGTTGAATGGCCGCATCGTGGGCCTGGGCCGCGACCTGGACAACTACGTGATCGAAGTGCTGCAGCGCACGCCCTGAGGCGCGTACGCGCCGATCAAAAAGAAGAGGCGCGTACGCGCCGATCAAAAAGAAGAGGCGCGCGCGCCGATCAAAAAGAAAGAGGCGCGCGCGCCGATCAAAAGAAAGAGGCGCACGCGCCGAACATGACATGAGAACGGTTGCAGGCCGAGCTGGCGAGTCGCCGGCCCGCAACTACACTCGCAACGGGCAAGTTCACACAGCAACGCAGCACGCGCATGTGCCGATCACGGACGATCGCCAACAGCGGCTTCACGCTGGTCGAACTGATCACCGTCATCACGCTGGTGGGCATTCTGTCGGTGGTGGCCGTACCGCGCATGGTGGGCCGCGACAGCTTCGGCAACGAGGAAGTTGCACGCAGCCTGCTGGGCAGCGCGCGGCTGGCGCAGCAACATGCACTGTCACACACCGACGAAGCCGTGCAGCTGGCGGTTGCACGCACCACCGATGGCTACGACTTCGAGATCACACGCGACGGCGGTGGCACGCCTGTGACTGTGTACAGCCTGCTGTCGGCGTACCCCAAGGTCGATCTGAGTGTGGCTGCCGGTTCGCTGACCAGCACCCTGGTGGTTGGACAAACGCTGACCCTTGCCTTTACTTCCCGCAGCGATCTGAACAGCGTGTCTCTCGCGGGGTCTCCACTGTCTTCAGTCGCCAGCGGGTCCGTGGACGGCGGCGTGGGCGTCACGATCAACGGCAACAGCACAAGCCTTGTCTGTGTAGCGGCGTCCGGTTATGCGCATCGCGGAACATGCCTCTGAACGAGGTTTCACCTTCGTCGAACTGGTAATCGCCATCGCGGTGATGGGCATCGCCATGGTCACCATGCTGCAGATGCTGGGGCTGTCGCTGGGCCATCAGTCCGACACGCTGGTGCAATCGCGCACCACGGCGCTGGCGGAAGCCTATATGCAGGAGATTCTTGCGCGGAAGTTCGACGCCAACACACCGTCGGGCGGCATCCCCGCCTGCGCGCCAGCTGCCGTGCCATGCAGCCTGGCCAGCGCATTCGACGATGGTCAGGCGCGCGCCGAATTCGACGATGTAGACGACTTCGACGGCCTCGATGAAATGCCGCCGCTCGACGCCACCGGCGCGGCGCGCAGCGGCTTCGATCGCTATCGCGTGCAGGTCAGCGTGGCTTATCCAGACGCTGCACAGGTTGCAGCGTTCGGCCTGGACGATGCCAGCGACGCAAAGATCGTCTCCATCACCGTGACGCCGCCGACCGGTCCCGCGCAGCCGTTCACCTTCATCAAAGGCGATTACTAGTGCGCGCGCGTGCCGTGCAACGGGCCGTTGCACCCGGGGTTTGCGCCGAAGCCGGTTTCTCGATGGTCGAACTGGTCATCGTGATTGCAGTGCTCGGCATTCTTTCCGTAGGCACGGTGCGCTTTCTCACGTTCGCTGCCGACGGCTACCACACGGCAGGCACGCGCGCTGAGCTCGCCAACAGCGCAAGTATGGCGATGGCACGTTTGAGCACCGAGCTCGAGTCGGCCTTGCCCAACAGCGTCCGTGTGAGCGGCGCGTGCATCGAGTTCATACCGGTGACCGCCGTCACGCAGTACGTGACGCTGCCGCACGCAAGCCCCGCGATTTCAATGCAGATCGCAGCGCCCGACGCATCGATGATGCCAAGCGCCGGACCGCTGGTTGCCGCACGAATGATCGTGAACCCCAGCAGCCCCGACGACGTCTACGACACCGGTTCAGGCTACGTATCCAGCATCGCCACGTTCTCGGCCCCCGACGGCAGCGGTGTTGTGACCGCCACTTTTCCTGCGTCGCTGAGTTTTGCCAGCGAGTCGGCAGAGCGCCGCGTGTACATCGTCGCGGCACCCTTGAGCTTCTGCGTTGATGGGACACGTCTGTTCCGCTACGCCGACTACGGCCACGCCCTCACGCAGCCGCTGCCAGCAGATCTGCCCACCAGCTCGCCCGACCGAATGCTGATTGCCGACAACCTGGCGACCGGCAGCACACCATTTGCAGTTGTCGCCCCCAGCCTCGCGCGCAACAACATCGTTGCCATCGCGCTACCGCTGCAGGATGCGGACGACGCACTCGAACTGCAGCAAAGCGCGCACATGCGCTATGTGCCTTGACGTGCACGCAGTCGACATGAGCACGGTTGCAGCAACTACCGGACGACAACGCGGCCTCGGCCTGATCTCTGCCATTGCGCTCATTCTGCTTGTGGCAACGATCGCGGCCGCACTTGCACAACTCGTACAACGAAACGCCGCCACAGATCAGACCGCATTGATGCGCGTGCGCGCACTTGCCGCTGCCGAGAGTGGATTGGAAATTGCCTTGAACCGGGTATACGCGCCGGCTGGCACCGGCAGCTGCAGCAATCGCAACTGGACCTTCAATCTGGAAGGCATGCGCGGTTGCAGCGCGGCCACCCGTTGCACGACCAGCGTCATAGCGACACAGACCTACTACGACATCAGCAGCCGCGCCACCTGCAGCGCAGGCGATGCCTCAAGCAGTCGCGAGATGCGCACGCGGGCGATGGCGCCGTGAAACGTCCATCGCCCGCTGACGGCGCCGCAATCAGCAAGCGTATCCGGCCACTCGTGACCCTGGCGTTGCTGCTGCTCGCGGGCCAGGCATTCGCCGGCATCGCATTCGTAGCGGCATCGTCGACGCCCGCGCCCTCGTCAAGCCCACAGAGCAGCGTGACCGTCGACCGGCCGTCCGGACTGGTCGCAGGCGATGTGCTGTTGGCGATGATCGGGCGCCGTGGCAGCGGCAGCCCGTCCGCCACCACGCTTCCGTCTGGCTGGACGCTGGTGCTCTCGCAAAGCAATGCCAGCAACCTCGGCATTGCCATCTATCGTAAGTTCGCGACCAGTTCCGAGCCGGCAAGCTACACGTGGAGTTACGGCGTCAGCGAACGTATGGTCGGGTCGATCTCTGCCTATCGTGGCGTCGACGCGACCACTCCGATCATCGCCAGCGCAGCGCGCACAAATGCCTCGTCGAGAAATCTACTGGCGCCGTCGATTACCCCAGGCGTCAGCGGTGCCTGGATCGTCGGTTTCTTCGCTGCCGACTCCGGCAACGTCCGGATCGACCCACCATCATCACCTGCGATGACGGAACGTTTCGGGGCCCTGTCCGGCACGTCTGCGGGACCGAATGGCACGTCCATCGAATCTGCCGACGCTGTATCGACGAGCGCCGGCGCGAGCGGAACCCTCACGGCGACGACCGCGAGCAATGTGCTCAGCGTGACTGCGCTGGTCGCCCTCAAGCCGTCCGTCGCCAGTCTCGGCGTCGCTGCCATACGGCTCAGCTACGCAGTGGATGGCATCTATTGCCTCGCGCACGACGTGCTGGCAACGCCGCTGGATTCGCTGGGCAACGTCGTCAGCGGATACGCCGCGCCGGTGCTGCTGACAACGAGCAGCGGACGCGGCTCGTGGTCACTCGTCAGTGGCTATGGCGTGCTCAACGACGGCACCGCGGACGACGGAACGGCAACCTACGCCTGGGATGCGAACGACGTCACTGTGACGTTCAGTCTCTCGTATCGCGCCGGCGCATCGCCGGTCACGGTCAACGCGACTGATGGCACCGTGCAGGATGCAGGCAGCCAGGGCTCGATCGCATTCACCGCGGAGGGGTTTACGGTGACCTCGTCACCGCTGGCCTCGCCGCATCCCAGCAGCATTCCCGCATTCGCCTCGCCGCAGACCGCCGGCACGAACGTGCCCATTTACCTGACGGCCTACGGACAACAACCTACTGATCCAACGTGTGGCGTGATCACGAACTACACCGGCGCGAAGAGCCTGCGTTTCTGGTCGACCTACGGAAATCCGGCAACGGGTACCGTGGCACCCACCATCGACGGCACGACGGTTGCCACGACTGAGGGCACTACCACCGCACAGTCCGTCACCTTCGCCAGCGGCAAGGCGAGCGTCACGATGAAGTACAAGGACGCCGGCAGCATCAGCGTGGGTATGAAGGACACGACCACCGGCAGCCCGCTGCTGCCGAACGGAATTCGCGGGACGACCGGCAGCTTCGTGGTCCGCCCCTCAACACTTGTGGTGAGTGCCGTGACCACCGTGGCCAACGTCGCCAATCCAGCCGCGACCACCACGACCGGCGCGGGCTTTGTCGCAGCCGGCGCGCCATTCCGCGCGCAGGTTCAGGCACGCGATGCAGAAGGATCGGTCACGCCGAACTTCGGACTGGAGACGCCCGCAGAAGGAGTACGCGTAGCTGCAACGCTGGTGTTGCCCGCAGCGGGTCGCAACGGCACGGCAAACGACGGCGCAATCGGCAACGCCACCGCGTTCACGCGCAGCGCGGCCGGTACGTTCACGGCGACAACCCTGTACTGGGATGAAGTGGGCATCATCAAGCTTCTGCCGAGTGTCGCCGACGGCAACTATCTGGGCAGCGGCGCGCTGACAGGCACACTGAGTGGCAATGTTGGGCGCATCTACCCTGCCTCCATCAATCTGCTCGCCGGCAGCACAGTGACGCCTGGCTGCGGGCTCTCAACCTACATGGAGCAACCCGCGCTCGGCACCGCGTTCACCCTTGAAGCGCGCAACGCGCAGGGCACACGCACACAGAACTATGACCTGGGACTGCTTGGCAGCACCGCCGTGGGCGGCGTGTCGCTGGTTGCAGAGAACGCCAACAGCGGCGTGGATCTCGCGCCACGCATCACAGGCTTCTCTGGCGCATGGGCTGCCGGCCAGGTGCACGTCAGCATCACGAACTTGTTGTTTGCGCGCGACAGCAGCGTTGATGGACCGTTCGATCACTTGCGCCTGGGCGTGACGCTGACGAGCCCGCTCGATGGACTTGTGATCGACAGTGCGGACTTGAACGCCAGTTCTTCCGCCGCGTGCGGCGTTTCGTCGCCCTGCACTGCAGCCCTGCTTGGCAGCGCGGAAAGCGGCATGTTCTATGGGCGCATGTTGTTGCGCCCAGGGCTCGCCGCGGAGAACCAGCCGCTTGATCTCAGCCTGTTGGTGCAGTACTGGGACGGCGCTGCATTTCGAACGCTGGTCGCGGACAGTTGCACGACCTACACCAGCAATCAGGCAACGCTGTCGGACTTCAGCGGCAACCTCGCCAGCGGTGACACGTCGATCATTGCGCCAGTCAGCGCCACCGCTCTGATATCTGGCGTCTCGCTCAGAACAGCACCGCTACGCCTGTCCGCGCCAGGCATGGGCCACGAAGGTTCTGCTCGCGTCACGCTTGCCGTGCCCGTGTGGCTGCAGTTTCCCTGGAACGGCGCCGTGCTGGCGAATCCGTTCGCCATCGCCATCTTCGGTCATTACCGTGGCCACGACCGCATTCTCTATCGGCACGAGGTGTTCTGAGGCGCCTGCAGCAATTCTGCTGTTCAAAGAACGCTGCTGTTCAAAGCGTGCGCGTCAGCTCCGCAGCGCCGTGTATCGCGCTCATCATGCTGTTGCGGCCAAGCACGTCGCCGACCATGTGGACCTTCAGACCCTGCGCCGTGAGTGCGTCGGCCAGCCCGCGATTCGGTTCATTGAAGCTCACCAGCACCACGGTCTTCGCCGGCACCGTGCGCACGCGATCGGTGAACACCACACCAATCTCCACGTCGTCCTGGCTGATGCTGCGCAGATAGTGGCCGCCGACAAAATCGAACTTGCCGGACATCAAGCGCTCACGCGCTGCGGCCACAGTCACTGGCGGATAGGGCACGTTCTGGCCCAGTTGCTCCAACCGCGACACCAGCGTGACCTGCACACCCGCCTTCAACAACACATCGCAGACGGAGATGGCCTCGAACGTGCCGGTGTCGTCGAACACCAGGGCCGGCCCCTGAATGTCAGGCTTGCGACCCACACCGAACAGTTGCCACGCGTTGATCACATGCGGCAGATCGAAACCTGGAATCGGCACGGCTGGCTGCATCAGCTGAAAGCCATCCTCACGCGGGCTGCTGCCTGTCGCGATGATGATCTCGTCAGGCTTGATCGCCGCGACCATCTCGGCATCGACCATGGAGTTCAGGTGCAGATCGACGCCAAGGATTTCGATTTCGCTCGCCAGCCAGCGCGTGATCTGCCCAACGTCGCCGCGATGGGGCGCTTCCGCTGCCAGTGACACCTGCCCGCCCACGCGTTTCATGGCCTCGTGCAGTTCCACGCGATGACCACGCAGTGCCAGCGTGCGCGCCGCTTCCAAGCCTGCGGGCCCGGCGCCAACGATCAGGAACTTCTTCGGCGTAGTGGTTGTACCTTCCGGCTCGAACGAGACTTTGTCTTCCTGCGCCGCGGCCACGTTGACCACGCAGCTGAGCACGCCGCGCGTCATCAGCTGACCCACGCAGCCCATGTTCGTGCCCACGCAAGGACGAATGCGATGTTCTTCAAGACGCCGGGCCTTGTTCACCAGCTCCGGGTCGGCAATCAGTGCGCGCACCATCGACACCATCTCTGCCTCGCCGCTGCCCACAATCGCGCTGGCGTGATCCAGCGTCATGATGCGGCCCACCACCATGCGCGGCTTTGTGACCACCGAGGTGATCACGCTGTTCGATTGCATCTCGGCGCCCAACGGATCATCTGAAGGCGCGATGAGCTTGTGGAAGCGCCAGTAGCTGCCCATGTGCAGCGACACATAGTCCACCAGCGGATCGACCGCCTTGGCGATGCGTGCATTGGCAGCTGCATCGAGACCGCCAGGCACATAGTCTTCGTTCGGCAGGCGCACGCCCACCGCGATATCGGTGCCCACTTCCGCGCGCACTGCCGCGATGACTTCCAACAGAATACGCAGGCGGTTGTCGAACGAACCACCGTACGCGTCGGTGCGTTTGTTCAGGGCCGGCGAGAGAAACTCGTGTAGCAGGTAGCCCGACGACGCGTGAATGTCCACGCCATCCAGACCGCCGTCGCGCACGCGCCGCGCCGCCGCCGCAAACGCGGCCACGACTTCATCGATCATGCCCTGGGTCATTTCGACCGGCACGATGTTCGTCATGGGATTCGGCACTGCGCTCACCGACCACGTGGGCAGCAGCGCGCCCGCGCGCGAGGTTGCAGCGCCCGAGTGATACAGCTGCTGAAACAGCTTCATGCCATGCCGATGCACGCGCGTTGAAATCTGTTCGTAGAACGGCAGCACGCGGTCCGAATGCAACGGCAGCACTGATGGCGCACTGCTGTGCACGCCTGATGCTTCCAGCGTAGACATGCCCACGCCGCCCTTCGCCCGCGCTTCGTGATAGGCGATCAACGGTTCGCCCTGCAGCAACGTGCCGTGAGCAGATCGCACGATGCGATTGGGAATGCGCACCGGGCCTACCTGAATTGGCTCGAACAGGTTGTCGTACAACGCCATGGGATTACTCGTTTTCAGGATTGGGAAAGAACCGATTCTGTGGCCGCGGCAACCCGAGGTGCTCGCGCAGCGTGGTGCCTTCGTATTCCTTGCGGAACAGCCCGCGTCGTTGCAGTTCAGGCACAACGCGATCGACGAAGTCATCCAGACCTGCGGGCAGATACGGGAACATGATGTTGAAGCCATCACAGCCGCGCGTCTCAAGCCACTCTTCCATGGCATCGGCAATGCTGGTCGGTGTGCCGACCATTGCGAGCCCCGCGAAACCACCGAGACGTTGTGCAAGCTGACGTACAGTGAGGTTGTCGCGACGCGCCAGCGCAATGGCACGCTCACGGCCACTCTGCGATGCATTCGTTTCGGGCACCTCGGGCAGCGGGCCATCCGGGTCGAACTTCGATGCATCGTGGCCGAGTGCAATCGACAGCGACGCAATGGCGCTGTCGTAGTTCACCAGGCTGTCGAGCAAAGCGCGTTTCCCGCGCGCCTCTTCAACGCTGTCGCCGACGACAACGAAACAGCCCGGCAGAATCTTCAGATGCTCGGGGTCGCGGCCCAGGCTTGGCATGCGCCCCTTGATGTCCGCATACAAGCGTTGACCATCGGCAAGGCTGCCCACACCGGCGAACACCGCTTCGGCGGTCGCCGCCGCAAGTTGCTTGCCGGCTTCCGACGCGCCCGCCTGCACAATCACCGGCCAACCCTGCACGGGCCGCGCAACATTCAACGGACCACGCACAGAGAAATACTTGCCCTTGTGGTCGAGCACATGCATGCGCGCGGGGTCCATGAAGTAACCGCGTTCGACATCGCGCACAAAGGCGTCGTCCGCCCAGCTGTCCCACAAACCCGTCACCACGTCGTAGAACTCGCGCGCACGCACGTAGCGTTCGTCGTGCTCCATGTGGTCATCGAGGCCGAAGTTCCGCGCTGCATCGGGGTTGGAGGTGGTCACCACGTTCCAGCCCGCGCGGCCGCCGCTCAAGTGATCCAGCGCGGCGAACCGCCGCGCCAGGTGATAGGGCGCATCGAAGGTCGTGGAGCCGGTGGCAATGAGGCCGATGCGCTCCGTCACGGCAGCGAGCGCAGGCAACAAGGTCGGCGGATCGAAGGACGTCACGGTGGCACTGCGGCGCAGCGCCTCTACGGGCATGTTCAGCACGGCCAGATGATCGGCCATGAAGAACGCATCGAACTTGCCGTGCTCGAGCTTCTGCGTGAGGTACTTCAAGCGCGGGAAGTTGAAGTTGGCATCGGCCCACGCGCCGGGATAACGCCAGGCGCCGGTATGAATGCTGACCGGGCGCATGAATGCGCCAAGGTGCAATTGACGTCGACCGCTCATGTGTTTGGCCCTCCCCGGCGCCGCGAGTATCTGTCATCGCCATGCCTGCGGCGACGCCAACCTGCTGCTCCCTCTTTTGCTGCCGCGCAAATGGCGTGCGGCCGTTTATGCTGCGCCACCTTTATTTACATGCACCCAGGAGACCACCCATGGCCGCAAGTTGGAGCCAAGCCCCGGCACTCACGATTGACCCGACCAAGAACTACACCGTGACCATGGAGACCGACAAGGGCAGCATCGAGATTGCGCTGTCTGCCGAGCACGCCCCGAATACCGTGAACAACTTCGTGTTCCTTGCGCGCGAGGGCTACTACGACGGCCTGACGTTCCACCGCGTGATCCGCAACTTCATGGTCCAGGGCGGCGACCCGACCGGCAGCGGCAGCGGTGGCCCGGGCTACAAGTTCGCCGACGAGTGCAAAGGCAACCCGCTGAAGCACGATGCCAAGGTGATCTCGATGGCCAACGCGGGCCCCAACACCAACGGCAGCCAGTTCTTCATCACCCACGCACCACAGCCACATCTGAACGGCAAGCACACAGTGTTCGGAAAAGTCACGAAAGGTGAAGACATCGTCGATGCCATTGCCCAGGGCGATCGCATGATCACCGTGACGGTTGCTGAGTCCTGATCCGCCACACAGCGAGGAGTTCACCCATGCCAGCTGAGCAATTTGTACTGATCGATGGCGGTGCAGCGACGCCCGCCACCGTCGAGATCGCGGCGGGGCGGCCACAGCTGTCCGCCGCAGACTTGAAGGCCGCGACCGGCTGGACAGTCAAACCCGAAGGCTTCTGCTTTGAGGACATCTGCATTCCTGCAGGTTCGGCTGTCACGGCGACTGGCAGCGTCGACCTTGCAGCGTTCGCGAAGCTCACAGGGAAACCGTTGATCGTGGATGTGGATCAACGCGCGATCAGCATCGGTGTGGCGTCGGCCGATCGCGGCGCGGCGATGCAGACGCTCGATGCACCAGACTTCACGTTGCCCGATCTCACGGGGACCCTGCACTCACTGTCGCAATACCGCGGCAAGAAGATACTGCTGACCTCCTACGCCTCCTGGTGAGGCTGCCGTGACGACCTGCCCGTGTGGCAGGAAACGTACGAGGAATTGAAGGACTACGGCTTCACGATCATTACCGTGGCGCTGGACAAAGATGCAGAAGCAGCACGACCCTGGATTGAAGTGGCGGCGCCCGCGCACCCGAGTTTGATCGACACCAAACATCTGGTCGCCGATCTGTACAACATGGTCAACATCCCCACCATTCTGTGGATCGATGAACAGGGCCAGATCGTGCGCCCCAACGATGTTGCCTACAGCAACAACAAGTATCAGCAGGTCACGGGCCTGGATGCAGAGAAACACCTGACCGCATTGCGTGCCTGGGTGAAGGGCGAAGCACAGCCGTTCGCACCCGAACGTGCGCGCGAACTGCAGATGCTGCCGAATGCAGAACATCAGGAGGCGCGCGCAGAGTTCGCACTGGCGCAGTGGTTGTGGGAGCAAGGGCGTGGCGCGGCGGCTGAGCCGCACTTTGCGCGCGCGGACGCACTGGCGCCGCACGACTTCACGATCCGTCGCGGCTCGATGCCCATGCGCAACATGGATCCGATGGGGCCCGCGTTCTTCAAGATGGCAACGGAATGGCGGGAAGCCGGCGGGGCTTTCTACTATCCGCTGCCGGACAGCTGAGACCCGAACCGGCGATCAGGAGAACCCCGTGCCCAGGATCGCGCGCGAGCAGTTCATTCTCGAAGAGACCCCGGGCACGGGCGGCGAAACGCCTACGCGCACGTCGTTCATCAGCATGGTCGGTGGCCTTACGCAGCTTGGCGCCAACATCGAAGTGTTGCCGCCGGCCGCGTGGTCGTCGATCAAGCACTGGCACAGCGCTGAAGACGAACTGGTGTACGTGCTTGAAGGCGAGGTGACGCTGATCGAGGGCGATAGCGAAGTGCTGCTTCGCACCGGCGACGCGGCCACATTTCGTGCCGGCGATCCGGTGGGTCATTGTCTGGTGAATCGCAGCACGCTGCCCACGCGCTGTCTGGTCGTCG
>CAMAVY010000026.1 GCA_945861675.1 Klebsiella pneumoniae | reverse complement strand
AACACGCTGGTCACAGCAGACCCGCAACTGGCGCTTCATCGATGCCGTTCACCTCAACCCTGATCACTCAAAACTCAAGGAGGCAGAACCCAACAAAGCCGCAGCTTGATTCACCCTTCGAGGCGACAACTATCTTGAAAACCGCCGCTCCTGAATCACGTGCCCCACCTTCTGATCGAAAGTGAGGCGCACGTTTTCGCGCGTGTTCACGCGTGCAGCGGCGTCGAGCCCCGCGTCGTCATCGAGCTTCTCCATCATCCGGTTCAGCGTCACGCGATGCTCCGGCCCGAGGTTCAGACCGAAGCGGTCGTTCAGTTCGGCGATGATGCGAGAAAGCGATTCCAACGCTTCGGGCGTCGTGCCGTGAACGGGCTTGGTCCCAACCGGATCGAGCAGACCCGGTACGCGATCGAGCGCGATCTTGCCGCTGCCGGTCTGCTGGATGCGATACGACTCCATGTCGATATTTTGTTGCACCTCGCGCGGCAGCTCCTCACGATCGACGGGCAACAGTCGCCGCAGGTAGCGCGCGAAGACGTACAGCTTCTCGAGGTCGGTGTCGGCGAACGTCAGAACCTGCGCGAGAAAAACGTAGAGGCGCACGTAGTCTGTGAGCTGGCCACGAAAGTCGTGCTGCTCCTCCTCGGCGAGTTCCTCGAAGCGCTCGACCATAGGCGCGAGCGCGGCGTACAACCGGTCTTGCGTCGCCTTGGAATCGAAGTACACCTTCGCGAACGCCTGCACGTCTGCCTCGGTGTAGACCGGGAATGCGGCGAGGCGCGTCTGCAATTCGTACAGCAGGTTCGGGTCGGTCGCCTCCGAGAGCAGCGTGGTGTCGCAGTAGGGCGCGAATGCCGCCTTGATCTCGTCGGCCTCATTGGCGAAGTCGAGCACCATCGTGCCCTTCTTCTCCGGGTGCGTGCGATTGAGCCGCGACAGCGTCTGCACGGCATTCACACCGCCGAGCTTCTTGTCTACGTACATGGTGTGCAGCAGCGGCTGATCGAAACCGGTCTGGAACTTGTTGGCGACGATCAGGAACCGGAACTCCGGGCGTTCGAACGTCCTCGCCGTCTGCGCCTCGGGAAAGCCGTTCATTCCCGACTCGGTGTACGACTGCCCGCCGCCCTGCACGGTGCCGGAGAACGCAACCACCGCCTTGAACGGCAGGCCACGCTCCGCAAGTACCTTGTCCATCGCAAGTTTGTAGCGCACCGCATGCAGGCGAGAACGCGTCACGATCATCGCCTTCGCACGGCCACCGATCTCGCCCTGCACATGCGCCGCGAAGTGCTCGGCCATCACGCGCACCTTCTCGCCAATCGCATGCGGGTGCAGCTCGACGAACGATTTGAGCAGGTACTGCGCCTTGTGCTTGTCGTAACGCGGATCGTCCTCCACCGTCTTCAACAGGCGCCAGTACGCTTTGTAGGTCGCGTAGTTCGCCAGCACGTCGAGGATGAAGCCCTCCTCGATCGCCTGACGCATGCTGTAGAGGTGGAAGGGCGCGAACCTTCCATCGGGCCGCTGCACCCCGAACAGCTCCAGCGTCTTGGGCTTGGGCGTGGCGGTGAAGGCGAAGGTCGAGAGGTTCGCAACGCGTCCGCGCTTCTCCATCTCGGCGAGGATCAGGTTCTCGAGTTCTTCCTCGGGCGTCGCGGCACCGGCCTCTTCGGCCTCGGCGGCTTCGAGCGAACCCGAGCTGAGCACGGCCTTGAGGCTCTTCGTACTCTCGCCCGACTGCGAGGAGTGCGCCTCGTCGACGATCAGCGCAAAGCGCTTACCCGGAAGCTCGCCGATCTGCTTGGCGATGACGGGAAACTTCTGCAGCGTGGTGACGATGATGGTCTTGCCAGACTCGAGCGCGTCCTTCAATTGTCGCGACGTGGTATCGATGTTTTCCACCACGCCGAGGGTCTGCTCGAGCTGGCGCATCGTGGTCTGAAGTTGCCGATCGAGCACGCGTCTATCGGTAATGACCACGATCGAATCGAACACGCGCCTGTCGCTAACGTCATGCAGCGTGGCGAGCTGATGTGCGAGCCAGGCGATGGTGAAGCTCTTGCCGCTGCCCGCGGAGTGCTGGATCAGGTATCGCTGACCCGCACCACGCGCGCGCGCATCGGCCACGAGCCTGCGCACGCAGTCGAGCTGCTGGTAGCGCGGAAACAGCAGGAACCGCTTGCCGGTCTTGCGCCCCTTCTCGTCTTCTTCCTCGATCTCGTGGATGAACTGCCGCGCGAGGTCGAGCACGCTGTCGCGCGCCCAGGTCTCCTCCCACAAGTATCCCGTGGCGTAGCCATTCTGCGTTGGCGAAACGGGCGGATTGCCGGCGCCGCCGTACTTGCCCTGGTTGAACGGCAGGAAGCGTGTGCGCGTTCCGGCAAGTTGAGTCGTGACGTAGACCAGGTCTGGATCTACGGCAAAGTGCGCGAGGCAGCGGCGGTAGGCGAGGAGCGGTTCGCGCGGGTCTCGGTCTGTTTTGTACTGGCGGATGGCGTGCTGCACATCCTGCGCCGTGAGCGGGTTCTTGAGTTCGGCAGTGAAGATCGGAATGCCGTTCAGGAACAGCACGAGGTCGAGGCTGTTCTCGTTGTTCGTGCTGTAACGCAGCTGCCGAACGACGGCGAACATATTTGCTGCATGGAGGCGCCGCGTCTCCTCGTTGAGGCCGCTGGCGGGGCGGAAGTACGTGAGGCGGAACTTGCAGCCGGAGTCCTTGAGTCCGTTGCGAAGCACGTCGAGTGCACCGCGCCTTTCGATCTCGGCTGCGAGGCGTTTCAGGAATTGCTCGCGAACCGCCTGGCCATGGTGTTGCTCGAGCTTCTTCCATTCCTTCGGCTGCGTGGCGAGCACGAAGTCCAATGCGTCGCGTGGCAGCAGGCAGAGCGCGCGGTCATAGTCTTCGGGTTTGCGCTTGCGGTAGCCGCCGGGCGGTGTGTCGGCGTAGGGCGGCGAGGATTCGTGTACGGCAGAGGCGAAGCCTGTGCAGGCGTCAGGGCCGTGCAGGAGCAGTGCGCACTCGATCGATTCTTCGAAGGAGCGTTCGCAGATCTCGACGCTCATGTGACTTCCTCTCGCACGTCGATCTTGCCCGTAACCGCGGCGGAGATTAGGGCGGTGCGGAGTTCCTTGAGGCGGTCGATGGCTTCACCAACTTTTGTGATGAGAGGGTCGATCCGCGCGCTCTCGCGGTCGAGGAAGACGGCGATCGCGCGTTGCTCCGTCATCGGTGGACACGCAACATCGAAGGTCTTGATCTGGGCGACGTTGATTCTCTCGAACGTCGACCCGACAGAGACCGCCTCAACCTGACCCATTACGACCCGCGAATTGAGCTGGTACGCGAGATAGAGCTGATCCCGTTCGGAGGTCACGAGGCACACATCCTGCCCCATGCAAAACGGCTCGTCAGTCTCGACATATGCGGCGGCACCGAGGCACCTTGTCAGGTGAGGCCGCCCAGCTCAAGCGACGAATGGACTTCCGCCCGGAGTGCCACCAGCGATACCGCCTACAACCGACCGCTCCGCTTGAGCTGCCAGTAGTCGCGCACCAGCCGGACCGGCAACTCCTGTGGCATGCAGTCGAGCAATGCATGGCCGCCGCGCTGCACGGTCTCGCTTGTCCGGGCGCGCGCCTGCAACTCGGCGCTGGCGGCCGCGTAGCGCAGCGCATCATCCAGGCCATTGATGGGCATGTGCTCGATGTCGCCCAGCACCACCTCGCGCAGGCTGGTCACCAGCACAACGTGCCGGCCGCGCAGCAGCTCGAGCGCAGGCAGCAGATCCTGGTCTTCTTCGCGCGCGTTGGTCAGGAACACCACCAGCGCCCTGCGCCGTTGACGCACACGGATCTCCTGTGCGGCGGCCAGGTAGTCCGATGCGCTGGTGCCGGTCTGCAGGTCGTAAACGCCATTGAGCAGCCGATTCACCGCCGCGGCACCGCGCTGCATGCTGAGCCAGCGTGACACGCCGCCGAAACTCAGCAAGCCAACAGAATCACCCTGGCGCAAGGCCACCACGGCCAGCAGCAGCATGGCCCGCAGCACGTGATCGAAGTGACTCATCGCACCATCCATCGCGCGCATCCGGCTGCCGGTATCGAGCACCATCAGAATCTGTTGGTCACGTTCGTCCTGATATTCCCTTGAGATCAGATGCGCTCTGCGTGCGCTGGCCTTCCAGTCGATCTGCCGCTGCGAATCGGACGTGCGGTACTCGCGCAGTTGATGAAACTCCATGCCCTCGCCCCGCCGCGGCACCAGGCGCACGCCCATCCGACTCATGTGCTGCGCGCCGACCAGCAGCAGACTGCCCTTCAGCCAGGAAAAGTCCGGGAATATGCGCATCCGTCCGGCGACGGGCGCAGCCTGCTGCAGGTACCACAGCGCAAGCACCGAGCGGCGTCGCAGCTGCATCGGGGCGAACTGAAAATCGCCGCGCTCAACCGGACACAACGAATAGGTCACCCGCGCCTGCTCACCGCTGCGCAAACGAAACGTGCGCGGCAGATCGCGCACATTGAACGCATCGGGTACGCCGTCCAGCAGGTCGGCCTGCAGCACGCGCCTGCCGGTGTTCAACACCGTCACGGCCACGGTTTGCCAGTGGCCCTGCGCAAGGCTGTGCGGCAGCTCGCGCTGGATGGACAGCTTGGCCGGCGACCACGACAGCAGCAGATCGAGCGCAGCTGCGAATGCAATCACCGCAACACACACCCACCACAGCGATGCCAGACTCAACGGGCTGCCAAACAGACGCAGCAGGAACTCAGCGGCGCCAATCAGCAATGGCACCGCGACCAGGCCGAGCAGCAGCCGGCTGGGTGTCACGCCCGCGGCGCCGCCACATCGGCAATCAACTGCTGCAGCACAGAGTCTGTCGCCGCACCCTCGATTTCCAGATCCGCCGCCAGTCGGACACGGTGACGCAGCACAGGCAGGGCCACGCGCTTGACGTCATCCGGGGTCACGAAGTCCCGGCCTGACATCATTGCGCAGGGGCGCGCCGCACGCACAAGCGCAATGCTCGCGCGCGGGCCGGCACCACGCTCAAGCCCGATGAACGTACGCGTGGCACGCGCCAGCCGCACGGCGTACTCCGCGATCGCGGCGTCGACCTGTACCTGGGCCACATCCTGTTGCATCGCCAGTACCGCCGCAGGATCGACAACGCGCTGCACGGCATCCACGTCCAGTTGATCGGCCATGCGATGCCCGGTGACGAGACGCACCATCGACAGCTCTTCGTCTGCGCTCGGATAGTCGATGAGTATCTTGAACAGGAAGCGATCCAGCTCTGCTTCCGGTAACGGGTAGGTGCCGTCCTGATCGAGCGGGTTCTGCGTGGCCAGCACCATGAAGGGTCGATCGGTCTCCATGGCATCACCCTCAATCGTGACGCGCCGCTCCTGCATGACCTCCAGCAGTGCTGCCTGCGTTTTTGCCGGCGCGCGATTGATTTCGTCGGCAAGCAGCAGGTTGGTGAACACTGGACCGCGACGAATCTCGAACCGGCGCGTCTGCGCATCGAATACCGCGTGCCCGGTGATGTCGCTGGGCATCAGATCCGGCGTGAATTGAATGCGCGCGTGGCGACCGCCAAATGTCTGCGCGAGCGCGCGCACCAGCAACGTCTTGCCAAGCCCCGGCACGCCTTCAATCAACACGTGACCCGCCGCCAACAGGGCAATCAGCACCTGATCGACCGCCTCGGTCTGACCGACCAGCGCCTTCTCAATCTCGGAACGAACCTGCGCAATCACTTCGCTATGGTTGTTCATCGTGTGTGCATGCTCATCTTGCTGCGCTGCTCCTTGAGTGGCCCCACGTTTTTTCGTGGGCCACGTCTTTCGTGGGCCGGTTCATGATTGTTCGATCAGCTGTTTCAGTGTTTTCGTTGTGGCAATCAGATCACGCTCGTGGCGCGGGTCGGCAGTCATGGCAGCTTGCGCCTCCTGCACAGACATGCGTGCGCGCTTCGCCAGCACATCGATGGCGTCCTCACGTCCAAGCCGCAGTCGCGCAGTGCGGCGCACGCGCTGACGAACGCCCGCCAACAGATCCGCCACAGCGCGATGGCGCCACAGATACTCGCCTGCCGCCCGCATGGCTTCAGCGCGCTGTCGTCGCGCAGGCACGGGCGATGGCAGCACACTGCCGAAGCGTGTACCCGCGTGCCAGAGCCACAGCGCCAGCAATGCGCCCGCCGCAGCAAGCAGCAGCACGCCGTGACGCCGCAGCAGATCAAACAACGTCGGTCGATCGGCGTAGGACACCAGCACAATGCTGCGCGCGGAACCGATCAGCCGATGCAGCAAGCGGGCATGGTCGAGACAGTCCACATCTGCATTGCGCCAGAGCCCTGCGTCGGCAAGTACGGTCACGCTTCCCCGGCCGTAGCGTGCGCTCAGGATCAGGTCGCCCACTGCATCGCGTGCAAGCACCGTGACCGCGCTGGCGCGACGATCCCGCGCCGCGAGACGAACCGCCGTCGGCATGCTGAACGCAAGCTCCTCCGCAGGTGCTGCAAGCGTTGCCCAGGCGATCGGCTCGACCACGCAGCCAAGATCGTCATAGGCGTACTCGGTTTCCTCTGCGTCCGCCGGTACAGCTTCACTCGGCTCTTCACGTGCAGATGCAGGTTCGACAGACCGAATGCCCAGTTCACCGAGCAGCTCATCGCTGCGGCCATACAGCAGAGCATCGGCACGCAATGTCGACAAGGTGATCAGATGTCCGCCCGCAGCCACCCAGCTGCGCAATTGCGCGCTGCTCGAGTCGCTCAGGGCCAGCCGCGATGCGAGGAACAGCAGTGTGCCGTTCTGCGCTGGAAGGGTGAGGCCCGCGCCCTGCACTTCGACCGTCTGCGCGGCGATGCCATGCCGCGCCAGGTACAAGCGAGCCGCCAGCAGATCATCTTTGTAGGCCGCCGGCGAATATCCCTCGTCCGTTTCCTCGCGCATCCACTCGCTGCGCCAGAGTGTGAACACAAGAAGCGCGACCAATGCGACTGCCATTGCGATGAAAATGCGCGTTCTCATCAGGCACGCGCCTGCGCGGCGAGCGGCACACCATCGTCGGGCGCCGCGAGGTGACCGTTGGCAAAGTCCACGAACAGCTGCGCAACTGCTGCATCGTCTGGTCGACGATGACCATAGGCCAGCGGCAGCCAGCTATCGAACAGTCGCCCCAGAAATGCGATGGCGCTGCGGCTCTGATTGACTTCAGCCGCGCGCAGGCAATCCGCCTCGGTATCGCCGCTCCGCAGGCGTACCCCCTGTTCGACAAGCTGGGTCAACGACATACGCAGCAACATCGCCAGCGCCTGCCGCTCGGCACCGCTGCTCCACAACACTGTCGCGGCATTCAGGCTGTCGTCCTGCGCTGTTGCCGCATGCAGCTCGACCCCTGCAACGACCAGGGTTGTTCGTCGACCTGCATTGCTGCCGCCTGCCCGATCCTTCAGGGCACGTGCCCACCGCGCGTACTGCGACGCAATCCACAGCAGAAGCAGAACAACGCTCGCCCAGAAAATCCACCATGCCCATTCTGCGAGCAGGGTGAAGAACTCGACATTCCAAGTGCTCGGGTCTTGATCCAGAGGCGCACGCTCAAGCTCGTCCAGGAAGGCCGGGTATGTCTGCTGACCACGCACATGGAAGGCCTTGTCGGCCATTACTTTGCTGATGTCGCGCCGCGCTTGCGCAGCCGCGGTGCCACGCGCCGGTGGTTGCGTGCGAAGTTGCTGAGCGCGCAGCTTCTGCAGCGCTGGGGGTGGCACAGGCGCTGCTGCTTCAAGCGGCGGCGCTGCCAAGGCGCGTTCAGTCGTCACGCCACTCACCAGGAGCACGCAGCACAGCAGCGTTGCCAGTGGTGCGCCGCCGCGCCGCAGCCGATCGGCCAGACGTCGGAAGCCAACCTCGATATCCCAGGCCTCAAGCTCGCAGCGGCGATTGATGTACAGCGCAAAGCCCGCCGCGGCATGCAGTGGACCGACCATCCAGATCGCAATGAACCATGCCGCAGGGAACGCGTTCGGCCAACTGTCGATAAACGTCGGCAGGTCGTCGATCGGCAGCGGCTGCATGGACATCAACGTCGTCATCACACCGGAAACGAACATCAGTTCAACCAGCAACAGCACCGCCATGGTCCAGAACGCGTTCGCCGAAACGGTGCGGTGCAGCACGTTCAAGCGTGCGCGGCGGACCGTACCCTGCGCGGCCTCGAGCAGAATCACAGGCTGATCGATGGCGCGCGTGAATGAAAATCGCCGCCAGATCAGGGTTGCGATGGTCTGCCGTGTGAGCGAACGCGCAAACAGCTGGAGCAAAAGGCGCAACGTAACCGGCTCACCGAACAACTCGCGGGCCAGACACAACACCGTCAGGCGTTCGAAGACGGGCTTCAACCAGAACACGGCCGCAACGCCCCACGTGAGCGTGCCGCCGGGTAGCACGCTGATCAGCGCCACGATCGGCAGCGTCACCAGCGACCAGCTGCCGTAGAGCATCAGCGCGTGCTGACGCAACAGTGCCGTGCCCAGATCGAGCGCCTGCCACGCCGAACGCGTACGCAGCGCGACACGAACACCGGGTAGTCCACTCGCCGGCGCCACACTCATTGCGGTGTACCGCTGCTTGTTGTTCCGCTGGGGGGGCCGTCGGGTCGAGCATGCCGACCAGCGAAGACGAAGTACGCCATCACCAGCGCCCACAGCACGGCGCCAACGGTGTAACGCGTCCACGCGGGGATCAATGAACGCGCCGACCAGAACGCTTCAAGAAACGCTGCCACAAGCAGCATCACAAACACGCCGTACACAATCCGCACAGCAATGCGTCCATGCGCAATCAGCGCATCGCCTCGGCGTGCCCGACCGGGCCGCAACAGCGCCAGGCCCAACTTCAAGCCAGCAGCACCCGACAGCACGATGGCGGTCAATTCAAACGCGCCGTGGCCAACCACGAATGGAAAGAACGTCCCGCCATATCCGTTGACCGCCAGATGTGCGCCGACAGCGCCAATCTGCAGGCTGTTGAACACCAGGAAGAACACCGGCCCGAGCCCCAACAGTATTCCACTGGCGAAACACTGAAAGCCGATGCCAATGTTGTTGCGGATGTAGAAGCCGAACATCATGAAATCGCTGCCCGCAGTTCGTCCGGCACCCACCAGTGCCTGCCCCGGCATGTACATCTCTTCGTACTTGCGGGCCTCGACCGGACTCAGCACGAAATACACCGACGAGGGCTCAATCGCCGTGGCGACGCTCAGCGCGGCGCCAGGCAACACGAACAGCGCTGCGGACAGGAGCACGAGCCGCCATTCCGAGCGCACCAGCCGGGGGAAGTCACGCAGCAGGAAGGCCCGGATCTGGCTGACGAATCCGCTACGGCGCGTATACAGCAGGTTGTGTCCGCGAATGGCGAGCACGTTCAGGCGGTCGACCAACCCCGGGCTATAGCCGCGCGTCTCTGCGAGCGCGAGATCACGGCACACCATTCGATACAGCTGCAGAAACTCAGCCCGTGTGGGCATCGGCCGCGCGTTGTGTGATGCCGCTTCATTCGCTGCAGCGTCTGTCGGTGCGGCGGGCGTCTTTGCACCGTTCGGTCCGAGCATCGGCAATGGGCGTCGTCCGGCAGCCGCAAGATGGCCGTCCAAGGCGTCGGAAAACGTGCGCCACTGCACCTCATGCGCCGCTTCGAACTGCCGTTGCTTTACAGCGAACTTCACGTTGAACCCGCTTTCTTCACGATGAACCCGCTGTTTTCCCTATGAACCCGCTGTCTTTACGATGAACCAACTGTTTTCACGAAGAGCCAAGAATGCCTGCGCTCATGCTCTGTAAGGCGCCGACGGCGTCATGACCCCGCTTTTCATGCAAAGGCTGCAGCAGACCGGCCAGTTCTCCCGCGCGTTCCGGCGAGAGCCGCGGCAACCGTTCGACAAACGCTACCAGCAGCTTCTGCTCGGCAAGGCTCAAAGGCTGAGGCAACGCAACTGCATGCGCTTGCGCAGCCTCAGGGCTCGACTCGGGCGGGCGTCGGCGCGCAGCTGTATCGAGATGCACAACCATACTGCCGGCGGCCAGATCACCCAGTCGCTGAAACCTTCGTGTCGCCAGCATGCAGGCGTACGACGGCACGGCGCCGAACACGATTTCGATCACCAGCAGCAGATTGCGCACAGCAGATGCCTGCAGCTGTATGGGTGAGCCGTCCTCGTGCACCACGACCAGACCAAGCGTGCGCTTGCCGACCGTCTGGCCGCCCCACAGCACTTCGCACAGGACCGGATACAGCCATTGCGTCGTGAACGCGATGATCAACATGATGCCCATGCCGAACTCCTCGGCGTAGGCCAGCACGCCCAACAGCACAACTTGTGTCACGCCCAGCAGCAGCAGGTCCACGGCCTGCGCCAACGCTCGGGGAATAGGGCCAGCAGGGTATAGACGCAGCACCACTCCTTCAGGTGTTTCCACCACGGTCACCGTGTCCAGCAATGCATGCGGCGCGTTGTCCAGGCGTGGGGCTGGTTTCATATGTAGCGGATCAGGGTGTGCGCGGCAGCCGGAGCGCACGAGCATAACCTGCGCCACACACGCGGCCGCCTCCCAACTGTGTCGATCGAAGCTACTGGTGGGTAAGCGCGTCGCCGGGCTGCGTCACAGCTTCCGAGTTGCTGGCCAAGGGATTAGCCTGCAGCGCGCAGAGGCCCGTTGACGTCAGTTGCAGACAACGTTGTGCGCTGCCCGCAAGCGCCAGGTCATGGGTGACATAGATGCGCGTCATGGACTGCGCCGCCAGATGCGCGCGCACCTGCGCAGCCGTCGCCGGATCAAGGTTGGCCGTGATTTCATCGAGCAGCAGCACGGCAGGACGACGGTACAACGCCCGCGCGAGCAGCAAACGTTGGCGTTGGCCGGCAGACAATCCGGCGCCCAGGTCGCCGACCAGCGAGGCATAGCCCATCGGCATGGCCCGAATATCGGCATCAATGCAGGCCAGCGCGGCGCAGTGCTGCAGCCACTCATAGTCCGGTGTTGGATCGAAGAAACACACGTTGTCGGCGATAGAGCCCGTCAGCAATTGATCGTCCTGAAGCACCGAGCCAATGCGCTGCCGATAGTCCGGCAGCAGCGCTGCTTCGAGCAGGCGGCCGTCAACGCGCACGTGCCCTTGCGTGGGCGCAAGCAGGCTCATGAGCAGTTTCAGCAGCGTCGACTTGCCACACCCGGAGGGGCCGACAATGGCGACCGACTCTCCCGCACGCAACTGCAGCGAAACGCCGCTGAACAGCAATGGATCCAGCGGTGAAAAGCTGAATGCCACATCCTCGAGCGTGATGTTCCCGCTCAGCGGTCGCAGCAGTATTCGTTGCGCGGGCGCCGACTCCGCCGGCGTCAGCACAATGTCTGCAAGCCGGTCGAGATGCACCTTCAGCATCCGCACTTCAAACAAGCGATCGATCAACGCCGTCATCCGCTCGCTGAATTGTGTCTTGTAGGCAATGAACGCATACAGCATGCCGATGGTGAGCTGCTGCGCCAGCACTGCCTGCGCGCCGAGATAAACCACGGCAACGTTCTCGAGCCCTGCCAGCAGCGCCTGCGCCGCGCCGTAGCCAACGCCGAACATGCCCACCGACAGATTTCGCTGCAGCAACTCCGTCTGGCGATTCAGCCACTGAGCATGACGCGTGCGCTCCTGGCCAAACACCTTGATGGTGCGCACAGCACGCACGCTCTCAATGAAATGTCCTTCTTCGCGCGCGCCTGCCTGCAGGCTCTCTTCAGTACGACGGCGCAAGCCTGGATACATCGCAATGCGCACACCGGCGTAGGCAACGACGGCCGCCAGCACCACCCACGACAAGCGCGTGTCATACAGCAGCATCATGCACAGCGTGGTGAGTGCCATGACACCGTCGACCAGCGCGCCCACGATGCCTTCGCTGAACAGTGCGTTCACGGGTTTGAGCGAAGCGAAGCGCGACAGGATGTCGCCCAGCTGTCGCTTCTCGAACCACACCACCGGCAAGCGCAGCAAGTGGTGCAACAGGTTCGACGCCATCTGCAGGCCCAACTGCCCGCCGAGCTGCAGCATCACCAGCCCACGTAGCGCATTGACAGCAACGCGCAGGCCAAGCAACAGCAGAAAGCCGAGCGCGAGCACACTCACCAGCTGCGCGTCGCCCTTGGCAATGCCCTCATCGACCACCAGCTGCACATAGAACGGCGCAGCCAGCGCAAACAACTGCAACAGCAACGACAGCACCAGCACGTGTCCAAGCCCGTGCCAGAGCCCCACTGAACGCTGCCAGAAGTCGCCAATGCGCAGGCCAGCACGCCGATCAGTGGCCGCGAAACCATCGACCGGTTGAAACTCGATCGCAACGCCCGTGAAGTGCCGCGACGTCTCCTGCAGGCTGTATCGACGCACGCCAAGCGCAGGGTTATGCACGTCGATGTATTGCTTGCGCGCCCGTTTCAGCACCACGAAATGATCGAGGTCCCAATGCAGTACCGCGGGCGTACGCAACGCCTGCAGTTCACCGAGTTCCAGACGCAACGGCCGTGCAGCCAGACCCAGACGCGCCGCCACATCCATGAGCTGCGTCAGACTTGCGCCGCGCAACGACACTGCATGGTCGCGCCGCAGGCTCGCGAGATCGGTACGCGCACCGAAGTAGCTTGCCACCATTGCCAGACAGGCCAAGCCGCACTCGGTGCTCTCGGATTGCAGGATCATCGGCAGACCCTTTTGCCCTGCAGAGAACAGGCCTCCTGTGGAGAACGGGCTTCCTGTGGAGAACGGGCTTCCTGCAGAAAAGAGGCCGCCTTTGGCAGGCGTCGGCGGACTCATCACTGCCCCAGATGCGCGCGCAACGGATCGAACAGCCACTGCAGCAGACTGCGCCGCTCGAGCAGCACGTCGGCATCAAATGCCAGGCCGGGACGCAGCGGCAATCGCTGGCCGTACGCTGCAATGAACTGAGTGTGCAACCGCGCGCGGACCCGCAGCACAGGCTCCTGCACAAGCAAGGGCAGATCCACCTCACCCGGCATCTGCAACGCCGCGTCGATGTTGACGACTTCAGCAGCGAAAGTGCCAAAGCGCTGATACGGGAACGCTTCGTAGCGCAACTTCACCACCTGACCCTGACGGATGAAGCCCGCCGCGCGCGACGGCACCAGCAACACTGCTTCAACCGCAGACTGCGCGCGCGCGGCGCCGTTTGCTGCCGCACCGTTTGTTGCGAAGCGTGTGAGCGACAGCAGCGGTCGCTCTCGCGCGACCTGCTCACCCGCGCTGACATATACCTCGCTGACCACGCCTGTGATCGGCGCACTCACACTGGTGCCGCGCGCGCCAAGCGTTTCAATGCGCCGTTGCCGCAGCTCAGAGGCGCGCTCCGTCAACGCAGCAGCCCGCGCATCGGCATCGAACGGCGCCTGCTGTGCTTCGAAGCGCAGATCGAGCGCCTCGCTCTGTTTGTTGCGCAACTGCAGATCGGCGTCTGCGGCAGCCTGTGCACGTTGCACATGCTCGGCCTGCACAGTGCGAAGCTGGGCCACAGAAACCTGGCCAGCGCGCGCAAGTACTTCAATCCGACTCAGCTGCTCGTGCGCAAACTCCGTCAGCAGCCGCTGCCGCGCGGAGGTTGCACGCAGCGCAACGAGCTCAGCTTCGAGACCCTGCAATCGACCGCGCAATCTTTGCTGCAACAACGCTGCGCGCGCGGCTTCGCGCTGCTGCTGCGCCGCGACCGCATCCAGCTGGCGATCCAACTCACCGACCAGCAGCCCGTCTGCGGAGCGCCCATCCGGCAGCTTCGACACGCTGCGCAAGCGCACCAGCGGCTGCCCCACGCGCACCAACGTACCGGGACGCACCAGCACCGCGGCTACCACACCGGGGGACTCGGCCTGCACGCGCCATGCGCCATCTGCCGCGCGCAACACGCCGCGCACATGTTCCTTGCGGTGAAATTCGCCCAGCGCCAGAAACGTGACCGAACAGCCCACCACCAGCAACAGCACGGCGGTCAGCAATCGCGCACTGATCGGCAAGGTAAAGCAGACCTCGCCCCACAACCGCAGCCGTTGCTGGGCGAGCACTTCAGGCCTGAACAGGTGGATCGATTGGCTCATGCAGGGTCCCCGTCAACACGGCGACCTTGCCCATCAAAACGCGCGCCGGCTGTAAGCGATCAGCCTGCGCTTCTGTGCGCCATCAACCCGGCCCTACTCGACTGCAACTGCGGAACAAACCAGCCGGGTGCTCCGGTAGCGCAATTCAGTCGGCAGCAAACCGCTGCGTGAATGCCCGAATGCGCGCCGCATTCGCACCGGCGTCGCCGACGCCCACCCGCGACACCGAGCGCAGATCGAGCACTGAACCGCCAGCAGCACTGGCCCGCACGCGAATCACGATGTCATCTTTGAAGCCCATCCAGCGTGTCGTGGCAGTCGCTTCGATCCGGCCTTCACCCGGCACACTGTTGACGACTTCCCATCCGAGCACACCAACCACCTTCAGCGCACGTTGATAGCTTTCGTCGGCGGCAGTGGTGGCGGCGATCGGCGCCAGATCGGGATAGGCCAGTTGCTGCGCCGCATCAACTTCGGCTGACCGCACCAGCGCGTTGGCGGTGCTGCCGCGTGCTGTCTGCAACGCAGGCGAGAAGTCCGGGGGCGACGCCACATCGGTAGAGATGTCGTGGATCGGCGGCACCTTGAAGCCCGGCAGCGCATAGAACAGAAACACTGCGGCGACAACTGCGCACAGCGCCAGCCCGATGAGTGCCAGCGAGCGATCACCTTCACGCCCTGGCTTGCGCGACAGATACAGGCTGACCAGCGCGCCGATCATGCCCATGACGGCCAACAGGAAGGCGCCGACCAGCAGCAACAGCCCGACGGTGAACGGCCAGACACCCATGCTGGTCCCGAGCGCCGACACGCCCATCAGGACCGGCGCCATCAAGCCATCGACGAGCAACGCGCGCGCGAGCCAGTGTGACCCCTGCCTGACCATTGCTGTGCTACCGGTGCTTTCCATGTTGCTCATGCTGTGCGCGCCCCCGCCCGAATTGCTTGTTGTTAGTAGACCTGCTGTTCGTAGACCTGCAGGTGCCACGGTTCAAAGCTGACACCCAGTGCATTGTTACGCGGATAGCGCAGCCGAACGTAGGGCAGCGCAATGAGCTTGCGATAGGTCGATGAGTTGGCGAACGCTTGCGTGAAATTGGTGCCGCCGAGCGCGCGATCACCCACGTCCATGTCACCCACCGCGTGATAGCTGTAGCCCGGTGGCGCAACGCTGTGCACCGGCCGGGCAATGATGCCGGCGCGCAGCGCGCTGCGCAGAAACACCAGCATTTGCTTGGGCACACCGCGTGCGCCCGATGTAACGATGAGCTGCGGGCCGACAGCGGCGCGCACGCGTTCGAACAAAGCGTTGGCGGCCGGAAACAGATGCTGGCCACCATCGACACGCACGAGCACGGATTGCGGCAACGCATAGTTCAGATCGCGCACGACGCGTGCGCCGAGGAAGCCGATGCGCCGTGCGTCCAGCTGAAACAATTCACTGCAGCTCGACTCTTCAGCTGCCGTCAACGCGCCTTGAGGCGTCTGTCTGGCAGCTGCACGGACATCGTCGAACGAGACCAGATTGAAGCGCCCCTGACCGATGACGCGTTGAACGCGCTCAAGCCGCGCCGCGAGCGCGCGCAAGCGGGCCACGGGCCACTCGGGCAGCCGCGCAGGGCCCTGTACATGCACAGCGGCCGAAGCCGCAGCAACACTGCTGTGCGCGCCAAGCAACACGCCAACACTGCTAGCGATCAGCTTGCGACGTGAAACATGCAGGGCGCGCAAGCTCGCATCATGTGCAGTGTCAGCACCTGCGGTGGCGCTGTTCAACGTTGTTCTGTCAGGTGCATCCATCGCGCAATGGTGGCATCGCAGCGGGTATGGATGCCAGCAATGCGCATGCGCGCTCAACGCCCGCCAGATGTACGCCCGTCATGCCTTACGAGAGCAGTGAGCGCATTTCCTGCACTTGCGCCTTCGCCTCATCGAGCACCATCAGACTGAGCTTCGGCGACAGATCGCCCAGGGCGAGTTTGCCAAACGCAGGCGTCTCGTCGATGCGCGGCAACTGCGCGAACTCGCGCTGCCGCACCAGCGAATGCAGATGCGCCACAATCAGCACATCGGTGTAATCCGCGCCTTTACCGCCCTCGTGAAACCAGTTGTCGGAATCAGTCGCGGCACGGACAACGTCGGGAGAGAAACCCCAGGCCGCCAGTACATGTGCGCTGACCTGCGGCGTGGCGGCATCAAGCATGTCGCGCAGCATGCGGTCGTCGCTGACAAGATCAGGATGGCGCTGCACCACCGTGAGCACGGACAACGCACCAATCTCATGCAGCAGGCCGATCAGCAGGGCCCGATCGGGCGCAAGCGGCGGCGTCATCCGCGCCAGCACCACGCCCAGGGCTGCAATCTCAACGCTGTGCTGCCAGATGCGCACGGAATGTTTGCGCACGATCGGATCGGTGCCGTGAAACAGCCGCTCGGACGCGAATGCCAGCACCAGTTGACGCGCGCTGTTGAGACCGATGCGCGACAGCGCATCCAGCACCGTTTCACAGAACTTGTCGCGCTTGAACATCGCGCTGTTGGCCACCTTGACCAGTTTTGCAGCCAGGCCGGGCTCGGTCGAAATCAGCTGCGCGACGCGCGCGAGGTTCACGTCCTCGTGTTGCAGTTGTTCTGCCACCCGATGCGCAATGGCTGGCAGGCTGGGCACCGGCAGCGTGCCTTGCTCCATTTCCCGTATCAGCTCGGCCCATGCAGCGTGGCTCTGCCAGTTGCCTGCAACGACACGCTGCGCCGGCAGAAAGCGGCTGGTGCGGCCGTGACTGCGACGTTGCCGCAGCGCGTTTGATTCGATTGACAGCACGTGGCTCGAAACCTCGGCCGTCACCCGGTAACGGCTCGGCCGTAGATGGGCCACCGGGAAGCCGGCGTCGGTCTGGCGCGCGCTGAGGGAGAACGAGCGTTCCTGGCCGGTCGACAGGCTCAACGCACCGTCGATGAGAAAGTAGTCGTGGCCGTCGACGCCGCCGAAGTCGATCAGCCGTTCGCCGCAAGTCAGCTTGCGTAGCCCCAGCGCGCCACCGAGCTCGGCAAGCTCCGACTCTTCCCAGTCATGGAAGTAACGAAATGAGCGCAACAGGCGCAGCAAGGCGCCCTTGCCGGCCATTGCCGACATGCGCGAATCAATCTCACCACCGCTGCCCACGCGAGGGGGCAGCGTGACGTTATGAGCCTGGGGAGAAATGCCATCCATGGAGTCGATCCGAAGCGCACGCAAATTTCAGTATAGGCAGGGCAAATCCGCGGACTGCACATTCGCGGGCGCGCGGCCCGGCGTGGGCATGGACGCCAAGTCTGGGCGGGAGCCGAAGCGGAGCGTTTGGTCAGCGGGAGCATCCGCTATAGTCGCGTCCGCATTTTTCCGGTGGAGTTTCTGCAATGCCCGCATCAGCGATGGATGAACTGGTTGCCCTGTGCAAACGCCGCGGGTTCATTTTTCAGGGCAGCGACATTTATGGCGGGCTGCAGGGCACCTACGACTACGGTCCGCTCGGTGTCGAACTGAAGAACAATCTGAAGGCGGCCTGGTGGCGCTCGATGGTGTTCGAGCGCGACGATGTCGAAGGCCTCGACGCAGCGATCCTGACGCATCGGGCGGTGCTCAAGCACTCGGGCCACGAAGAAACGTTCAGCGACCCGATGGTCGATTGCCGCAACTGCAAGAGCCGCTGGCGCGCTGACCATATCGTCGATGGCAAATGCGGCAAGTGCGGGTCGGGCGACCTCACCGAACCCCGCCCCTTCAACCTGATGTTCAAGACCACCGTGGGCCCGGTTGCCGACGAATCGTCGTACGCCTATCTGCGCCCGGAAACCGCGCAGGCCATCTTCGTCAACTTCAAGAACATCGTGGATTCCACTTCGCCCAAGCTGCCGTTCGGCGTGGCGCAGATCGGCAAAGCCTTCCGCAACGAAATCACGCCGCGCAACTTCATCTTCCGCGTGCGCGAGTTCGAGCAGATGGAGCTCGAGTACTTCGTTCGTCCCGGCACCGACGAGGAGTGGCATCGGCGTTGGGTTGAGATGCGCGTGGAGTGGTGGGTCAGCCAGGGCATCGCGCGTGATGCGATGGTGCTGTTCGTACAGCCCGACAGCGATCTTGCGCATTACTCCAAGGCGACCACCGACATCCTGTATCGCTTTCCACACGGCATCGAAGAACTGGAAGGGATCGCCAATCGCACCGACTTCGACCTCGGCTCGCATTCGCGCGGCCAGGAAGATCTGGGCTTGACCGCCACTGTGCAACCGAACCGCGACTCGAACACCAAGCTCACGATCCGCGACGAGGAAACCAACAAGAACGTGGTGCCGTACGTCATCGAGCCCTCTGCGGGTGTCGATCGCGGCGTGCTGGCGGTTTTGAACGAGGCCTATGAGGTCGAAACGCTGGAAGACGGCACGGTGCGCACGGTACTGCATCTGCGCAAACACCTGGCACCGATCAAGGCGGCAGTCATTCCGCTGAAGCGCAACGTGGACGACATCGTCAGCACCGCGCGCGCAATCAAACAGCGGCTGCAGGCACTCGGACTAGGTCGCGTGCTCTACGAAGACACCGGCAACATCGGCAAGGGCTACCGGCGTCATGATGAGGTCGGGACTCCGATCTGTATCACGGTGGACTATGAGTCCATCGAAGGCGACCGTTCGGTCACTGTGCGTGACCGAGACACACGGTCTCAACAGCGCGTCAGCATCGATCGGCTGGAAGATTTCGTACGCGATTACTACCGCAACTAGTGCGGCTGGGGTGTGACTGCGGTGCGGCTCGGGCGGGACAGCGGCCCACTGCTGAAACGAACGCGGCGCCACCAGGGCGCCGCGCAACATCAGCTTTTCATCTGTTCCCGGTCAACCCGTTCCTGGTCAGCCCGCTGCAGGCTTGGAAGCAGCCGTGCCCGCAGCCGCCGGCGCCGCAGCGCCACCACGCATGGCCTTGGTCACTTCGTCCGTGATGTCCTGTGTGTCCTTGAAATACAGCGCCACCTGATCGAGAAGCACGACATTCAGTTTGCGTTCCTCAGCGATTTTCTTGGCAGCGGCTTTCGCCTCATCACGAAAATCTGTTGCGAGCTTCACGCGGTACTGCTGCAACAGCTGCTGTGCCTGCTGTTGCTGTTGGCCGAATGCGGCCTGTGCCTGCTGCTGCAACTGCGCACGCTGATCGGGCGTCTTGGCGATCTCGGCCTGCAGCTTGTCGCCGATCTGCTTCGCGACCTGCTGCAGTTGCGCCTGCAGTTCCTGAGCGCGCGTATTGGCCTGTTGCTCCATCGAAGCATCGCGACCCAGAGCCCGGGCAACGCTCTCAAGATTCACGATACCAATTGCACCACCGGTGTCACACCCGGCCAGCACCAGGGCCAAGCCCAACACCACAGCCAAACGCCGTCCAAAACCCAACATGTTTTTCTCCCGTGCTCACAGCGCTGCAAAGGCGCGGGAGCATATATACGAGGATGCCGAATATCCATCACTGCAACTGCAGTAGATGCGTTGCACCTTGCCTAAATCCTCGTGCATCGAGCGGACGTTCAATGAGCTCGAGTGCCTGTGCGCGCGCTTGCTCAGACGTACCCTGCAACACACTTGCAATCGTGTGTCGCCGTTGTTCGTCGGGTATCCTCGCGCCCCCGCTTTCATGACGATCGAGGCATGGCCGAATCAGACCTTGAACCCGACTGGGACATGGCAATCGAGGTCAAGCTGACCCCGGCCGCAATCGTCCACGTACTGTTCAGCAGTGCACCCCAGATCCACACCGGCTGGGAATCCTGTATCGATTCGCAGCTGTCAGTTGCTGAGCTTGCGGCACTCGACGACGGCTCAGGCAACCACTGCCGACTCGTACAGCAGGAGTACGAAGAAGAAGGCGCAAGCGAAAGCACCTGGCACGATTGGGCCGTGGAGCTGAAGCTAGGCGAGATCTTCGTCACTGCACACTGGCGCGCAATCGTGGGCGGCTCAGGCGCAGATTGGGAGTGGTGTGTCACCGAAGCCGAGCGCGCCTTCTCGCAAGCATGCCTGCTGGTCGGCAAACGCGTGCTGCGCGGCATGGTCGTAGAGGATCTGCCGGGCGCCCCTCCCGTTACCCGGCATTAGGCACCTCACACGCCGCGCGGCATCCCGCGGCGGCGTGCGATGTACACCAGCGCACCAAGCGCCAGCAGAGGCAGTGTCGGGTCGGCCGCGCCGTCTCCCACTGTGCAGCCGCCACCACCGCCGCCGCTTCTCGGGGCCGGCGGCGGCGGCTCTGGCGGAGGTGCAACAGGCAGTTGCCGGCCAATTGCGCCCGGATCCACCACGCGACCGTTCGCCGCACCGTCGGCGTCGTTCGGACCACCGTCCTGAATGGTCAACTGCACGCAGAAGTGGCCCTGGGTAAGACCGGTCACGTAGGCAGCTGAGCCGACCGCAGGGCACACGCCCAACTGACCCGGAGCAGAACGCACAACGTTGCCGGCGTTGACGACAAAGCTGGTGAATCCACCCGCTGTCGTGAACTTGCGATAGACCAATGTGCCGGCGGGCAATGCTGCAGATTGCGGCACCACAACCGACACGCTGGCGCCGCGCGTGACACCCTCGATCACAAAATCGTAGAAGCCAAGGTCGTAGGCGAAGGCCGTGTCATTCGCGGTCGCCGTGCCACCATTGGTCCCGCCATGACTGCGGATGTCTGCAATTGCGATCTGCGCACCGGTCGCATCAGCGGCAAACGCTGTCTGCCCCTGGACCAGATCCAACCCAGGCTCCACTTCCAACAGGAACCCCGGGGCCGCGCCGTTCGCCGACAACAGCTCACCGCCGTTGATCGGATCCTGGAAGTTGGGCACCCCATCACCGTCGCTGTCGCCGAATCCATCAAGCGCATCAGTGACGCCATCGAGATCGGTGTCCAGCGTCGGCGACAGCGTTGGCGCCGCACTCAGCACTTCCACCAGGATGGTCTGCGTGGTGGCAGCCCCCGCTGCATCGGTGACGCGCAGGCTGAGGCGATACAAACCGGGGGTCACGTTCGGATTGAACGTGTACGAGGAAGAGGTTGTGCCATTGCTGGCGGGAATCGCCGGATCGCTGGCGCTCCAATCGAACGTGAACGTGTCGCCCACATTACCGTCGCTCACAAGTGCGGTCGCAGTGACCGGGCCACCCGTCGTCAGCACGCGCTGCCCGGCGGTGTCGCCTTGGGCTACGGCAATATCCAGGACCGGCGCCGCATTGGACGGCGACAGGATCGTGACGGTTGACGTTGTTACAGGACCAAGCGTCGCGTTGTTCGGCAATGACAACGTCAGGACAACCGTTTCCGCCGCCTCTGAAAGCTCGTCGGCAAGCGCCTGGAACACGATCTGCCCGCGTCGCCCACTTTCGATGGTCACCGTGCCACTTTCGAGGTTGTGATCAGGACCGACCAGATCGCCGGGCGCCGACGCCGTGCCCGTCACGGTAAACGCGACCGTGACCGGGTAAGCCGATGCGTCTCCATTCAGCAGCACGTCCACCAGCACCATCTGACCTTCGCTGACGCTTTGCGATGGCGCCAACTCAATGAGCGGCACCACGTTCACGACCTGCTCGGCCGTACCAATGTTGCCAGCCGGATCGGTTGCGCGATGGATGAATACGTAACGTCCTGGCGGCAGCGGGCCGGCGCGCGGCGCAACGACCGTAACAGTCAACGTATCGTCCTGCACTCGGTCAGTCGCCGTACCCGCAGTGACTGTCACCGGCGTCAACGGCCCAATCGCATTGATCGTGAGCGTCGGCGGCGCCGTCACGACGGGAATGGTGCTGTCGACTTGCGGGTTGGTGCCGTTCTGGAACTCCTGCAGATTGGTGAAGCCATCAAAGTCGGGGTCGCTACCCGCATCGCCTGGATCGTTCGGATTGAGCGCGTTGCTGACCTCGAAGACATCCGACATGCCATCGCCATCCTGGTCGCCCGTGCCGGCGGCCAGTACGGTGATCGTGGCGGTTGCGGTACCGCTGTTTTCGGCGAAGTCGGTTGCCGTGAAGGTGACCGTCGTCTCGCCCACGGGCAGGCTGGCAGGAACGTCGGTTTCGAGGAACGGCTCCGGGTCTACGGCATCGGTCGCGCTCGCGCCGTTCAGGAACGCCTCCAGCGCTGCGGCGCTGCTGCTGATCACACCGCCGCCGGTCTCAACAACCGTGATGTTTGCAGGTGGAGTGACGACTGGCTTGGTCGCGTCGCGTACGGTCACCTGCCGCGTGACAGAGGTCTCATTGCGGGCCGAATCCACAACCCTGAACGTAACCGGCGTGATGCCAAGTGGAAACACTGCCGGCGCGTTGTTCGTCACAGTAAGCTCGCTATCGACGAGGTCGGCGGCCGTGGCGCTGGCAAGGAACGCAGCGATAGTCGCGTCGGTGCTGGGTGTACCGTTGGCAGCCAATGCTTCGACCGGTTCGACGGCATCGACATTGATCGTTGCCGCCGTGGTATCCACCACGGTGACCGTCAAGGTCGCTTCCGGTACCGCCGCATTCTCGCGCTGATCGAAGGCCTGCAGGCGTACAAGGGTGTCCCCGAGCGGGAACTGCGTCGGCGCGTCGTTGAACACCTCGACCGCGCCGTCCACGATGTCATTCGCAGTCACCGCAGCCAGCGCGGCGACGATCAGCGCATTCGTGCCCGCTGTGCCAGCAGCCGACTCGGCTTCGACCGAGACATTCTCTACGCCGGAGAACCTGGGCCCCGTGGAATCGATCACGCTGACAGTCGTGGTTGCAATGCCCTCGTTGCCTTCACCGTCAATGGCAGAGAACTCGATCACCGTGTCGCCCAATGGGAACTGCGTCGCCGGCGCATTGTTGGTGACAGGTAGCGGGCCGTAGCGATCGTCGTTCGCAGTGGCGGAAGTCGCCAGCGAAGATGCGAGCACACCGCCCGCACTGGTGGCTTCAACAATAACGTCAGCCGGCGCCGTGATGACAGGCCGCGTCACGTCCGGAGGAAGTATCCGCACTGTACGCGTGACGCTGGCCGCCGCATTGCCCGCAAGATCCGTGACATCGTAGGTCAGCACATAGGTGCCGGGCACATTCGTATTCACGGCACCCGAAGTAATGATCCTGCTGCTGATGTTGCCGTCACGGCTGTCCGAGGCACGCGCGCCAGCGTCGGCAAATGCACGCCCCTGAATCAAGGTGACGTCACCGCCGAGCAGCGTAATCACGGGCGGGACGGTATCCACGCCAGGCACGCCTTCGACCACGACGGGGCTCGAAGCAAAGTCATAGTCGAGCGCAGTGGTCCGGCCGGAAAAACGGATGGCTGTGGTGCCGCTGACGAACGAGCCTGTCGTCGTGAAATTGGCCGTAAACAGACCGGTTGGCAACGTACCGCCGGGCCATGCGCCGGCTTCATCGTCCCACGCCACCAGGATGTATTGAGTGGTGTTCGGGTCGCCGTCAAAGTCTTCGCTGTCGTTCTACGGCGTTGCCGTAATCGCAACGAGGTTGGTCGAAAGGACACCCGCCGTGCTGACAAAAGTCAGTCGGCGCGAGTCCCAGTGCATCCGAAACGACAGACCACGCAGGGTGTTATCCGCCGGCGCGATCGAGTTGTAGCGCACCTGAATGGCCAGGTCAGAGCCTGGCGTAAGGCTGGACGACGTGGGGCTCGGGACAATCAACTGCGTACCGGCAAAACTGGCGCCAGCCGCCACTGTCAGTAGCACTGCCACCAGATACCGGATTGCTCTCAACATGCGCGTGCCTCAATTTGCGCCAGCCTCACAGCAGGCGCCTGCTCGAAACCGCGGCGCGTGTAGCGCGCGCCACGATGAACCTCCTGGTGGGCCTGGTAGGGCTCGAACCTACGACCAAAGGATTCACTTGCACCCATCGTTTCCAATGGGAGTGGACTATCTCACCACCCGGCAGTACACAACTGCCCGTCCACCGGGTGCGGGACGCTCTAGCCTGTGATTAAGGGTGCTCGATGTGCATCCTGCGATGCGTGATCAACCCTCAGGTAGTCTCTGCACCTTCCGACGGTGTACCGCCGGCTTGGCTCAGGATTGCCGTCAGCCAACCGAACGATTGCTGCTACGGTTTCCCTGAATTCATCCCGTTCATCTCACACCTCACGATGTGAGCGCACCATTTCCAGATGAGACCCCTGCTCTAACCAACTGAGCTACAGGCCCGAAGGCCCGTACTATAGCAGGGGCAAATGGCGGAGTAGCAGACAGGACGCAACAAAACACCTGGTCGCCCAAGTTGTTTGACAAGGTCGTTCGACCAGGTTGTTCGACCAAGTTGCTCGACCAAGTTGCTCGACCAGGCGTGCCCGCGCTCATGCGAGGGACGGGCATGCTGCAAATGAACTACTCGTCGAGGAAGCTGCGCAGATGTTCGGAGCGGCTGGGGTGGCGCAGTTTGCGCAGCGCCTTGGCTTCGATCTGACGAATGCGCTCGCGAGTCACATCGAACTGCTTACCGACTTCCTCGAGGGTGTGATCGGTATTCATGTCGATGCCGAAGCGCATGCGCAAGACTTTGGCTTCACGCGCCGTCAATCCGGCAAGCACTTCACGTGTGGCTTCGCGCAAGCCTTCAGCCGTGGCCATGTCGACCGGCGATCCGATACTGGCGTCCTCAATGAAATCGCCGAGGTGCGAATCTTCATCGTCACCAATCGGCGTCTCCATGGAGATTGGCTCTTTCGCGATCTTCAGAACACGACGGACCTTGTCCTCCGGCATCTCCATCCGGGTGCCAAGTTCTTCCGGCGTCGGCTCGCGCCCCATCTCCTGCAGCATCTGCCGTGAAATGCGGTTGAGCTTGTTGATCGTCTCGATCATGTGCACGGGAATACGGATGGTGCGCGCCTGATCCGCAATCGAGCGTGTAATGGCCTGACGAATCCACCAGGTCGCGTAGGTCGAAAACTTGTAGCCGCGGCGATACTCGAACTTGTCCACGGCCTTCATCAGGCCGATGTTGCCTTCCTGGATGAGGTCCAGGAACTGCAGGCCACGATTCGTGTACTTCTTGGCGATCGAGATCACGAGACGCAGGTTTGCCTCGACCATGTCCTTCTTGGCGCGCCGCGCTTTTGCTTCGCCCAACGACATCGCGCGGTTCAGATCTTTGATCTTGCCCACTTCCAGGCCCACTTCTTCAACGATCGCCGCAAGTTTTTTCTGCGCGCGCAGAATCTCGTCCTTCTGTTTGGTCAGCACCGGCACGAATTCTCTCTTCGCTTTGAGGTGCCGCTCGATCCACTTCACATCGGTCTCATGGCCCGGGAACGAGCTGAGAAACACCGAGCGCGGCATCTTCGATACCTTCACGGCAGCGTTGATGATGATCTTTTCCTGGCGGCGGATCTGATCGAGCACATCGCGCGGACGCGAGACGAGATCGTCGTACCAGCGTGGCACGAGCTTGAACACCGAAAACAGTTCGCAGAGTTTCTCTTCGTCCTGCAGCCAGGCCTTCGAGTCGCGTTCGTTCTTGGCGAACGTACGCTGTGCCTTGGCGAATTGCTTGCGCAGCGCATCGAAACGCTCGCGCGCGAGTTCCGGATCCGGACCTTTTTCCGGCTCGTCTTCTTCGGCAACCTCGGCGGCTTCCTCTTCCTCAGCACCGGCGACCACCGGAACTGCAACTGCTGGCGCTGCAGCCAGCGCTGCTGCGGCGGCCGCAGCAGCTGCGGCCTCGCGCAGGCGCTCCGGCGGAACAGCCTCAGGCACATTGTCCGTAGGATCGAGATAACCGACGAGCACCTCGAACAGTTTGCCCGCCTCAACAGATTTGTCGTACGCATCGAGCAGGCGCTGTACGGAACCGGGGAACAAGCCAGCCGCCGACATCACGTCGCGGATGCCTTCCTCGATTCGCTTGGCGATCACGATCTCGCCTTCGCGGGTGAGCAACTCGACGGTGCCCATTTCGCGCATGTACATGCGCACCGGGTCCGTAGTACGGCCTGCTTCAGTCTCAACAGCAGCGAGCGCAGCAGCGGCTTCTTCAGCCGCGAGTTCGTCCGCCGTGCTTTCGCCCGAGCCCATCAGCTCATCGACATCAGGCGCGATCTCGTAAACCTTGATGCCCATGTCGTTGATCATGCGGATGATGTCTTCGATCTGATCCGGATCCGAGATGTCGGCCGGCAGGTGATCGTTGACCTCCGCATAGGTCAGATAGCCCTGCTCCTTACCCTTCGCTATCAGGTCTTTGAGACTGGACTGCTGCTGAGCTTCGGGCGGCAGTTCAGCCCGCGGTGTGGCATCGCTGCGGTTCGAATCCTTTTTGCCGCCTGTCGCGGCGCTGCCAGCGGTCTTTACAGCGGCGGCCTTGCCGACTGCCGCCTTGCCCGCTGGGGCTTTGCCTGCTGGGGCTTTGCCTGCTGAGGCTTTGACGGCTGGGACTTTGCCTGCCGGCGATTTGTCCGAGGCAGCAACCGCGGTCGTCGCTGCCGCGGACGTACTCGTTGCAGGGCTGGCCTTTGGAACCGGCTCGACACGCGGCGCACTCTTGCTCGCCGCGTTTACGCTCACAACAGACTTGCTTGCCCCCGCTTTCACACTTGCGCTATTGCCGGACGCAGGCTTGCCGACCGGCCTGTCGGCCGACTTGCTGACAGACGGCTTGCTGGTCGCAGTCGTGCTGGCAGTGTTTTTGGCAGTCGAGTTCTTGACCGGCTCCTTCGTGATCGGCTCCTTCTTGATCGGTGCCTTCTTGATCGGTGCCTTCTTGATCGGTGCCTTCTTGACCGTAGCGTTCTTGACCATAGCGTTCTTGACCATAAAGGTTGTTGCCCAAACCGCTCTGCATGAATGTTGCCCCGGCTGCCTGCGGGCCAGCCGGCCATTTTATGTTCTGAGGTCGATGCTTACCAAGCAGTTCCGTGTAAGCGGAACAGAATTAGCTCCCGACTCCTGACTGCTCCGATTGTTCGAGCGACCGCCGCTGCTGCGCCTCGAAATGCGCTCTCAGCGCGTCATCGGAGTCGATCGCCGCCGTCGGCACGCGCCGACCGCGACCACGTTGCAGATCCTGTATGCCTGCAAGGAACGCGGGCCGCCACTCCGATTGCGGCAGTTCCGGCGGGTTGGCGACAAACCGCTGTATGTCGGCCTGTTGTGGATGCCCGTGAAAATGGCCCAGCAGAAAACCCAGATCGCCACCGGGGCTCTGCTGAATGACGGTCACCACCTCCGCCAGCAGACCCAGCACAGGATCGAGCCGATCGTCGAGCTCGCTGAGCCAGCGGAGATCAACGCCATCTGCCAAGCTGGGTGCATGAATCAGCAATGCAAGCACCTCGCGTGAAATAGAACGCCCAGCAGTTCGGCTCGCGTTCGCAGTCGATCTGGCCGGGCCCGCCGCGCCTGCGTGCCAGGCATAACGACGATCCGCCCCGGCTGATCCGCTGTGCTGCGGGACTATCGCGCCGTGTTGAGCACTGCTCGCGCCGCCAACACCAGAGGAAAGCCGAGCCAGCTCTTTGAGACGATCGCGCATCAGGCTCTGCCGCACGCCGGAAGGCATACGGCTGAGCAGCGGTTCAGCGCGCTGTACGAGCGCGGTTCGATCGTCTACCCGCGCAAGCGTCAGCCCTTTGCTGAGCTGATCGAAAAAGAAATCTGCAAATGGCTGGCGCTGCTCGATGCACGCCTGCCAGGCCGCGACACCACCCGCCTTCACAAGTGAGTCAGGATCCTCACCATCTGCCAGCCTGACAAAGGACAACCGACGGTCGTCGGTGAGCATCGGCAGGACGGTTTCCAAGGCGCGCCAGGCAGCAGTGTCGCCAGCCTTATCGGCGTCGAAGCAGCAGACCAGCTCTGAGCCGGCTTTGAGCAACAGCTCCAGTTGATGCGCCGACGTCGCAGTGCCCAACGCCGCGACGGCGTTGGTCACACCGTGTTGTGCAAGCCCGACGACGTCCATGTAGCCCTCAACCAGCACAATCTGACCGTTCTGCAAACCGCCGCGCCGCGCTTCCTGCAGGCCATAGACCTCGCGCCCCTTCTGAAACACCGGGCTCTCAGGTGAATTGAGATATTTCGGCTCGCCCGCATCAAGGACCCGCCCACCAAAACCGATGATGCGTCCGCGCCCATTGCGAATCGGAAACATGAGCCGGTCGCGAAAACGATCGTAGATGCCGCGCTCGTTCCGGGCGATCAAACCGGCGCGCTCCAGCACGTCGACACCAAAGTGCTTCAGCGCGCTGGTCAGCCCATCCCATCCGGCGGGCGCGTAGCCGAGGCCAAAACGCGCAATCACTTCCTGGCTGACGCCGCGCCGCGCGAGGTACGCGCGCGCTGCCTCGCCCTTTGCGCCGGCAAGGCTCTGCTGAAAGTACTCGGCGGCCGCAAGCGTCACCGCCAGCAGCTGCTCCCGTTCACGATCAATGGCCGGGTTTGCAGAAGCCTCGCGCGGGACCTCCAGACCACAGGTGCTTGCGAGGCGTTCGATGGCTTCCACGAAGTCGAGGTGCTGGTACGCCATCACAAACGACAGCGCGGTACCTGAGACACCACAACCGAAGCACTTGTAGAACTGGCGTTCCGGCAACACATGAAACGACGGCGACTTCTCATCGTGAAACGGGCAGCAACCCCAATAGCTGTTGCCTTTGCGCTTCAACGACACGCACTCGCCAACAACCGCGACGATATCGACGCGATCCAGCAGCGTATTGATGAAAGTTTGCGGGATACGCCCGGCCATCGGTGTGCAGCTCCAAAGCGGCAACGAAATGCAGGGGAAGAAACAGTCTGCGCCCGTGAACCGGCGGCCCACAAGCGCGAACTGTGAATTCACTTGAACCAGCTTCAGCTGAACGAGGAACGCGCGCTGTCGTGCAAGACAGAAACGGCATGCCTGTATCTATACCGATATCTATGCTGACGCGCGATCCGCAGACGCAGATCGCCGACGCTCAGCCGAGTTGCGCCTTGACCAACGCGCTGAGCCCTTTCATGTCCGCACGCCCGACGACACGCGGGCGCAGCAGATTCATGACTGTCCCCATATCGCGACCACTGGTTGCACCGGATTCGGCAATCGCCGCATGCACCAGCTCGGTCAATTCTGTTTCGGACAGCGGCGTCGGCATGAACGCCCGGATCACGTCAATTTCAAACGCTTCCTGATCCGCAAGATCGACCCGCTGTGCAGCTCTGAACTGCTGCTCCGAGTCATTGCGCTGTTTATTCATGCGCTCAAGAATGGCCAGAATGTCGCCATCCGTAAGGTCACGACGTTCATCGACCTCAAGCCGTTTGATTTCGGACGCTACGAGCCGCAACACACCCAGCTTGCGACTGTCGCGCGCGCGCATGGTGGCTTTGGTTTCTTCAGCAATCCGTGTCTTCAGCGGAGCATCGGCCATGGCGTTACCTTTCTGCCGCGGTTTCGTGCCGGGGGCTGTTTACCTGCGGTAATTCTGCGTGGGACGTCCTGCTCGGGCCCGCCGTATCCAGGACTGCACCCGCTCAGACTGTCTACGCACAATTGGTCCCCTGGAACCGGCCGACAACAGACTGGGAAGCCTGCGCCCCAACACATGTTCCTGGGCACAGGTTCCTGGGCCCAGACCCAGGGCAAAGAACCAGGGCAAAGAACCAGGGCAAAGAACCAAATGCGCCGAACTGTCGGGGACCCGAACGGGACCCCACCCGGCTATCGCCTTTCGTTCAGCCGCTTGGCCTCACGCTGCAGTTTCTTGATGTGGCGTTTGACAGCCGCAGCTGCCATTCGCTTACGAATCGATGTCGGCTTCTCGTAGAACTCGCGGCGGCGAATCTCGGACAGGACACCGGCCTTCTCGCATGAGCGCTTGAAACGGCGCAATGCGACGTCGAAAGGCTCGTTCTCCCGTACCTTGACTGTGGGCATGTAAACCTGCTGCTCCCCGAAAAAGGTCGACGAGTGTAGTCGCATCAGTGGCCGCGGCAAAGCACTAGATTGACTCTCATGCATCTCAATTCGACCCAATCTGCCTGATGCAGCCAAACCAGTCGTTCTGCGATCATCCCGCCCCCACGCGCACATCGTCGAAAGCCCTCCAACATAGAAAGCCGGCCGACATCGACCGCCGGCCAACACCGACAGGCTTGGCCACGCGGGCCGACCTGGAGCACCGTCGTCCATGCTAGTCCTCGGCATCGAAACCTCCTGCGACGAAACCGGCCTCGCGCTCTATGACAGCGCCCAGGGTTTGTTGGGGCATGTGCTGCATAGCCAGACGAGCCTGCACGCACGGTTCGGCGGCGTCGTCCCGGAACTCGCCTCGCGCGATCACCTGCAGCGGCTGATCCCTCTACTGGATACGTTGCTCCGCCAGTGCTCGCGCGGTCGAGCGGACATCGATGGCGTCGCCTACACCGCCGGCCCGGGACTCGTCGGCGCACTGCTGGTCGGTGCCACGTTCGGCCGGACGCTTGCACTCGCCCTTGATCGTCCTGCGCTCGGCGTCCACCACATGGAGGCGCACCTGCTGGCGCCCATGCTCGCCGCCCATCCGCCCAGCTTCCCGTTCGTGGCGCTGTTGGTATCCGGCGGCCACACCCAGCTCATGGACGTGCAGAGCGCGGGCGACTACCGGATGCTCGGCGAATCTCTGGACGACGCAGCCGGTGAAGCGTTCGACAAGACTGCCAAGCTGCTCGAACTCGGCTACCCGGGTGGCCCGGCGATAGCGACCCTTGCCTTGAGTGGAAATCCCGCGCGCTTCAAGCTGCCACGCCCGATGCTCGACCACCCCGGCTGCGACTTCAGTTTCAGTGGCCTGAAAACCGCAGTGCTGCACCAGTTGCGTCACCTGCAGCGTGCAGGCGGACCCACACCGACCGAGCGCGCTGACCTTGCCGCATCGTTCCAACTGGCTGCGGTTGAAACTCTGACGGCCAAGTGCATGCGCGCGTTGCACAACACTGGCCGCACCCGTCTCGTCATCGCGGGCGGCGTGTCGGCCAACCGGTTGTTGCGCAGTCATCTCGACGCAGCATTGGCCAGTGTCGGCGCAAGCCTGCACTGCCCAACGCTGGACTTGTGCACAGACAACGGCGCCATGATTGCCTACACCGGCTGGCTGCGCCTGCGTGCCGGCCAGACAGAGCCCGTAGTGATACGTGCCATGCCGCGCTGGGACATGCAGGCGTTGCCACACATTGCGGATGCGCCGCAGCCAGCGCCAACGCTGCTGAACAGGATCGACCCTGTGCTTACGAACAGCATCGATCAGGCGTTCATTCGCGGCTTGGTGGTGCAGGCCATCATCGGCATTCATCCGCATGAACGCGTCAAGCCACAACCGATCCGCTTCGACATCGTGGCCGCAACCGACGCCCGCTGGACACACGGGCATGACCACATCGACAGTGGCATCACGAACTACGCCCGCATGCGCGAGATCGCAATCAACGCGGCCGCAGAGCAGTTCCAGCTCGTAGAAAGCCTGGCCGAATGTATTGCGCAACGCATTCTGCAGGAGCTGCAGGTCGCGTTCGTCGAGGTCAGCGTTGCGAAGCCGGAAGCCTTCAACGACGCCGAGCTGGCCGGCGTGTGCATCCGAAGGACGGCAGAAACTGCACCCCGACAGGCCTGATCACCTGCCGGGGCGCGAAGCCCGCCAGTTCAGTGCGCAGAACTGGCAGTCAGCGGCAACGAAAGCTAGCGAACCGCTTCGAGCTTACGCACTGCATTACCGGAACTCAGCGCTTCCACTTTTTCGTGCAGCGCCGCGAGCTGACGGCAGATTTCAGTCAACACATCGCCGTTGGACACGCCGCCCATGCTGGTGGCCTGCCCGGCACGACGATGCACGTCTGCACAGGCCT
>CAMAVY010000025.1 GCA_945861675.1 Klebsiella pneumoniae | reverse complement strand
TGCGCAGCGTACTGAAGGGCGTGCTGCACCAGCATCTGCGCGTGCCACTGCAGCATCTGGAGTCGGTTGTGTTTCCGGAGTCCACGCGCGCGGAGCCAATCAGCGATCTGGTTGGCTGACGCCCCAAGCCACGCCAACAAACTCGCTATGCTCTGCGGCGCTCGACCCGCGCCCACCCTGAATTGGAAAACGCTCCGATGCCATCGTCCCTTCCCGGCACGGCCGTCGCCCGATCCGGCCGCACTGCGCTGGCGAAACTGTTGCGCCGTCTCGACCTGCCGCAGTTGTCGACCTACGAATTCAAAGGCGGCGCGGGCGTGGGCGGCACTACGGAAGCAGCACGGCTGTATGGCGGTCTGGTGCTGGCGCAGGCGACGGTCGCCGCCGCGCGCACGGTGTCGGACCTGCACATGCACTCGCTGCACGCAATGTTCCTGCGTCCCGGGCGGCCGGAAACGCCCATTCACTTCCACGTCGACCCGGTCAAGCAGGGGCGCAACTTCCACGCCCGCACCGTCACCGCGAAACAGGGTGAGCAAACCATCTTCCAGATGCAGACCAGCTTCGGCCGGTTCGATGCGCGCACCGACGATGCGGCCGCGGCATCTGAGAGCGCCGAGCAAAGCACACTCGTTGAACACCAGGACGCCATGCGCGCGGTGCCGCCGCCCGACGATCTGCCCAACCGCGATGTGTTGCGCGGCCGCAGCCCCGCTTCCATGCCAATCGAAGTGCGCATGATCGACGCATTGAATGAAGACACGCCAAGCGCGCCCAGCACCGCCATCTGGCTGCGAGCCAATGGCGCGATGCCCACCGACCCCGTGCTGCATCTCGCTGCGCTGGTGTATGCCACCGACCGTGCGTTTCTGAGCACCGCCTGGCGACCGCATGTGGGGCGCGGCCAGCTTGCCGGTGCCAGCCTGGACCACAGTCTGTGGCTGCATGAACAGGTCGACTTCGGCGACTGGCTGCTATTCGACATGCACAGTCCGATCGTGCGTTTCGAACGTGGTCTGGTGCAGGGCGCGTTGTACCGCCGCGACGGGCATCGGGTTGCCAGCGTGGCGCAGGAAGGCAGCCTGCAGCTGCGTCCGAACACATCGCCGCGCATTCTTCCGCACACTCTTCCGCGCGTTCTGCCGCAAGATGGAGCGAACTAGCCATGCAGCTCAGGGCGTTCGGCAACACCGGATTGAAGGCAAGCGTTGCGGGCCTGGGCTGTGGCGGCTTCAGCCGGCTTGGTCTTGGCACCGGTGGCAGTGCCGACAACGCCGTGGCCATTGTTCGCGCCGCCATCGACCTCGGCGTCAACTTCATCGACACCGCAGCCGCCTATGGCACCGAAGCCGTGGTCGGGCGCGGTATTGCCGGGTTCGATCGCAGTGCGTTGATCATCGCCACCAAGAGCGGCATCGGGCCCGGTGCCGGCTTTGGTCGTGGGCCGGACATCGCCACTGCGGCGGATGTGCTTGCAAGCCTGGACAACTCGCTGCGCACCCTGGGCACGGACTACGTGGACATCTTCCAGCTGCACGCGGTCACGCCTGACAACTACGCACGGGTGCGCGCGGAACTCGTGCCCGCGTTGCTCGAGGAACGTGCGAAGGGCAAGTTCAGACATCTGGGCATTACCGAAACGCCACCCTTCGACCTGCAACATCAGATGCTGCAGCAGGCAGTGCCGGATGGCCTGTGGCAGTCAGTGATGGTGGCCTATCACATGCTGCATCAGAACGCGCGCAGCAGCGTGTTTCCGCTGACTCGGCAGCACGGCGTAGGCACACTGCTGATGTTCGTGGTGCGCGGCATCTTTGCGCAGCCGCAACGGCTGGCAGACACACTGCAGGAACTCGGGCTGCCGTCGCTCGACTTTCTACTGCATCCGAACGGTGCGGCAACGATGATCGATGCGGCCTATCGCTTCGCGCGCGATGCCGCAGGCGCTGACGTTGTGCTGTTCGGCACCGGCGACGATGCGCATCTGCGCAGCAACATCGCGTCACTGTTAAAGCCGGCGCTGCCGCAAACGGATATGGACACACTGCACAGCCTGTTCGGCGCAGTGGTCGGCGTGGGATTGGATGTGCCCGGACGGCCACCCGCTGTGCCAACGTCGCTTCCATCCCACTTGCCAAAGCAATGAACCACGCACGATGGATGAGCCAGAATTCGACGCGCGCAGGCGTCATCCGCGCGCATGTCACATCAGTCGCACAGCCCGAAACACGCGCACCTGATGGATCCGCAGGCCATACAACCTCGCGGACATCGCCAATCAGTGCCGCGAAGGATTCCCCTGTCGCACGCCGCTGCCACATACTCGTCACTGTCACAAAACCCATCCGCTGCTCGCACCACAAGCACTTCGGAGGACGCTGGCATGACCACGGTGTCGGAAGTCATTGATAGTCCGCTTACGCCTGCTGCACTCGGGGCTCGGTTTCGGGCCCTGTGTGCCGATCCGGTGATGGCGAATCTGCCCGGGAAAGTTGAACTCGACCTGTGGGGGCGGATCTTGATGAGTCCGGCGAGCAATCTTCATGGTGCGATCCAACTCCGCGTCGCACGCCAGTTGGATGGTCTATCCGGTACCGCGATGGTCGAGACTTCGGTACTGACCAGTGTCGGCGTGTTGGTTGCGGACATCGCTTGGGGTTCGGCTGAATTCATGCACACCCATGGCTTCGAAACGCCCTACGCAGCAGCACCAGAGATATGTGTCGAAGTCGCATCGCCCTCCAACTCGACGCGGGAATTGCAGGAGAAGACCACGGCCTACCTGGCTGCTGGCGCTGTAGAGGTCTGGGTTGTTTACCCGACGTCGAAGCGAATCGAGGTGTTTGCTGCGTCGGGTCTGCAAGCCGGTACGCGTTTCGCCGTAGATCTCAGTGGCGTGTTTGCTATCTAGCTCCGCGGGGCGTCGCGCGACTCAGGGCGCGTGGATCACAAGCGTCTGACCAGCTACTTCAATGAGCTCGACTCCGGTCCGACGACAACGACACTCCCAAGCACACGGCCCATGTTCGTAGCGCGCACTTCTTCGTGCATCCGCGTCGTTTGGCGGTCACGTTGCACGGCATGCTAGCCACAGTGGCAGGCGTGGGCCCGGCCGTGCCCGGACGGCCGCCCGCTGTGCCACCCTTGCCGCCTCCATTCAGTTGAATCAGAGCATGAACGACGCCCACGACCCACAGCCAGGCGACGCGCAACCACTGGCCGCACGATCTCTGGACACACTGTCTCTGGACACGCGCGCAGTGCACGCGGGCGAAACGCCGCGCCATGGCGGCGCCGTGATCACACCGATCTTTCAAAGCGCGATGTTCGAATCAGTAGACGGCGAGGTCTACCACGACATCCGTTACATCCGCCTGAACAACACACCCAACCACAGCGCGCTGCATCGCAAGCTGATGGCGTTGGAAGGTGGCGAGGCGGCGTTGGTGACAGCAAGCGGCATGGCGGCGATCAGCACCACACTGCTGACCCTGCTTGCACCCGGCGGCCACCTGCTGGCACAGCAGTCGCTGTATGGCGGCACCCACGATCTGTTGACGACTGAGTTTCCGCGCCTGGGCCTTGAGCACACGTTCATCGATGCCAGCCAACCCACCAGTTGGGCTGCACATCTGCAGCCCAACAGTCGCGCCATCTACGTGGAAACGTTGACCAATCCGACCCTGGAAGTGGCCGACCTCATCGCCGTTGTGCAGTTCGCCAGGCGGCATGGCTTGCTTGCACTTATCGACAATACGTTTGCGTCACCCATCAACTTCCGCCCCATCGAACACGGCTACGACCTGGTGCTGCACAGCTGCACCAAATACCTGAACGGGCACTCCGACATCACTGCAGGCGCACTGGTCGGCCGCGCCGCACTCGTGGAGGACGTGCGCAAGCGCCTCAACATATTTGGTGGCACGCTCGACCCGCATGCGTGTTTTCTCCTGCAGCGCGGCATGAAGACCTTAGGCATCCGCGTGCGCCAGCAGAACGCCACGGCGCTGACCCTTGCACGCCATCTGGAGTCGCACCCGAAGGTGCGCGCTGTGCACTACCCTGGCCTGCAGCAACACACTGGCCATGCGCGCGCCGCACAGCTGTTCGATGGCTTCGGCGGCATGGTGGCATTGGAGCTGCACGGTGGCGTTGACGCCGCCCGCGCCTGCATCGATGCGCTGCGATTGGTTGTGCACGCTGTGAGCCTGGGTGGCGTGGAGTCACTCGTCACGTTGCCGGCGCTGTCTTCACACAACACGCTCAGTGAAGCCGAGCGCGCGCGCAGCGGCATTTCGCCGGGGCTGATGCGTCTCAGCGTCGGGCTTGAGGCTGCCGAAGATCTCATCGCCGACTTCGAGCGGGCCCTGCAGCACGCATGACCGCCAACGCAGCAGCAACAGAAGCACTGCCAACGCTGGCGGATATCGAAGCGGCGGCCAAACGCATCCGCGGCCATGCACTGCGCACACCGATCATGTCGGGGCGTGGCGGGCTGGACGCCATGTTCGGCGCAACCCTGTTCTTCAAGTGCGAGAACCTGCAGCGCGTAGGCGCGTTCAAGTTTCGTGGTGCCATGAACGCCGTCCAGCAGCTTTCACCCACGCAACTTGCGCGCGGAGTTGCAACGCACTCATCGGGTAACCATGCCGCTGCGTTGGCGCTGGCCGCACAGATCAAGCAGATTCCCGCCTATGTGGTGATGCCAGAGGGTTCTGCGCGGCCCAAGGTCGACGCGGTGCGCGCCTACGGCGCGCAGGTGAGCTTCTGCGCCAACACCCAACAGGCGCGCGAAGCCGCACTCGATGCGGTGGTGGCGCGTACCGGCGCCAGTTTCGTGCATCCGTACGACGACTGGCGCGTGATATGTGGCGCTGCTACCGCCGCAATGGAACTGTTTGCCGAAGTCGGGCCGCTTGACTTGCTGCTCACGCCCGTGGGCGGCGGCGGGCTCGCATCAGGCAGTGCGCTGGCCAGCAAGTTGGGCGTGTTCAAGCCACGTGACAACGGAGCCGGCAACACACCCACACGCTTCGTAGCGGTAGAGCCCGAGAACGCAGACGACGCGGCACGTTCCTTCGCCACCGGCGTGCTGCAGCCACAACTGCCGCCGAACACCATCGCCGATGGCCTGCGCACCGCTCTCTCACAACGCACATTCAATGTGCTGCGCGCACACGCAGATGACATCGTCACGGTGTCAGAGGCGTCCATCGTCGAGGCCATGCGACTGCTCTGGAGCCGCCTCAACATCGTGGTCGAGGCATCCGCCGCCGTGCCACTCGCGGCGTTGCTCGAGCAGAAGCTGAATACAGAGGGCGGTCCGCGTATCGGCGGCCCGCGCATCGGCATCATTCTGTCTGGCGGCAATGTCGACCTGGACGCATTGCCATGGCAAACAACATGAGTATGGAAAGTTTTGCGCTGACGTCTCGTTCGTTGCCGGCGCTAGCGGACATCAGGTGGTTGCGCTTCGCCACGTTTGCCGTCTTCTACATCGCGCAAGGCTTTCCCATCGGCCTGTTCAGTCTGGCCATGCCCGCGTGGATGCTCCAGAGCGGCATGAGTGCGGCGCAGGTTGCCAGCTTCACATTCATCAGTTCGCTACCCTGGACCTTCAAGCTGCTGGCGGCGCCGCTGATGGACCGCTATTCGTTCCTGCCCATGGGGCGCCGCCGCCCGTGGATTCTGGCGGCGCAGACAGGCGTAACACTTTCCTCCGCCATGCTGCTCACCGTTAACGATCCAATGCATCAGCTCACATTGCTGACTGCGGTCGCCTTCGCCATCAACGCTTTCTCGGCCACGCAGGACGTTGCAGTAGACGGCATGGCCATCGACATTCTTCCTGCAGAAGAACAGGGCCGCGCGAACTCCTTCATGATGGGTGGTCAGGTGCTTGGCTACTCGTTGTCCGGCGCGCTCAGCGCAACACTGCTGGCACATGGCGGCGTGCTGCTGGCCGGCGCCGTGCTGGTCGGCATGGTGGTGCTGGTGACTGTTGTGTCGTTGTTGTTTCGCGAACGACCAGGCGAACGACTGCTGCCCTGGACCGAAGGCGCGAGCACCGTTCGCACCGACTTACCGCCCGCGCTGGCCTGGAATCTGATCATCCGCAATCTACTGCGCGTGACGCTGGTGCCCATGAGCCTGCTGCTGGTGCTCGTGGAGTTTCTATATCGCAGCAGCGCCGGCATCGGTGTGGTGTTGTATCCCACCGTGGGCGTGAAGCTGCTGGGTCACCCTGCTGAGCAGTTCTCATGGTTTCTGTCCGCGAGCAACGCCAACGCAGCCATCCTGGGGTTGCTCATCGGCCTGTTGGTCGATCGCGCCGGTGCAACGCGGATGCTGAAGATCACACTGCTGCTGTCCGCAGGCATCTTCTGCGCAACGGGCGCCATGCACGCGTACTGGAACACACCCGGCGTCGCGACCGGCGCCATGTTGTTGATCGACCTCGCCGGGCAGAGCGTGATGGTGTCGATCATCGCGTTGTTCATGAGTATCTGCCATCGCGCCGTCGCCGCAACGCAGTTCGCGGTGTACATGGCCATTGCCAATCTCGGGCGCTCGTCTGGCGCCGCAGCATTCCCCATGCTCGACAGTTTTCTTGAGCCGCATCAGATGTTCTACGCAATGAGCGCCACGGTGCTTGCTGCGGCTGCGCTGATGACGTTGTTCGATCAACGGAGCATGCGGACTTCTGACGCCATTGGTCCGCTCGGATAGCCTCGGCGCCACCGTGATCAGGAACGTTGAACATGACTCCAGATCCCAACATTCCTCGGCTGGCACTGGTGCGCAGAGTGGCAGGCACACTGCCGGGTGCGCATGAGGTCACCGATCACGATCGCCCCTGGTTCAACGTCGGACGCAAGAGCTTTGCGCTGTGGTCCCCGCGCGACGCGTGCTGGATCCTGAAACTACCGAAGCCGCTGCAGGCACAACTGTTCGAGGAGCAACCGGAGACCTTCGTGCCAATGCGCGCAGGCACAATGGTGTGGAGCTATGTGGTGGTCGAACGACTGGACGATGCCGAGCTCACGCAACTACTCGTGGCAGCGTGGCGAACGGTTGCGTTGAAGCATGTACAGGCGCAGTTCGATGCGGCGTCGTTGTAGAAACCGCCAACGACGGCGATAGCGCTAGCGTCATTATCGCGCGATGTTTCCGCGGCAGCGGGGAAACGTCCTTGGGCGTTCTGCATTCGCCTGAGTTCGCCTGACGAATGGGTGCACCAGGCCTGCAGCGAGGATACGAATACCGCCACACGAAGCCGCCCGCAAGTCAGTCCATGCTGCTTGCCACAGCGCGCGTTGCATACGCGATAGTCCGAGAGGTCAGCGCTGCTCGACGACGGAAATTCGCGGCTGCCTCTGGCGCGGGCGCGCGCGAACGCTCCCAGGAGGTGAAGTTGTCGTACCAGGTGAGCAGCAGCATTCGGGCCGGCGCGTCGGCGTCGTGCATCGGTGCACCGCTGCGCTGCGTAGCGCGGAATAGCGCCATCGGCTCTGACGTGTAGTTCATGCCTGCAGCGCCCGTCGGTGATTCGAAGGTTTGCCAGGCGGCGCGCGACAGCTGCACGACTTCGTCCACGTCCCCATTGCGTACGTCGAAGAAGCGGAACACGTAAAGACCATCGCGCTGCAGCGGCGCGTCTGTCGTCGGACGCGCTGTGGCCCGCATGGTCATTGCATCGACCACCTCAATGCTGGGCGGCAATGCGCCGCGAACTCGCCCCTCGACATCTGCGTCGGCGGACGGACCAGCAAGCAATGCAAAGAGTTCGTGATTGTCCAAGCCGAAGAGCCCCATGAAGCGCCCGACGATGCTGAGTGCTGTCTTGCCAGCCATGGCATCTTCCAGCGCAGCCGCCAGACGCTGCCAGCCAATGCCAGGCGCCTTGAGATGCACGAATACGAACGCACGGTCGGCAGCAGATGACATGGCGTTGGCTCCGGAAGTCGTTGCAAGTGTCAATGGGAATGCCGCACCCACGCAACATGCCCAACTGAGCGCGCAATCATTAGCGGGCACATTGGACGCGAAGCAGTGCACACCCCTTGCGCGGCACCGGTTGCTCAGACGAGGCTTGCAGCGTCGGCAGTCCCAGACCGACACGCTTGACGAGCACGCGAGGGCAGCATGTCGGAAGCACCTGAAATAGAGAACTACGCGCGCGCACGCGGGATCGCAGAAGGCGGTTTCGCCGAGGTGCTCGGTGCGCAATGCATCAGCGTCTCCAACGACTGCGTGCAGGTGCGCATGCCCTGGCACGCGCGTCTCGGCGTGGAACGCATCCACGGCGGGGCAATCAGTGCGTTGGTCGATGTTGCCGCGACCGCCGCCTTCTGGGCTCGCCCAGGGCTCGGCCCGGACTCGCGCGGCGCAACCGTAGGCTTTTCGATCAGCTTCACGCGCTTGTCGGCGCGCACCGACCTCATCGCCACCGCCACGGTACGCAAGCGCGGTGGCTCGATCTGTTTCGGCGAGGTGAGCGTGAAGAATGCCGCAGGTGACGAGGTGGCGTTCGCAACCATTACCTACAAGCTGCAGGCAGCATGACCGCAGGCGGACCAGCGCTGACAATGGTCTACTGCCAGGCGTAGGTTCGCCGACGACAGGTGAGTACAAACCGAAGCAAAGGAGACGAGCAGTGTCTACGGCGCCAACACTTACGAACACGCCAAGTCCAGAACCGCAAGGCCGTGCCGCCAGCGCCGCCCTGGACACCTTCGACCCGCGCATGATCGCCCGACCGCACGCGTTCTATGCGCAACTGCGGGACAACGCACCTGTGGTGTGGATCCCGCAGCTCGACGCCTGGATGGTCACACGCTACGACGATGTACGTGCGGTACTGCGCGATCACTCGGTGTGGTCGAGCATGCGCGGCGAGGATCGTCGCAGCGCCGCAGTTGCCGGTGTGCCGCTGGAAACCATCGCGCCACACGGCACCCTCGACATGCTTGGCGCCGACCGCCCGGATCACACGCGCTTGCGCAAACTGCTGGCGCTCGATTTCACGCCGTCGAAGCTCGGCTACCTGCAGCCACGCGTGGATGCCATTGTCGAATCGCTGCTCGCTGGCGTGGCAGCGCGCCCGCATTTCGATGTCGCCGACGATCTCGCGGTGCCGCTGCCAGTGACCGTCATCGCCGAGCTGCTGGGCATTCCTGCGGCGCAGTTCCGGCAGTTCAAAGCCTGGTCGGATGCGGTGATCGAACCGCTGCGACCCGATGCCGGGCCCGCGCAGGCGCACGCGCGCAATGCACAGATCGTCGCATTCCGAACCTACCTGCAGTCGCGCATCGAAGAGCGCCAGCACACGCCCACCGACGACTTCATTGGCCGCCTGGTCGCGGCCCACGACGAAGACGAGAAGCTCAACGACGATGAGTTGCTTGCAGCGGTGACCCTGCTGTTGCTGGCCGGCAACGAGACCACCACAAATCTGATCTCGAACGCCACGCTGGCGCTATGTCGCTTTCCCGAGCGCCAACGCGAACTGCGCGCACATCCTGAGCGCATGGACGCAGCGGTCGAAGAGTTTCTGCGCTACGACGGCTCGGTGCAGTTCACGTCACGCCGTGCAACCAGCGATACCGAAGTCGGCGGCCAGGCGATCAAGGCAGAACAACACGTGATCGTGGTGCTGGCCTCGGCGAATCGCGATCCGAGCGTGTTCGATGCACCTGACGAGTTGCGCTTCGATCGACCCAAGGACAAACACCTCGGATTCGGCGACTGGATTCATATCTGTCTCGGCCAGTTCCTTGCCCGCATGGAGACCAAGGCCGCCATGCTGGGGCTGCTGCGCGCCTACACGCAATTCGAACTCGCCGTCGCCGAAGACGACATTCCCTATCGCGGCAACTTCAATCTGCGTGGGCCGAAGCACTTGCCGATCCGGCAGGCACGGGACTGATACGCTGCACGGACACCCGACCGGTTCGCCAGCGCAGAAGCCCTGAGACACGTGCGGCGTGGCATACCGACTGCGGTCACCCGTACTCGGGCAGGTAGTGCCGGTCCATCGCCGCGCGCAGCGACTGCGGAATAGCGATGGCTTTGCGCGCATCCAGATCCATGGCGATGCCGACCGAGTCGTGAATGCTGAGCAATTGACCCGTCGATTTCACGAACGCCCAGCGTCGCGTGCGGCGCGATTTCTGGGCAATGTCGACGTCCGCGCCCACCCACACCACCACGTCGCCTGCGCGCGGACGTGCGATGTCGGCGTTGCGCGTTTCGAGCATGGCCCAGGCGAAACGATGGCCATCGTCAGTGTGTTGCACGGGTGGCCCGAACGCCTGCACATCGCCCGCAGCATTGCCGCCAACTTCCATATGACGGCGGTGCATCAGGAACATCAGCTCCACATCGTCACGCAACACGCCGTCCGGGCCGCAGTCCTGCGCTTCCACAACGCCTTCACGGGTGCCAGTCATCCCAAACTCGGCAGACTCGCCAATGCGCTCGGCCAGCGCACGCAAGGACACATCGGCGCGAACGGGGTCGAGTGACAGCGAGCGCGGCGCGGCGTAGTCAGGCAACTCAATGTCGAAGGCGGCGTTCGGCATGCGCGCTTCTGGCGGCAGCGCCAACACCTGTCGGCTGACCCTGTTGGCCAGCACGGTCACGGTCACGAAGTTCGCAGCAATCTCGTCGCGCGCCGGGTTACGAATCTCGAAGTACGCGCGCACATGCGCCTCGTCAACATCCAGGCGGCCGCCAAGCACGGTCAGCTCCGCGCCTTCGAACTGTTCACGCCGGAACCGGCTGTAGGTATCGACCCGCCGCAGCTGCGCGCCTTGCGCATCGAGCACCGCATCGCCGAGGCCCAGCGCGGCAAGCAGTGCGCGATTCGCGCGGTCGACGCGCGCGAGGTAGAAACGGACATTCAGATGCCCGAGCGAATCAATTTCTTCCGGTCCCACGCGGGACACATCAAGCTGCTGCATCTTGTCGGGGTCTCCGTTCACGCTGTTTCGGTTCGAGTTGGGTTGCGTTGCGTCGGGCGATGCCGGGTCGGCTCAGCCAGCTGGCCGTGCGCAGCAAAGCAACACGGCGACCGTCTGGCCCGAAGTGAAACCTGACATTGTGGCGCAAGTGGTGGCGCTACCGACACCCGCAAAGCACAAATCACAGACAACTTCGCCCGCTTGGGCTGGGCACGCAGGAAGGGTCGAGCCGTCGCGCCGTTGCACTCCGCAGCGGAACAACACGAGGGCGATCGGTGCGACCCGAGCGCCCTAGAACACATCCATCAGCGGCATTTCGGCGCGCGCCCGCAAGCAGTCCTGGACGTAGACCGCCAGGCCAACGTCGCCGGTCCAGAGCGAGTACTTGCGCTGGCCATACACGCGCCGCGCGCGCTCGGCTTGTGCGATGCCATGCGTGGCGAAGCGGCGCGCGCGCTGCAGCCAATGCTCATCGCCGGTGCGTTCAAACAACTTCAGGAAGGCGTAGCCGCTGCCAGGCGCGCCATGGCACAGCGATGGCAGCTTGATTGTGGGACCGGCATGCCAAACGAGTTCACCTGCGCAGAGCAGCAGCGCATCCAGTTCTTCATCAACGCCTGCCGGCATGCCCGCAAGGCAAGTAATCACGCCAGGTGCACCGATGCAGTGTTGCAACAAGCGCAGCTCGGCGGTCGGTCGCGTTGACGGACCGATCAACATCGGCCAATTGGCGAATGTCCCATCGCGAATGGCGACATGCTTGAACACAGCGTACGTCCGGCGCACGACCTCGTCATAACGCTGGCTACCAATCAGTTGCTTGCCGCGAGCCAACGCGAATGCGATACCCGCAAGGCCATGCAACGCGCAGAGCTGGCGATCTGCATGGCCATACAACTGCTGCAGCATGTGATGCCCACCGAACTCGGGCTCGTACTGCTACTGCGCCCACAGCCTGTCCGCAATCTGCAGGAACAACGCTTGCCAGCGCGCACTGCCCGTAAGCTCGTACATGAACACTGCTGCGAGCAGCGCGCCGCCCGCACCCCAGACAATTCCAAGCGCAGGGTTCCGACTGCCGGCCGCGATCGCATCGTGTAGCTGCTCAGCAACCCGCTCGGAAGGGGCGGCAAGCCAGTGCAGTAACAGCAGGCCTGCATCGCCGATGACGAACGCCTGGCTGGCATCACGCGCCAGCACAAGATCGTCTTCATGCTGCAGCGCAAGTAGAAGAGCAATCACAGCAGAGTAGTCGCGCCGCGGTTCCGCAGCATCCAGCGCTTGAAGGTGTTGCTGTGCCCAGATCACTCCGGCGGCACCATTGAACAGTGGCTTGAGCGCACCAGCGGGTCGCTCGGGCGAACGATCCAGCGGGTGAATGGGCCACAGCTGTTCTGCATCGAAGGCCGCGTGCACATCCAACAGTATCCGATCAACTGCGGCGCGCGCGGCCACTGCATCCCACGCAATATCAGCAAGCGGCTCATGCCGCGCTGGCTTATACAACACAGCCCGCGGTGTATCGTGGTGAGTAACAGACATGCAATCGTGCTCGAACTTTTGCGTGCCGGCCGGCACACTCCCCGCATCTGCCGTTCGCCATCGTCGGGAATGCAACGGCCCATGGTGCCGGCCACAGCACCTGCCGAAGAACTCAGAATCGGTCGATCAAACTGCAATCAGGGGAAACTGTAAATGAAAGCCTGCCTGCTCCTGGCGCTACTCACCTTATCCATCTCGTCGGCGGCGGCACCCGCCGGCTCAATGCCATCCATCATCGACGTGGCCAGCAGCGTGCAGCTGCAGTCCGAGACCGATATCGGCCTTGTGGCCCGCGTGCACTTCGCCACCCACACCCGCGACTTCGCCAAGGCGCGCGCGTTCTATCGCATGCTGGGCTACACCGCGGGCCAGGGCGGCTTTCCGTTGACCAACACCCACGTGATGGCGCGTGCACTGGGCATGTTCGAAACCTGCCAGTACGAGCTGGTCGATGGCGAAGTCATTGCCCTGCCCGGCAGCCTGAACACCGCAAACATCGATCTGCTGCAGTTCAAGACGCCGTTCAACGATGAAGCACCCTACGACCTGCCCAACCACCTGGGTATGGCGTACGCGGCACTGCTCACCACCCATCTCGCCAGCGACGTCGCCTACCTGAAGACGCAAGGCGTGCAGTTCCTGTCGGAACCCTATGGCATTCCCGGCGATCGCTTCGTGTTCTTCCGCGACCCCGAAGGTGTGCTCTACAAGCTCATGGAGACCGCACCGCCGCACGGTGACCCGGCCGCCAACATGCATCTGATCGCCATGCCCTACATCGGCATCAACGTGACCGACCTCGATCGCTCGCTGGCCTTCTATGCCAGGCTGGGCTACACCGTGACCAAACCCGTGGCGTCGACCGGTACGCTAGAAGAGGCGCGCGCTTATGGGCTTGATCAACCGTTCCAGATAAAGGCTGCCGACATTGCACTGGCGCGCGGCGATCAACACGTGCTGCGCCTCGCGCAGTGGGTCAGGCCGCACAACCCCGCGCCTGCCTATCCACCGCCGATCAATCACATTGGCATCGACCGCATCGCGCTTGTGGTCGTCAATCTCGATCAAGCGGTTGAACGGCTGCAGAAACAGGGCGTGAAATTCCTGTCGGAGATTGCGCCTTGCTGCTCGGGTACGGCCGACGACGCGTTCGGCATCGTGCATGCCATCGACCCGGACGGCGTGTTCCTGGAGCTCGTGGGCCCGATCAAGAAGCGCCCGCTTGCACCACACCCGAAAGATTGCCCGCCACTGACGATCAAGACACGCACCCTGCCAGCCGCAGCGGCTGTGGAGGAAGTGAAGCGCGAGTAGTGCGCATGTTCTGCCGCTTCAACTGTGTGGCGACTGCCCGCGTCGATACCGCCTGAGCCCCATCTCGAATGCAGCGAGGGCAATCGCTGCATACAGTGCAACACCGCCCAGCACCATGGCGACAGACGTCGCGCTCGGCGCTCGCACCATCTGCAGCGGCAGCATCACCACAAAGCCCGCGGGCAACAGCGTGTACGCCAACACACGCACCGGGCCTTGATAGATCGAGCCTGGATAGCTGGCGAACAGCACGATCCAGTCGACCAGATCGCGGGCCAGGCTGCGTGCGCCTGCCATCCAGAACGCCAGCGTTGCGAAGGTCACGGCTGTTGCAACAAACACGACGGTGCCTGCGCACACGGCCAAAACCAGCCACGGCACGCTTGCCCAGTGCAACTCGGCAAAACAGGCCAGCAACACGCTGCCACTGAACAGATCACCCCAGGAAATCGCCATGCTTTCGCGCGCCAGCAGGCGCGGCAACAACGCCTTGGGTTGTGTCAGCAGCGCATCAAGATCGCCGCGCAGCAGCGTTGCCGCAAGATCGCGATAGCCGCCAAAGCACACGCCGCTTGCGCCGACCACAAGCATGGTGATGCCCATCAGCAACGCCATGTCGGCCTGTTGCCAGTCGCCGATGCGTTTGAAACCGGCGAAGAACAGCCACCACAGCGACAGCATGACCACGTTGTTGATCAGCATGCCGCAGGCCTGCAGCACAAAGTTCACGCGATCGGCGAATGCCATGCGAACAGCAGCCCGCCACTGCAGCGCATAGAGGGCGAATGCACCTGCACGGGCTGCACCCGATGGCGGGAGCGATGCGCGCGTCATAGTCCGCCCTCACGCAACAACTTCGCGAGGCCGGCACGCCAGAGCAGGAAACACAAGCCCGACAGCACGGCAATCCAGAACAGCTGCCAGGCAATGCCTTGCAACATGAGTTGCGCTGCCTGCGCTGATCCGCTGCCGAGCATCTGCGCACCCGCCCAGTACAGATGCGCGGCAAACGGCGTGGCCTTGGCAAACGCTTCGAACAACGGGGGATACAGCGTGACGGGGGCAAACAGTCCGCCGGCCAGAAACATCAGCTTCTGAATGACCAGCTGAAACGGCAGCGTGCGGCGCGCCCAGAACGCCGCGAGACCGGCCAGCGCATACAGCAGCAGCCCAACCGCGAGTGCCAGCGGTCCGAGCAGCAACAGCGCCGCAAATGCGAACTCGGGCGGCCAGGCGCGGCCGGATACCGCAAGCAACAGCAGCGCCGTGAGGCCCAAAGCCACCAGCCGGGACAATCCGCCGCCAAACCCCATGGCCAGCGTCTGCAACAGGTACGGCTTCGGACGCAACAATTGCGGCTCGAGACCTCCGCCGCGGATGTCGTCTTCAAAGCGCAGAAACACCGCGGGCAGCGACAATGTGATCCATTCGGTTGCGCCGATGTACAGCGCGATGTCGCCTAACGGCAGCGCTATGGCGCCCGCGACACGTTGCGCGGCCACCGCGTCCCACAGCGCCGACAGCACAATCAGCAGCAGGCAGAAGAACACGCATCGCCCCAGCAGCACCGGCCACGCGACGACACTCTGGCTGAAACCAATGCGCACGGCGTACAGCGCGGCACTGAGCGTGTTCACCGCTGTTGTCAGCGGGCTTGCGGCATTGGCGAGCGCTGGAAGCGAGGACACTAGCCGCCGCTCGCATAGATGTCATGAATGACCTCTTCCAGCGGCGGGTCCTCGATGGTGACATCTTCGATGCCACCTTCTGCCATCGCCGCAGCAATCACCTGCTCCACGCGCACGATGCGCGTGTCGACTTCCAGCACCGCCGAGTGCGCGTCGCCGGCGCGGCGCCGGACGCCCGGCAGATTCAGCGCCACCGGCGCGCCGGCCGACTGAAACGTCACGATCTTCCTGCCGAGAAAACGTTGCCGCAGTTGCGCGGTCGGTTGATCGACAACGATACGACCTTCATTCACCACAATGACGCGGTCACACACCAACTCGATGTCGCGCGTGTCGTGGCTGGTCAGCAATACCGTCAGGCCATGGTCCCGCGCATGCTCGCGGATGAAGTCGCGAATGGCAGCCTTCGCAGTCACGTCCAGGCCAATGGTGGGCTCATCCAGGAACAGCAATTGCGGACCATGCAGCAAGCTTGCGGTGATTTCGCAGCGCATCCGCTGGCCCAACGACATCCTCTGCACAGGTTGCTGCAGCAACTCAGCCAGCGCAAAACGCTCGCTGAGTTCACCCAGCCGCCGGGCAAAGGTCTGCGCATCCTGGTCATACACCCTGCGCAGCAGATCGAAGCTGTCCTGCGCGGGCAGTTCGCCCCACAGTTGCGACCGTTGGCCGAACACCACACCAATGCGATACGCCAATGCGCGGCGCTGCTGCCAGGGCACCACGCCCAGAACGGTTGCAGTGCCACTGCTGGGTTCAAGAATGCCCGAGAGCATCTTCAACGTTGTCGACTTGCCCGCACCGTTGGGGCCGATGATCGCCACACGCTCGCCCTGCGCCACGCTGAAGTCGATGCCGGCCACCGCGTCGACCTGATGTTCGGTTGCGCTGAACAGCCCCGTCCCACGCCGACGATAGCGATAGCTGCGGGTCAGTTGTCGGGTCTCAACGACCGCCGACACAGGTGATGCGCTCAAGACACAGACTCAATCGTGGCCGAGGCCCTGCATTCTGCCAGCGCCCAGCAATGAACCGCACACTCAATCACAACCCAGGCGCAGGCAGTTCGGCTGCATCCATTCCAAACCGAACGTTACCTTGACTCGACGGGAACCCTTCCGTCATACACGTGGGCACGCCGTCCGGTGCGCCGGATGACAGCAACGCAAGCGAAGAGGCACAAGGCAATGTTCAAGCGCGTACTCATCAGCAACCGCGGCGAAATCGCCATCCGCATCGCCCGCGCGGCAGCGGCACTCGGCATCGAGTCCGTCAGTGTGTACGCGCCCGTTGATGCGCTTGCCCTGCACACCCGCAGCAGCACGTTGCGTCGCGAACTCAACAGCGCTGCTGGCACCGCCGATCCCGTACGCGCCTATCTCGACATCGATGCCCTGCTGCAGATCGCCGCCGCCACCGACTGCGATTGTGTGCACCCCGGCTACGGCTTTCTGTCGGAGAACGCAGCGTTCGCCAGTCGCTGCGCGGCGGCCGGCATCGCATTCGTCGGCCCGCCGGCATCTGCCATCGAGCTGTTCGGCGACAAGACACGCGCACGTGCACTGGCGCAATCGCTGAACATCCCGGTTGTGCCGGGCAGCGCGAGCGCGCTGAACACGGCGCAGGATGCCGCAGACCAGGCTGAAGCCATCGGCTTCCCAGTCATGCTGAAGGCCGCAGCCGGCGGTGGCGGACGCGGCATGCGTGTGGTCAATGCGCGCAGCGAAATGAACGAGGCCTTTGCGCGCTGCCAGAGCGAAGCAGAAGCCGCGTTCGGCGATCGTGCGGTGTTCATCGAGGCACTCGTGCAGCGGCCGCGACACATCGAAGTGCAGATCCTCGCGGATCAGCACGGCAACCTTGTGCACCTGCACGAGCGTGATTGCTCGGTTCAACAGCGCAATCAGAAAGTCGTCGAAGTTGCGCCGGCGCCTGGGCTTCCCGAAGCGCTGCGTCAACGCATGCTGGCAGACGCGCTGAAGCTGGTCCGTGCCGCAGGCTATGTGAATGCGGGCACGGTGGAGTTCCTGGTCAGCCCGGAACGCGGCGAGTACTACTTCATTGAGTGCAACCCGCGCATTCAGGTCGAGCACACGATTACTGAACAGATCACGGGCGTCGACCTGGTTGAAGCGCAGTTCAAGATCGCCGCTGGCGCCAGCTTGAAATCGTTGGGCCTTGGCAGCCAGGCCGAGGTAGGCGCGCCACAGGGCTTCGCCGTGCAGGCGCGCGTGGTGGCACAGGGTGCTGGCACGTTGCACGCATACAAGGAACCCACCGGGCCCGGCGTCAGGGTCGATGCCTGCGGCTATCTCGGCTATGCACCGCCACCGCAGTTCGATCCGCTGCTGGCCAAGCTGATCTGCCAGTCCACCTCTGCGCGCACATTCGAGTCCGCTGTTGATCACACGCTGCGCGCACTTGCAGAGTTCCACATTGCCGGCGTGCCAACCAATCTCGCGCAGCTACGCGCCATCCTGATGAACCCCGCATTCCGTTCAGGCGATGCACGCACTTCATTGATCAGCGAAGCAGACGAACTGGCCGCTGCAACGCCGCAAGCCAGGTCGGCTGCGAACGCGGACGCCAATAGTCGCGGCACACTGCAGTTGTTGGAACAACAGTCTTCTGCGCTTGGACGGAATGCCCAGGTTGGAACGCTTGCACCCAGCGCAAACGCGGCGTCCGCGGCATCTCTGCCCGTTGCAGCCGGCGAAGAGGGTGTGGTCTGCCCCATGAGTGGCGCCGTGCTCGAAGTCATCGCGCAGGTTGGCGCACGCGTGAACGCAGGCGACACGCTGTTCATCATCACGGCCATGAAGATGGAGACTGCGGTCGCCGCACCCTGTGCCGGCGTGGTCACGGCTGTGCAAGCGCTGCGTGCTGGCGACAGCGTGAGCCTGGGTCAGGTGGTCGCCACCATCGACAGCGCGAACAGCGCTGCGGCGGTTCCGTACAGCGCCGACCGGCTGACCGGCGCGCACACCTGGGCCCCCTTGCTGGCAGAGGTGCATGCGCTGCACAGCCTTGCAGCAGCACGCCTTGCACCCGGTTCGCAGGAACCCGGCGTGCTGCGCCAACGCGCGCGCGGCAAACTGAACTGCCGCGAACGCATCACCTTGCTGCTGGATGCAGACAGCTTCCGCGAAGTGGGCAGCCTGGCCGGCTTCGCTTCCTACGATGAAGACGGCAACGTGGCGGACTTCACACCCGCCAATCACGTGGGTGGCTGGGGCAAGATCGACGGCCGGCAGGCCATCGTGTGCGCCGACGACTTCACCTCGCGCGGCGGCCATGCAGACGGCGCCATCGGCGCCAAAAGCGCATACCTCGACCGCTTGTCGATCGAAATGCGTTCGCCCTCTGTGCGTCTGTTGGACGGTTCGTCCGGCGGCGGGAGCGTTGCGGCCATGGTCCCCCAGCAAGGAAAGGTTCCCCAACAAGCAAAGGAGTCGCAACAAGGGAAATCCGCCGCGACCTCCGCATCGACTGAAAACACGGCAAACGATGCGCATGCGAAGGAAAGCACAGGCGCAATCAAGGCCGGCCGCCCACGCGTCACCGGCGCAGGTGGTTCGTTTCTCCCGGGGCATCTCGGCAGCGCCATGTACACAGAACAACTGCACACCGTGCCGGTTGTGAACCTGCTGCTGGGCAGCGTGGTCGGTATCGGCGCAGCAAAGGCAGTGCTCGGGCATTTCTCGGTCATGGTGCGCGACATCGCACAACTGTTCGTCGCCGGGCCGCCGGTGGTCAGTCACGCGATGGGTTACGAAATCACGAAGGAAGATCTGGGCGGCTGGCACATTCACTGCAAAAACGGCTCGGTAGACAACCTGGCAGAGACTGAAGAGGAAGCCGTGCAGATGACGCGCCGCTTTCTCTCCTATCTGCCGTCGAGCGTCTACGAAGCGCCGTCGGTGCTGCCGCCGAATGCGAACGATCCACCGGATCGACGCGAGGACGAACTGTTCACGCTCATCCCACGCAAGCGCACCACAACGTTCGACATGCGCAAGGCCATCTGCCTGATGGCGGATCGGGATTCGTTCTTCGAGATCGGTGCACTGTGGGGCACCGATCAGATTGCCGGCTTCGTGCGCTTCAATGGCCACGCACTGGGCGTCATTGCTTCCGACAGCCGCCACGTGAACGGTGGCGCGCTCACCGCTGATGGCTGCGACAAGCTCAAGCGGCATCTTGATCTGTGCGATCTGTTCCACATCCCTGTGCTCAACCTCATCGACAACCCGGGCTTCGCAGTGGGCTTGGAGCACGAGATTGCCGGCACCATTCGCAAGGGTGCGGAATGGATGGTCGCGTTTGCACAGGTGCGCGTGCCGGTGTTCTCCGTGCTCATGCGGCGCAGCTTCGGGGTGGCAGGCAACAACTACGCAACGCCATTGGGGCGCGCTTCCGTACGTGTGGCCTGGCCAGCTGCAGACGTGGGCGGCATTCCGCCGGAAGGCGGCATCGAAGCCGCCTATAAGCGGCAGCTCGCCGAGTCCGCCGACCCTGTCGCACTGCGCGCAGAGATCAACGCCCGCATTGAAAGTGCGCGCGGCCCTATCGGCCCACTCAATCGTTTTCAGATCGAGGAGATGATCGACCCGCGCGACACCCGCAAACTGGTGTGCGAATGGGTGGAGAACGCCTACCGTATCGTTTCGCAGCCTGCGCAGCTGGTGTCCCGCCCGCTGCAGTTCCGGCCCTGAAGAATACGTTCACACCACACACGAGCCACCATCATGAGCAACCTGCCGCACGCACTCGCCTTTCTTGCCGCCTTCGACAACCAGGATCTCGACGCCATCGCCGCCGCCGTCACTGAAGACGTGCTGTATCACAACATCCCCATGGAACCGATCAACGGCCGCGCCGGCGTCCGCGCGGCACTTGCCGGCATGGTTGGCGGTGCGGAAAAAGTAGAGTTCATCGTGCACGCCATCGCCGAGTCGGCCGACGGCAAAGTGTTGAGCGAACGCACCGATCGCTTCCTGCTTGGCGGCAAGTGGATCTCGGTACGCGTGATGGGCACGTTCGAATACCGCAACGGACTCATCAGCGTATGGCGCGACTACTTCGACTTGAATGAGTTCACCCAGCAGATGCAAGCGCCCGCTGCCTGAGTTGCGGCAACCATGCCCACACACACGGAAGGCACAGCGCTGCGACTCGGCATCATCGGCATGGGCAATATGGGCTCGGCGCATGCCGATGCCATCATTGCGAACAAGCTCCGACACTGCACGCTGGCCGCCATCTGCGACACCGATATCCGGCGCTTCAAGCGTTTTCAAAGCATCCAGACATTCACCAACGCAGACGCACTGGTCGCCAGTGGCGCCTGCGACGCCGTACTCATTGCCACCCCGCACTACGACCACACACGCATCGGCATCGCCACCATCAGCGCCGGCTTGCACACGCTGGTCGAGAAACCGATCTCCGTGCACAAGGCCGACTGCGAGAAGCTGCTGCAGGCATGGGCAGATCGGCGGCGTCCCGGTCAGGTGTTTGCCGCAATGTTCAATCAACGCACCGACCCGAAGTACCGCAAGCTCCGCCAGCTGATCACGACTGGCGAACTCGGCGAGCTACACCGCATCAGCTGGACCATCACCGACTGGTTCCGCAGCGAGGCCTACTACGCGTCTGGCGGTTGGCGCGGCACATGGAAAGGTGAAGGCGGCGGTGTGCTCATCAACCAATGTCCGCACCAGTTGGACCTTCTGCAGTGGCTGTTCGGCATGCCGGTGCGCGTGACAGCGAAGGTGGGCCTGGGCGCACGCCACAACATCGAAGTGGAAGACGAAGTCACTGCGCTACTTGAGTATGCCAACGGCAGCACTGGGGTGTTCACCACCAGTACGGGTGAAGCACCAGGCACCAATCGTCTTGAGGTTGCGGCCGAGCGCGGCAAGGTGGTCATAGAAGACGGCGCGCTGCGCTGGACGCGCAACGTGATGCCGGTCAGCGAATATTCCCGCACGACGCATGAGCGGTTTGGCCGTCCGGACACCTGGAATGTTGAAATCCCGGTCGCAGGCGATGGCGGACAGCATGTTGAAGTGCTGCAGAACTTCATCGACGCGGCACGCACTGGCACAGCATTGATCGCACCCGCAGAGGAAGGCATTCACTCTGTGGAGTTGGGCAATGCGATGCTGCTGTCTGGCTTGACGGGCACAACCATCAGTCTGCCCCTCGACGGCGCGGTGTATGCACAGCATCTGCAGCGCCTGATCGACGCATCCTCACGCGCCAATCAAACGTAGGACTGGGTGAACGCCGAATACACAAGCGTGCGCAGATCGCGACGCAGCGTGAGTCTTGCGTCTGTGCCCATCACCTGCGTCATGAATACGACCGCCAGCTTCTCCTTCGGGTCGATCCAGAACGCCGTTGATGCAGCACCGCCCCAGAAGAACTCGCCCGGTGTACCCGGCAGACGCGTCTTGGCGTTCTCAACGTTTACGCCACAACCGATCGAGAAGCCGATGCCGCCGTAGCCCGCCTCGGTGAAGAGGCCGACGCCCGGCACCATGTCGGTCATCAGCTTGCCGTCGGGCAGCAGGTTGGCACTGAACATCGCGACCGTTTTGGGGCTGAGAATCTGCACGCCATCCAGCGCGCCACCCTCGACCATCATTCTGCAGAAGCGCATGTAATCGTGAGCGGTAGACACCAGACCGCCACCACCCGACTCAAGCTTCGGTGGCGCGGCATACGTCGAGCGCTGTGCGTCGTCCTGCAGTTTCAAACCGCCACCCGGTTTCGGCATGTAGCAGGAACTGAAACGATCGAGCTTCGACGACGGGCAGTGGAATGCCGTGTCGTTCATCCCAAGTGGTTCGAACAAGCGCGTGCGCAGGAACTCGCCGAACGTCTGGCCCGAGAGCTTCTGCACCAGATAGCCCATCACATCGATGGACACCGAGTAGTTCCACAACTCGCCGGGCGAGAAGTCCAACGGCACCTTCGACAACTGCTCAATGAACTCATCGAGCCCACCCGGCGTCTGGTTGTCACCGATCTTCTGCGCGCGATAGGCCGCATCGACACTGGTGCGCGCCATAAAGCCGTAGGTCAGGCCAGAAGTGTGCGTGACGAGATCGACCACCTTCATGGCGCGCTTCGGCGGCACCGTCAGAAACTGGCCTGCGGTGTCTGCAACCAGACTGGGCACACCGGCTGCGTACACGCCAAGCTTCTTCCAGCTCGGAATGTGTGTGTGCACATCGTCATCCAGGCCCAGCTTGCCCTCTTCCACCAGCATCATCAGTGCGACCGAGGTAATCGGCTTACTCATCGAATAGATGCGGAAGATTGCGTCCTCGCGCATGGGCTTGTTGCGCTCGATGTCGATCAGCCCCGACATGCCGCAATGCGCCAGCTGCCCGTCGCGATAGATCTGCGTCAGGATGCCGGGCAACAGCCCGGTATCGACGTAGCGCTCCTTCATGACGCGATCGAGGTTCGCCAGACGTGTAGATGAAAGACCAAGACGCTCTGCATTCATGCGTGTACTCCCCTGTGATGCGGCAAGCATACGTCGCGTACCCGCAAACCGCCCCCGCAATCCACGCGCGCAATCCGCACACCCGGCAGAATTCAGACGCTCGTCGTATGTACCGCAAACGCCGTCAGATCCGTGAAGCGGATGTCGTTGTTGGCCAGCCCATCAAGCACCACCTGCAAACCACCCGAGCGAATCATCCATTCCAGCCGGTGGTCGCGGAACTGCCGCTTGAATGCACCCGCGGCCAGGTACTGCGACAGCCCCTCCATCGACGGCAATGTGGCGGCGGCCTCGCTCACCGTCAGCGCCACTGACGGGCGCGTCATGGCGCGCTCGAGCCAGCCGGCCAGCGCAGAGCCAGCAGGCGGCGCAATACCGAACATGCCCGACATGGAGACATACGGCAGCGCGCATAGATCGCCCCAGCCAAACGCGTCGCCGGTCAGCCACGCGTGCCCACCCAGCAGATGCTCAAGCCAGGCGTGCATATAGCCCACCTGCGTCACCGCCGCGCTGCGCAGCGTGGGACCCAACGCCTCGCCACCGCGACCGAAGAAGCGCACTTCACCCAGACCCCAGTTGATGGCCTCGTAATGCGTATCGCACACCTCTTCGATCATGCGCATGCGTGCACGCACCTTTGGCGCCTTCGGCAACATGGGTGGCGCCGGAAAACACTCCTCCAGATATTCCAGAATGATGGTGGAGTCGAAGATGGTTTCGCCGTCGTGCACCAGCGAGGGCACCTCGAAGCGTGGGTTCAGCTGCGCAAGACTCGGATTGTCAGCGCCACTGCCCAGCGCGTCCGGCGTGCGGAAGTCGAATGGCAGTCCCTTCTCGCGCAGCAGAATGCGCACCTTCTGTGCGTAGGGCGAAAGCGGGTGTTCGTAGAGCACGATGTCGGAAGCCATCTGGCAGATACCTCGTGAATTGCGGCGGTGTGTGTGGGGTTGCGGCGTCAATGCGCCTGTTGCGGCGGCGGCTCGGGCTGCGGCATATCGGTCACCGACCTGGCGATCAGATCATTCAGTTGCGGCATCAGGTTGGTCATCATCGTCTGCACCATCGCCATGGACTTCTGCTGCACGACGGGCATCTTTGCAACGAAAGCCTGCCCTGCTGCACTTTCGTAGAAGGTAATCAGACCATCGACTTCCGTTTGATCGAACGCTTCCATGTACAACGCAACAAACTGCGGATGCAGGCGCTCCCAGCTCACTTCGCGACGAAAGAGATCCGCCATGCGTGCGATGAGTTCGTCGAGCGCGCGCATCTGCGCGCCGGTGGGCTGCTTGTCGCCCATGCTCTGCAGGCTGAACTGTCGGATGTTCTGCTCAAGCCCTGCATAGGACGTTTCAAGCAGCGCTTTCGATCTGGTCACCTCAAGCAAGCGCTCGATCGACGCCTCCGTGGGCGCCGCGGCATAGGCCTGCGTGGCCGACTGCATGGACAGTAGTGTCAGCAGACACAACGAAACCAGCATTCGCATTGCAGTGCTCCCTGGATCAGCCGTGCTGGCCATGCCTGCAACGCGCCATCTGAGTTGATTGATTGACTACTTCCAGACCGCCGGTGGCGCTGGCATCGGCTCCAACACCTTTTCAATCGCAAGACCGATGCCCAGCAATGCCCTGTCGTTGCCCACCGGCGCATCGAACTCGAGGCTGACCGGCAAGCCACCTTTACGCGTAAGCCCGATGGGCAACACAAGCCCAGGCAGGCCGGCCGTACTGCCAGGTGCAATGTTGCGTGCAATCGCGGTCGGAAACGGCAGACGTTTGCCGCGCACAAGCACAGTGTCTGCTTCGCCGATTGTGGTTGCGGCGACCATGGTCGTAGGAAACACGATGGCCGACACGCCTGTGCTAGCGAACATGTCGGCGAACATCTTGCGCAGCGCTGGCAGGTGACGGTCCCGTGCCGCCAGATACGCGTGCTCCGACACACCATGCGGCGCGCCAGGGACCGCATAGTTTTCCAGGTCACTCTTCACGTCGCGGCTGGCCATTGCCAACAACTGCGCAAAGCCGACCGTTGACCCCGATGCGATCAGGTATTGCGTCAGTGCTGGCACGACGTCGTGCAACTGCACTGTGCCGGTGATCATGTCGATCAGTTCATCCAGGCGCGGCGTCGTCACCTCGACCAACGTCACGCCCGCCTCACGCAGTCTTGTCAGCGCCTTGTTCACGACCAGCTCAACGCGCTCGTCCAGGCCTGCGTAGTAGTAGTCGCGCGGAATACCCAGCCGCAGGCCTGCAAGCGCCGCCGGTGCAATCGGTGCGCTGTCGCCCGTGATCACTTCGTCGAACAGTGCGAGGTCATCAACTGTGCGTGCATGCGGCCCGACCTGATCGAACAGTGCCGTGATGGGCGCAACGCCGCTGGACGGATAACGCCCGGTGGTCGGCCGAAGCCCACAGATGCCACAGAGCGCGGCGGGCACACGAATGGAACCCTGCGTGTCCTCAGCCACGCCAAGCGGCGCCATGCGCGCAGCAACGGCGGCGGCGGTTCCGCCACTGCTGCCACCCGCAATGCGCCGCGTGTCGTAGGGATTGCGCACGGCACCGAAGGCAAGGTTGTCGCTGGTCCAGCCGAACGACAGCTCATGCAGATTGGTCTTGCCCAGCACCAGCGCACCGGCCTTGCGCAAGGTTGCCACTACGGGTGCATCGGCGGCTGGCCGGAACTCGCGTAATGCCGGCGTGCCTGCGGTGGTCACCATGCCCTGTGTGTTCACGCTGTCCTTGATGGGGATGGGCAGCCCGTGCAACGCGCCCAACGACCCGCCTGCGGCGCGCAGCACGTCTGCCGCACGCGCGGCCGCACGCACCTGTTCCGGATCGAGCGTGATGAACGCGTTCAGCACCTGCCCCGCCGCACACCGTGCAAGCAACGCCTCGGCATAGTCCTCGGCCCGCAGCTCGCCTGCGCGCAGCGCGGCAACCGCCTGACGCGCGGACAGTTCGAGCAGGTCGTTGGCGTCGTCGGTCGAGCGAGGTGCGGTTGGCATGATCTGGTCTCTTCTTGTTTCGCCACAGGCGCTTTCTGACGCCACAGGAAAGGGTGCTGCGAGCAGCGCTGGCATGACGATGCCAGCGGCTACGAACTCCCGCCGGTTCATGTCACGTCCACACCCATGCGCCGGAACAGCGGATGCTGCGGCGAGCGTGGTTTTGCAGGCGCGAGCTCGGGATGCATCACAGCACTGCCCTGGGCGAACTGATGATCGATGTGCCAATCCAGTTTGTAGACGCGGCTGGCAATCTTCCAGGTCGTGTCGCGGCGCTCCCATACATCGAAATAGCGGCCGCCAAATACGTTGGTCTTGCCATCGAAGCCACGGCCACCCGCGATGCCATACACCTCGACGTACGCCTTGTTGTCACCTGCCAGCTCGATCTGCGGCGCAGCGCAGAGATGGAATGTGGTTTCGCCGGATGCTTCGATTTCCATGAGCACCGGCTTGTAGTCCTTCCACACGCCGACAAAGAAACCAAAGTCGACGTGTGCGTCGTCGTAGAACACTTCATCCATCAGCGTGGGATCCAGCCATTCCTGGCCACGTCCATAACGCGTGATCTGCTGCAGGATCTGATCCTTGGATTTGAGGCGTTCGATCTCTGCGCGCAGCGCCTGGAGTTCAGCGGCGATGTCGGTCATGTGTGTTTCCTCTCGATGTTGGTCGTTTCGATGTTGGTCGTTCTGAAAAGCGGTTCATATCTGCAGACGGCTTGCATGCGCGCTCGATGCTTCCAGGCGCTACTTCACGACGCCCTACTTCACGATCCCAAGCAAGTCGAGCATGAATGAATAGATGCGTGCGATGTCCCTGTAACGCTCGTAGCGACCTGCCTTGCCGCCATGGCCTGCCTCCATGTCGACACTGAAGACCAGCGGGTTCGCGTCGGTCTTCATTTCGCGCAGTCTGGCGACCCACTTTGCCGGCTCGAAGTACTGCACCTGTGAGTCCCACAAGCCCGTGCTCACGAACAGAGCTGGGTAATTCTGCGCGGCCACATTGTCGTAAGGCGAATAGCTGCGCATGTACGCATAGGCATCCGCATCGCGCGGATTGCCCCATTCGTCGAATTCGTTGGTCGTCAGCGGAATGCTCTCATCAAGCATGGTCGTGAGCACGTCGACAAACGGCACATGCGCAATGATGCCGCGGTAATCCTGCGGCGCCATGTTCGCCACTGCGCCCATCAGCAGGCCGCCGGCGCTGCCGCCTTGCGCGAATACCTTGTCCGGCGCGACATAACGCTGATGCACCAGATAACGCGTGACATCGATGAAGTCGTTGAACGTGTTGACCTTGTTGAACAGCTTGCCATTGACGTACCAGGACCGACCCATTTCCTGACCACCACGCACATGCGCGATGGCCACCACGAAGCCGCGGTCGAGCAGGCTCAGCCAGTCACTGCGGAAGTTCGGCTCGGTGGACAATCCATACGAGCCATAGCCGTACTGCAACAGCGGCGCGCTGCCATCCAGCTTCGTATCAAGGCGACGCACCAAAGACACCGGCACGGCAACGCCGTCGCGCACCGGCACGTACGTCAGTTCAGTTGTGTAGAGCGCCGGATCGAAGCCGCCCAGCACAGCTTCGCGCTTGCGCTCGATGCGCTCGCCATTGGTCAGGTCCAGATCGAACGTTGTCGTGGGCGTTTTCAGCGACGAAAGCGTGTAACGCAACCACTGCCGTCCAGCACTGCCGCTGCTGCCCGGTGTCGCGATCAGCGACATCGCATAGTCAGGCTCATCGGCCGTCAGCAACCTGTCATGTGCATTCGAGCTGCCGTCCGCCCAGGGTCGCACCCAAAGGGACAACTTGCCGTTGTGCCACTCATTCACGGCCAGGAAGTCGCGGTACACGGCAAAGGATTCGATCAGCGTATTCGCACGCGCCGGCACGATTTCACGCCAGCTGGACTTGTCACGACTCTGCGCAACCGCGGCACGCATGATGCGGAAGCCCTCGGCCTGCCAGTTGGTGCGGATGATGAAGTCGTCGCCAATATGGTTGACCTCGTACTTGTGTCCCGCCTCGCGCGGCAACACCGGCTTGAACACGAGTGCCGCGTCATCGGCGTTGGCGTAGCGCCACTCGCTTTGCAACGTGCTGTCCGAGGCAATGAACAGCATGTTGTCCGATGTACTGCGCGCCAGCCCGATGTAGTAGCTGTGGTCTGCTTCTTCGTACACCAGCGCGTCGGCAACCGCAGCCGATCCAATGCGATGCTTCATCACGCGTGTCGACAGCAGCGTGACCGGATCCTTGGCGACGTAAAGCAATGTGCGATTGTCGTTGGCCCACGCCAGATCCGGCTCTACGTTCGCGACCGAATCGGCCAGCACTTCGCCGGTATCGAGATTCTTCACGTGCAGAACGTACTGGCGCCGGCCGGTCGTATCGACACAGTACGCAAGCCACTTTCCATTCGGGCTGGCCGCAACGCCGCCAATGTTGAAGTAGCTGGTCGCCTTCGCCATGGCATTGCCATCCAGCAGCACCTGCTCCTGCGCGCCTGGCGCATCTGCACGGCGCACGTACACCGGTTGCTCGCCGCCGGGCACGAACCGCGTCCAGTAGTAGAAGCCGTTGCGATAGACGGGCACAGCGGCATCGTCGGGTTGCAGGCGCCCTGTGAGTTCAGTGAACAACTGCTGCTGCAGCGCTTCAGTGTGTGCCAGCACGGCGTCGCGATAGCGGTTCTCGGCACGCAGCACGTCCAGCACTTCCGGCGAGGTGCGTGTGTCGTCGCGCAGCCAGTAGTAGTCGTCTGACCGCGCACCATTTGGCGAGGTGACCATGAACGGCCGCTTGGCCACGCTCGGCGGCCGCACGTTCTGATATGCCGCAGGCGCCGGCGCGGTTGCGATGACGCCGGGCAGCGCGGGCCCTGACGCTGGCGCCGCGCACCCCACAAGCAGCGCAAGCAGCGATCCGCTCAGCAGCCAGCGTGTCAGCTGCGTTCTGCACAACTGCGCAAACCCGCGCGACTGCGCACACCCGCGCGGCTGCGCCGCTGCCGGCCTGCTCAAATGCTCAAACACCCTGCTGGCACTCCATCCCGCTCATCGTCGCTGATGTCCGTACAGTGCCCGTACGGCGAAAACTAATCTACGTAGGTGCCCGCGCAAACAAAGTTAAACATCGGTAGGTCCCACGACTGTGCCGTGCTGCCTGCAGCGAAAGAATGCGGGGCACATACAGGGGGGCAGGCCATGTTCGAAGCAGCAGCGGATAACAAGCGCGGCACAGGCACGGCTAGCGGCATGTTCACCGGCTTCCGGCAGACCGTTGCAAGCGCTCTGACCAGCCTCGCCAATGCGATCGACGGAACGCGACCCGCGCGGCCGTCGGGTATTCGCCTGCCACTACCACCCGACAGGCGACCCGAAGGGCGGCCGGAAAGCGGCGCCCATCCCGTGCAACTGCAGAGCCCGGCGCTGGCGCGTTGGAGCCGCGAGCGCAACGATGCCGAGGCGTTCAATCGGCGCTTGCAGCAGGCGTTCGTTGAGGCTGCCCTTCCGAAAGATGCAGGAAAGCCGAAAGATGCACGAGCTCCTGCACGGCACGCTCAAGCAACGGATCACCGTCACCGTTAGCGGGCTCAGCGACAAGCTCATCAACAAGCTCATCAACAAAAACTGGTGGCGGCCAGCGTTCACGCGGTGTGCCATGGATGTACCCACGACGCTGGCGCGTTGCATTGCATCGAAGCCCAACGCCATGCCTTCGCCCATGCTGCCGGTCCAGTGGTTGACCAGCACCACAACCGGACCGTCGTAGATGAATGCGCCACGTGGAGAGACCAGCTCCAGCCAGCTGCGTTGCACATCCGCCTGCCCATAGTTGGGAATGCGGTGCTGCTGATAGACCAACGGCTTGTGAACAAATCTGCCCAGCATCCCGAGCGCCACCGAGCTGTTGCCGCCACTCGGGACATCGCGCAGATCAAGTACCAACCCGCGCGCGGAGTGCAGGCCGGCCAGCGCCGCATCGAATGCCGCCACCGTGCTCTGTTCACCCAGCGAGTTGTTGAACCGGATGACGCCGATCTGCCCCAGCTCTTCCCCCTGCAGTTGCCGCGGCAGTTGCCGAGGCAATTGCCGCACTGAGAGCGCACCCGCCGGGCGATCGAAGCGCCGCTGCACGGGCAATGCAACCTCGCGCAAGCGGCCCTGCGGATCCGCCACCGTGAATCGCCGCGCAGCGTCGGCACGGCCCGCGAGCAGCGACAGCACAGCCCATGCGACCTTTTCTCCATGCAGGGCGCCTTCATCAGCGTTTGCCGCTGCAGGTGCCGCAGCCAACGTCGAATTCAACCGTGCGTTGACCGCAGCCTGCAGTGCCACACCATCGACACGCAGCACACGGTCCCCGACCACGATGCCCACGCGCTGCGCGTACCTCGGCGTGGAAGTCGTGCACGAACTGCGCGAAGTCTGCGCGCTTTGCTGCTGCCGACGGGGCACGCGCTGATTCGCCGACGGCAGGAAGCGATGCGATGCGATGCGATGCGATGCGATGCGATGCGAGGCAAGCAACACACAGAACAAGTCGAAGCACGCTGAAGCAATTCATGTTGGCGGTACCGCTACGGTGCGTCGCTGTCAGCGGCGCGCGCCAACCACCAGCGCGTCAGCGCAGCGCGATTGTCTGTCGCGGTCTTGCGGTAGATGTTCGACAGGTGCGTTTCGACTGTGCGCACACTCATGTGCAGCCGTTCCGCAAGTTCACGATTCTTCAGGCCCAGGGCGACCAGTGCACACAGGTTGCGCTCGGTGTCCGTGAGCCCATCAGCCGCTACCGCTGAGCGTGTTCGACGCGGCACAGGAATGCGCGCCTGCCGCATCAATAAGGCCACGCGCTCGCGCAGCGTCGTCGCGGACAGTGCGCGCAGTTGCCGATAGGCGTCGCTGAGCGCGCCCGCGTCGATCAGTGCCAGCGCCGATGCGTACGGGCAACCAAGGTGTGCCAGCGTTGTAGCAACGTTGCGCAGTTCGCTGACGTCCTTCTCGACAATGGCCCGCGCCCAACGCCAGAACAGCCGCAGTTGCGACTGCGCATGTAGCCAGGCGGGCGTCGGCACGGAAACGCCCTGCCGCGCGAGGTACACGGCAGCTTCGCCACAGATGCGCGCATTCTGCTGTTGCATGCCCGTGTCGAACAGCTGCTGCGCATACACACGCACGTCGTCCGGCGCATGCAGATACAGGTACTCGAGCCGCGCGATGTCGAGGCTTGCGGCGGCAAGCGGGCGCTGGTCCGGATTCGTCTCTGCGCCAAGCCAGCCACCCACCGCCGCAAGTGCTCCCGCGCGCAGTTCGCGCACTGCATGTGTCGCGAGTATTCGGCCGGTGACCCCGGAACGTGGCGGCAATGGCGTGCGGCGCGGGTCGGGCAGCGCAATCGGTCCAAGGTTGCCGCGTTGCAACGCCGCAAACGCCTGGATGGCCCGATTGCTCAGCTGCAGACCCACCTGACGACGCTCCAATGTCGCAGCAAGCTCCGCAGCCTCTGCATCGACCGCATCCAGCTGCAGCGCGACGAGGCCGGTACTGCAGAACGCCGCCTGCGCCATGGTGCCGGGCACAAGGCCAACCGCACGCACGGCGTGCAATGCGGTCAGCGCGGTCGCTGTTGCATCGGGTACGCCTGCATTCATGTCCGCCAATGCATCAGCCATGTCCGACAGCGCAGTGGCCAGCTGCAACGTCTTGCTGGGCGCAGGATCCGCGCCCGCCATCGCGGCGCGTGCCTCTGCCGCCGCCACACGCGCAAGCATCGGCTGTTCACTGACGATCAGACACAGCGCATGCCACCCATGCATCAGCGCCACGTCCGTCGCGTGCCCCAGACTGGCAGCGTCTTCGGCAGCACGGCGCCAGTAGACGTCTGCTTCCGTGACCTGCCCGCGCCAGTGCAGTGTCAACGCCAACGAGGTTGCAAGACGCACGGCTGCCGCCAGATCACCGCCGGCCAGTGCAAGACCCTGCTGCGCGAGGCGGACGGGTTCTTCGACGCGAAACAACGCACTCGCTTCTGTCGCTGCAAGCTCATACGCGAGCAGCCGAGCGGCCGTCGACAACTCACCGGCCAACTCACCCGACAGCGCCCGCACCAGCTGCGCATAGGCTTCAGCGTGGGCCTCCATTGCAATCGCCTCACGCGCGGCGCGCAGTGCCCAACCTGCAGCGCGCCCGTCCCCCGCGGCGGCAAAGTGCATGGCCAGTTCTGCCGCGCGACCCTCTTCCAGCAATGCGTCTGCAAGGCGGCGATGCGCATCGCGCACATCGGCAGGGATCATTGCGGCCATCGTCGCCTGGCGCAGCAACTCCTGGCGCACCTGCCAGGTGTCGTTGGTTTCCACCAGAATCCTGGCGTCGCGCAACACCTGCAGCAGTGCGCGCAAACGGCTGGTATCGCCGCCACAGATGTCCGCCACCACCGCGAAGCTGATTGGCCGGGTCACCACACTGAATGCATTGAGTACCGCCATCGCGCCAGGCAGATCACGTTCGATGCGCGTCAGCTGCACCTGCAGGTGCTGGTGTGCCGCAGACAGCGTGGCATCACCGCGCGCCAGTGCTTCAACGAACCACGGATTGCCGCCGCTGTCGCGGTGCATCTGATCGATCTCGTGCCCAGATACAGATGCAGATGCAGGCGCAGCGCCGCCGCGCAGGTGTCGCGCCGTTCGCACCTGTTGAACAAGTGCAGCCACACCGGCTCGACTGAGCTCGGGCAGTTCCAGGCGCGCGGCACGACCACTGCCCACAAGGTCAACGGCCATGTCGGCAAGCGCGCGCAGGCCTTCGCGGGGCCGGAAACTCAGGAACACCAGCCAACCCTGTGCCCGCGCTTCGAC
>CAMAVY010000024.1 GCA_945861675.1 Klebsiella pneumoniae | reverse complement strand
GTGAACGGCACCACCTGGTTGCGCTGCAGATCCTTGAAAGCCATGTAGAACACGGCCACGTTGGCGCGCAGGGTGCTATCCAGGAAGTCGCCCTTGAAACCCACTTCGAAGTTCGTGTTGGTCTCAGGATCGAAGGATTGGCAGGTCCTCACTGACGAGCAGGTTTCGCTGAAACCACCGGACAGATAACCGGTCGAGATCGTGCCGTACACGAGTTGCTGGTCATCAATCTTGTAGTTCGCAGCAACACGCCACGTCACGTCAGCCCACTTGTCGTCGTCTTCCAGGTTCAAACCGTAGTGCGAATCCGGGCCGAGGTCGTCGCGTGGGTCGTACTGATTGCCACGCAGGCCAAAACGGCTCAACGCGCTTGAACGGTTGTCCGTCCTGCAGTTCGCCAGGCTGAAGGGCAGCGCCGGGTTAATCAAGCGCGCGTCTGCGGCCTTGGTGAACTCATTGCAGGCACCGCCACCACTGGCGTGCTTGGTGAAGTCCTTCTGGTCGTATGTGTAACGCACACCCGCCGTCAGGCTGAACTGATCAGAGATCTCATACGTGCCGTCGGCATACACCGCATAGGACTTCCGCTCCTGCTGCACGTTGCCCACGCCCGGATCGTTGATGAAGTCCAGGTTAAGGTTAATGAAGCCGCGCGTGTCGAGGAAGCTGTTCGTCGTGGTGTTAAACGCCGGCAGCAACGATTGCAGACCCACGGTCGCAATTGACCTGAAGTCGAGGTCGTCGGTGAAGTAGCCTGCACCCGCAACGAAGTTGAACGGGCCATCCAGGTTCGAAATCAGCCGGAATTCCTGCTGGAACTGGGTACGCTCAAGGTTACGTGATGCATCGAAGAGTGAGTTGAACGCTTCACCCGTGTAGGTGCTGGCGAGTGTCTCCTCCTGATAGCGATAGCCCGTGACCGACTTCAGGGTGAAGTTGCCGAGCTCAAGCGACTGCTTCAGATAGATGCCGTCAACGTCGACCTGGTGACCCGCACGCAGATTGACGCCATTACCCTGCTGGGTCACACCCGTCTTGAACGGATCGCTGTGATTTGCGGCCTGGATACCGGAGAAACCCAGTGCTGGCAGCAGAAAGCCTTCGCCCGCCGGCGACTCGTTCACACCCGGAGGTGAATCCGACCGGTCGCGCACGATCTCGTAGATCCCATAGGCCTCGTACGAGTCATTCGGCTGCCACAATAGTTTGGCCTTGCCCGCAAAGATGTTCTTGTCGTTCAGGCTTTCATGGGCACCAGATGTGCCGGTGTTCAGTTCCGGCGGCAGTGGCGCATTGATCGGGTTCAAGCCAAACGCTGCGAACAGCGGAATGTTGTTCGGAAAGTCCGATGCCTTCTTGCTGTTGGTGTAGAAGCCTTCGGAGCTGTCGTACACACCCGCAAAGCGGAACGCCAACTCGCCAGGAATCAACGGCAGGTCGAACGCAGCTTTTACCTTGCGCTGCTCGTTGCCCTTGATCGAGCCGTAGGTCAGCGCCACAGTCGACTCGAACTCGTCCATGTTCGGACGCTTCGTGGTGATCTGGATCGCACCACCGGTGCTGTTCTTGCCGAACAGGGTGCCCTGCGGACCGCGGTAGATCTCGATCTGGTCGATGTCGAACAGTTCGACGAACTGCGCCTGCACGTGGTTCAGCGCGAAGTCGTCGATGGAGATGCCGACGCTAGCGTCCTGCGTGGTGAGGATCGAAATGGACCCCGTGCCACGAATACCACCGGCGATGGCGTTGAAGCCGGTCTGGTTGGTCAACACCACGTTCGGTGCCATCGAGCCAAGCGTGCGCAGATCAGTGGAGAACGTGGCTTCAAGGCTCTCACCCGTGATCGCGGTGACCGCGAGCGGCGCTTCCTGCTGGCTGACGTCCCGCTTTGTACCGGTAACGATGATCTCTTCGAGCTTGCCGGCTTCCTGCTTGGCCGGCGCGGCCTCTTGCGCACTGACGGCCTGCACGAGCGCGGTCGATGCAAGTACGGTCATGAACGCAAGCCTCAGCGGCTTACGGACAAATTGGTTCCTACGGCGGTACATACCCACCCCTCTTTTGGTTTCAATGAAAAAGACAGTGGTTCGAACAATCAGTCCCGAACGGCACTGGGTGCCCCCATAGGCATAGGCAGCACACCCCCACGTCAATGATCTAACAGATTTCATTGTTTTAGCAACGCCGACCAACAACAACCTTGTCGGGGCCACACTCGCTGCCGGGCCAAAGGGATTTCCAACGCTTTCCCTTTGCTGACACCATCGTTCCTTTTTGTAAGAACATCGGGCCCGCGCGAACCATCACGCAATCACTCGGGAGGAGTGCTCATGGCCTCTGGAATCAACGAACGCAATCACACGCTGCACCTCGCGCGGGTGCCGGAAGGCGACGCAGGCGCGGACGATTTCGAGGTACGCGAAAGCGCAGTACCGCAGCCGAAAGACGGCGAGATCCTGGTCCGCAATCAGTTCGTGGGCGTGGATGCCGCCTTGCGGCTGATCGTGCGCGACTCCAGCGATTTCCTGTTCCGGGTGAAACCCGGCGATCCGGTGCATGGCACGGCAGCGGGCGAAGTGGTGGAAAGTCGCAACCCCGCCTTCAAAGTCGGCGACAAAGTCATGGGCTCGCTGGGCGTGCAGAACTATTCGATCTCCGATGGCAGTGGCCTTGAGCGCTGCGACACCAGCTTGTCGCCGCTCTCCAGCTGGCTCGGGCCGTTCGGTGTCTCAGGACTGACGGCGTACTTCGCCATCACCGAGGAATGCAAGCCGCAACCAGGTCAAACCGTGCTCGTGAATGGCGCGGCAGGTGCCGTCGGCTCCATCGCCGGCCAGCTCGCGAAGCTGGCAGGCGCCCGCACCATCGGCCTCACCAGCACACCAGAAAAATGCCGATGGCTCGTCGATGAACTGGGCTACGACATCGCCATCAACTATCGCGACCACGACTTCCGCCAACAGTTGGAACGTGCCGCGCCCGAGCGCATCGACAGCATCTTCGACAACGTCGGCGGGCCGGTGCTTGACGAGAGCCTGCGTTTGATCGGCATGCACGGCTGCGTACTGATGTGCGGCTCCACGTCCCAGTACGGCGCCGAGACCATGGCCGGCCCGAGCAACTACATCTGGCTTGGCACCATGCGCGCGCGCCTGCAGGGCTTTGTGGTATTCGACTATGCGAATCGCTACGACGAGGGCCGGCGTCGCCTGTCGGCCTTCGTGAAGCAGGGCAGGATGAAGATGCCCGAGCACATTGTGGATGGCAACGTGGGCGCCTTCCCGGCCGCGCTGCAGGCCATGTATCGCGGCGAGAACAAAGGCAAGCTGGTGTTGCGCCTGCCGGCAGGTGGCTGACACGTGAACATCGGCTACATCACACGCAAGTGGGGCGCGATTGACGCCGCGCGCCCGGCCATCATCGACATTCCAACCGGCCGACGGATCGCCTATGGCGCACTGGACGAGCGTGTACGCAGGCTGGCCAACGGGCTGCTGGCCGCTGGCCTCCGCAAAGGTGATCGCGTTGCGGTGTTGTCGAAGAACAGCATCGAGTATTTCGAGGTGTACTACGCCTGCGCACGCGTCGGTTTGATCGCCCAGCCGTTGAACTGGCGGCTTGCGGCACCGGAGCTTGCGCGCATCCTCGAAGACGGTGAGCCAAGCGCGTTCGTGACCGCGCAGGAATTCGCGGCCGAGCGCGAAGCACTGGAAGGTGCGCTGAAGCTGAAGGCGAACCTGCATTTCGGCCCCGGCAGCGATGGCAGCTACGACGCGTTCATTGCTGCAGCGCCAGATGCAGAGCCAGCGTCATCGCCGAGCATCGTCGACGATGACCCCGTGCTCATCCTGTACACCGGCGGCACAACCGGCCTGTCCAAAGGTGCGCTGCACACACACAAGTCGCTGTTCATGGGCATGCTGAACCAGACAGTCGCTGAACGCGTTGTGGCCACCGACGTGTACATGCTCACCGGCCAGATGTTTCATATCCCGGTGTGCCTGGCCATGAACTACATGGCACACGGTTGCCCGGTGGTGCTGGTGAACTTCGATGCCAAGCAGGCGCTCGAGGTCATTCAGACAGAACGCGTGTCGGCGTTCCTTGGCATCACCACCATGCTGAACTGGATGATGGCGGTGCCGGATTTCAGCAGCTACGACATCGCAAGCCTGCGCAACATTCAGTACGGCGGCGGGCCGATGCCGGCGACGGTTGTGAAGGCTGCGCTCAGCAATTTTCCCTGCACATTGATTCAGGGTTATGGCCAGACCGAAGGCATGACCATGACCTTCCTGTCGCAGGAAGATCACATCAAGGCGGTGGCAGGCGTTCACGCCGAGCGCTTGAACTCCTGCGGCCGCGAAGGCTTCGTCACCCGCGTACGCGTTGTCGACGAAGACGGCAACGATGTACCGAAGGACAACACCAGCACAGGCGAAATCGTCATTCAGTCCGAGGCCAACATGGTCGGCTACTGGCGCCGCCCGGAACTCACGGCGCAGACCATTCGCAATGGCTGGATGTGGACAGGCGACATCGCCACCTGGGACGAAGACGGCTACGTGTTCATCGTGGATCGAGCCAAAGACATGATCATCAGCGGCGGTGAGAACGTGTATTCCACGCAGGTGGAAGCCGCAATTCACAAGCATCCATCCGTGCTCGAAGCCGCCGTGATCGGCGTACCGGACGACGAGTGGGGCGAGGCAGTGAAAGCCGTGGTGGTGTTGAAGCCAGGCATGACGGCAACAGAGAAGGACATCATCGACATTGCCCGCGCGAATCTGGCCAGCTACATGAAGCCGCGCTCGGTGGACTTCGTGGACAGCCTGCCCAAAGCACCGACCGGCAAGATTCTGAAGCGCGAACTGCGCGACCCCTATTGGAAAGACCGAGGCAAGAACGTATGAGTGCGCCGAACTCGGACACGCCTCTGCTGTCGCCTGCGCTGCTGGCAAACATCGGCAAGCAGTCGGCGCCCCGCACCGAAGTCGTGACGCGCCGCGATGTTCGCAAATACGCCATCGCCACCAATCAACGGCAACGCAGATACCTGGATGGCGACGAAGCACCGCCGCTGTTTCACGTGTCGTTGTTCTGGGATGTGGTAGAGCGCGACATGCTGTCGCCGGACGGCGTGTCCATCGACGCGCTGCTGCCGAAGTTCCCGCTGGAGAAAGCGATGGCCGGCGGCCTGAAGGTTGCGTACCACGCGAAGATTCGTCCTGGCGATGTACTGGTAGGCACGCGCACGCTCACCGAGATCTACGACAAGCAGGGCCGCTCGGGGCCGCTGATCTTCTATTCAGTTGTGCTTGATGTGCGACGCGATGACGGCACACCGGTGATTACAGAAACCACCATGCGAATCCTGCGATGAGTACGCCAGTGTTTGCCGACCTGCATGTGGGCGATGCATTGCCCGAACGCGAATACACGCCGGATAACGTGCAGTTGTTCATGTACAACGCCGTGCTGTGGAACGCACACCGCATTCACTTCGATCTGCCCTATGCAACACAGGTCGAGGGCTACCCGGGGCTCGTGATCGCCGGCCCGCAGATGGGCGATTGGCTCGGCCAGGTCGTTGACGACTGGGCGCTGGATGCCGCGGATCTCGTGAGCATCGAGTACTCCAATCGTCAGGCCGCCTACATCGGTGACACGCTGACCTCTGGCGGCCGAATCACCGCGATCGATCCAGCTGCGCGCACCGTTACCGTTGAGCTGTTCATCAGGAACGCGGGCGGCGAAGTCATCACGCCCGGCACTGCGGTCCTGCGCTTCAACGAGGGTTAGTCGATGGCAGCCAGCCTTGAATCCATCAAAGGAAAAGTAGCCATCGTCGGTGCCGCAGACACCGTGGTAGGCAAAGTACCGGACCTGAGTGCCACCCAGCTTTGCATCGATGCCGCACTACGCGCACTGGCCGATGCGGGCATTGACAAGAGTCAGGTCGACGGCCTCGTTACATGCAACAGCATGGCCGAGCCGCACATGTATCACGCCGAAGCCATGGCCGAGTACCTGCAGATCTTTCCGAAGTACTGCGTAAGCGCAGGCGCGGGCGGCGCCACCACTTTTGCAGTGGTGCATCAAGCCGCGATGGCGATTGCACATGGCGTATGCGAAACCGTGGTCATCTCCATGGCCGACAGTCTGCGCACCGGGCTCACGCGTGATCAGGCGATGGTGATGCAGTCGTCCTCGGGGCACCCGCAGTTCGAAACGCCCTATGGCTGCACGGTGCCCGGCTACTACGCGTTGATCGCGCGCGCGTACATGGACGCATACGGCGTAACGCCAGAACAACTCGCCGCTGTCGCTGTGAACGCGCGCTATCACGCGTCGCTGCATCCAGGTGCGCAGATGCGTGAACTGATCAGCGTGGCCGACGTGCTGAACAGCCGCTTGATCGCCGACCCACTGCGCCTGCTGGACTGTTCTCTGGTGTCCGATGGCGGCGCGGCCATTGTGCTGACGTCTGCCGAGCGCGCCAGACACCTGCCGCACACCCCTGTCTACCTGTTGGGCGCCGGCGAAGGCCATGGCCACGAACACATCAGCCAGGCGCAGAGCCTGACCAGTTCATTTGCACGGCAGGCCGGCGAACGTGCCTACGCCATGGCGCGGCTTGGGCCGCGGGATATGGACTTCATCGAGCTATACGACTGCTTCACGCCCGTGGTGCTGCTGGAGCTGGAAGATCTTGGCTTCTGCAAGCCAGGCGAAGCCGGCGCGTTTGTTGCCGATGGTCATGCGCGGCTTGGTGGCCAGCTGCCCATGAACACGCACGGCGGATTGCTGTCGCACTGCCATCCCGGCAATCCAGGCTCCATGTTTGCGTTGACCGAAGCCACACTGCAGCTGCGCCAAGCCGCCGGTGCACGCCAGGTGGCCGATGCAAATACCGCTTTCCTGCATGCGCAGGGTGGCATCCTTTCCAGCCACTGCTCACTCATCCTTGGTCGGGAGGCACGATGACCGCAATGCAGAAACCATTGCCCATCGCCAACGCAGAAACACGGCCGTACTGGCAAGGCGCCGCAAATCACCAGCTGCTCATTCAGAAATGCAACGACTGCGGCCACATGCAGTTCTATCCACGGTTGATCTGCACCAAGTGCTCATCGCGTGCCGTGGAATGGCACGCAGCGAGTGGTCGCGGCAGTGTGAAGAGTTTCACCATCATCAGACGCGCGGTATCCGCAGCGTTCGAGGCAGACGTGCCCTACGTTGTCGCACTCGTCACGCTGGAAGAGGGCCCAACCATGATGTCGAACATCGTTGAATGCGACCCCGAGCGCGTGCACATCGGCATGCCGGTCAGCGTCACGTTCGAGCAGCGCGCTAGCCACGCGGGCGGTGAGCCCGTTGTCGTGCCGCAGTTTCGGCCGGCTGGGGCTTAGTGGGCTTGAGCAGCCCCAGTCAGCCAGCATGTACCCGAAACCCAGTCGCCACATCTGCGTTGAACTGATCACTCAATCCGGTACCAGTTGTGCGTGAGATTGCGCTTGGTTGTTACCCACATACGCGCTACCCACTGCACGCATGTAGGCATGTCGATGCGCTTGCGCCGACATGCCCCCAACTGTCGCGGGGTTAGATTGGGTTTGGGCCGAGATGTATTTGCAGGTGGCTACGACGTGTGCGGTGACATCATGCGTGGCGGTGGTGTGCAGCGTGGTACTTCGCCAACTCGCCGTATTGGAAGAACGTGAGCATCACGTGGTGGTAGTCCACCGGGCTGCCATCCCAGTGAGACGCGCCGGTTTCTGCTGAAACATCCACCCCGTGCTGTTGGTTGGCAATCCGCAGGTCTTCCGCGCCGCCATGCATTGCTGGCGCTGATGCCAGGATCACACGTCCGGCCGGCGTCTTGAACCCGTAGCAGCCATCCATCAGCCGACGCACTGAATAACCGCCTTCGTGCAGCAAGGTGTGGTGGAAGGAGCAGATCGTGACGAGGTTCGTAAGCGATGTCTCGCCCTGCCTCGACCAGTGCTGAATGTGGTGGGCATGCAGGAATTGCTCGTGCGTGCAGCCTGAGTCGCAGGCAATGTTCTCGACCATGGCCTGCAGGCGTTCTGGGTCATCCAGTGCCAACCCGCCCTTGGCATACCGCACGATGCGTTCAAGGTGTCCTGCCGTACCGTGCTCGGCGATGTTCAGGAAGAACCCTTCGGTCTCGCGAGTTGCCACACGGGAGAGCGCACGCACCTTCGAGTAGCTGATGCGCCCACACGCGAACGCAGCTGCCGTATCAGGTAAACCAACAAGCGCATGCGTTACGCGCATCTGCTCCCGCGCCGCCACCGAGCCGATGCCGCACTTCCAGCCAAGCCAATGCGCCATGGAGCGCATGCCCCAATCGGCCCAGGCCATGCGCCGGTCGAACTCGCGGGCCAGCACCAGGAAGCGATAGGTCGCGGCATTCAGATTGGCGTTGAGTGCCAGCAGTTCTTCTTCGATGGCACATACGGGGTGGGCCTCGAGCCCTTCAAGAGCAATGCACTGATTCATGATCTGGCCACTCCACTGCATGGCCATGCAGTATCGGACCATCAACGATCCATCAGCGAATTCATTGCTCTAACGACCAAACAGGGGTGCCATTTATTCAAGCAAGAACGTATCGACTGTTGGCAGTTCGCGCCCATTGCCCGTGCTCGCGCATCGTGCTCGCCACTCGCGCTCACCGCTCCTGCTCGATGCCCGGGGTCAAGGGCGGGCGCAGCCTGCGCATTGCGAACCCTTGACGCCGGGCAGCGAGCGCCAAGCAAACCGCAGGGTGAGTGCTGCAGACGGCGGCACTCAGCCATCGAAACCATGCGGCCGAAACATCTGCAGGAGCGATCTCGTAATCACCGCCTCCGCCCGTCAGCCGGCTCGCCCACTCAAACGCCAAAGCTGACCGCCTCCGAATACCAACCTGCCCCGACAATTGCCATCGAGTCATTGTTGGGCTCGCGCTTGCTCCAGCTCTTCGGGTCCGACTGATAAGCGCCAAGCGCCTTCTCTGCGGCTTCGGCGTCTTCTCCTTCGAACTCATAGATCGTCAGGTAGCCAGAAGGCGCCTTGCCAAGAAATCCACGCTCAGCCTTGAAGCTGCGCACCGACTTGATGTTCGGGCAGTTGAAGGTGTCCTCGATGTGGTTGCCGAGGTACCACTGCTTGAACGCGGCCACCAGGTCGTCGGACTTCGGTTCGACCAGCCCCATCAGGATCAGCTTCTTCTTGCCCGAGGCACGCGCGGCCGCTTCGGCTTCAACCTGCTTGGTCAACGCAGCAACAACATCGTATGCACTGGCAGACGCATCTGCGTCCGCGCTCGCCTGCAGGAAGCCGTCAGCGCCACCCTGCAACACCTTGGCCCGCAGGGCCGGATCTTCGCGCAGCCGCCGAATGAATCGTGCGCCGTTCTCAATGGACATCTGGCTCTCCCCCTTTCTCTAGCTGAAGCAAATGAGTAGCTGAAGCAAGTCTGCATCTGAAGCAAATCTGGATCTGAAGCAAACACCAGGCCCCCAAGCAGTGCGTGCCCAACGACCTGGAATCGTCTGAGTCTACTAACAATCCGAGTTCGTCTGATAAGGTTGGGCGAACCTGGGGAGGTAGAAACACATGAGCATCATTCGGCATCCGATCTGGCAGTACGCGTACTTCGTGGAAGACATCGACGAGGCATGCCACAAGTGGAACAAGATGATGGGCGCCGGCCCATTCCACGTGGTTCGTCACCACATCGCCGAGAATTTTCGCTACCGCGGCGAGCCTATCGAGGCCGATGTCAGCTATGCCTTCGGTCAAGCGGGCCCGGCACACGTGCAGTTCATCGCCCAGCATGACGACACGCCGTCGATCTACCGCGACATGTATCCGAAGGGCCAGTACGGCTTTCACCACATTGGTCTGCTGATCCACGACCTGGAAGGTGAGATCAAACGCTTCAACGACGCCGGCTACGAAACCGCCTGCACGTTGTGGGGCGGCGACTACGTGGCGTACATGGACTGCCGCAAGGATCTCGGCTGCTATGTCGAGCTGCACGGCGATGCGCCACGCATCGTGGACCTGTTCCAGGGCTGGAAGACCATGCACGAAACCTGGGACGGCGTGACGGACCTCATCCGCGAAGCACCGCAACGCCGCTGAGTTCAGCGTTCACTCGCTTCAGGAACGATCTGCATGCTGAAACTGCACGGCCCCGCAACCTCGCCCTTCGTGCGCAAGGCCTGGATTGCATTGAAAGAGAAAGGCCTGGCTTTCGAACCGCGGGAACTCGACCCGCTGGCCAAGACGCCACGTTTTCTCGCCATGAATCCGCTGGGCCGGGTGCCGATTCTCGAAGAGGACGACGGCCATCTGATCGCTGATTCGTCGGTGATCTGCGACTACCTGGAACACATTCATCCGCAACCGGCGCTCTATCCGGCTGCGCCGCGCGAACGCGCACGAGCGCTGTGGTTCGAAGAATACGGCGACACCAAACTGGTCGAGGTCTGCGCGCGCATCTTCTGGATGCACATCATCATTCCAATTCGCACCAGTAGGCCCATCGATCAGGCCGCCGTGACCAACTACCTCGCCGAATCGTTTCCGCCCGTGTTCGACTACCTTGAGTCCGTTGCGCCGCGCCAGGGTGCGTGGCTCGGCGAACAGTTCAGCGTGGCCGATATTGCGCTGGTGTCACCGGTGCGCCTGCTGGACCTCGCCGGTGCGCCGCTCGATGCGCGGCGCTGGCCCGTGTTCGACGCCTGGTACCAGCGCACCATCAGCCGCCCGTCTGCGCGCAGTATCGTAGACGCGGAGGTCCGTGCGACTGAGGTATTCCGCACAACGGGAAACGCGCCGACCTGAGTGCCCGCGCCGAATCGCCCGCCTTCAACACCTGCGTTGAACGCTTTTCACTGTCGAACAGAGGACGACCCACATGAGTATCAAACGCATGCTGCAAGCGGGCGCCGTGGCCACGGTTGCAGAACCACATCTGCAGCGGCTGCTGGACAAACAAGTCTGCGCCGAAGTCATGATGACCTACTGCCGCGCCATCGATCACCGCGATGAACAACTGCTGCGCAGCGTTTTTCACCCCGACGCCTATCACCATCATGGCTTTGAAGGCCCGAGCAGCGACCCGAAGCTGCCGTCCAAGCCTGGCAAGCCTGGTGATTTCGTCGCCTTTGCATTGGAAGTGCTGTCGACGCACACCCACACGCATCACCACCTCGGCAACATCTTCATCGAGGTGGAGGACGACGGTGTGACCGCATACACCGAGGCGTACTTCACAGCGTTCCATCGCATGCGCGCGAAAGGCGACAAGCTTGCCGCAGCAAACGCCTACGATACCCAGATGGATTTCTGGGTGGGTGGCCGCTACATGGACCGCCAGGAAAAGCGCAACGGCGTGTGGAAGATCGCAAGCCGCATCGGCATGACCGACTGGACACGTGTTGAAGCCCCCGCCTCGCAGGGTTACTTCAACACACCGTTGGAACTGCGCAGCCAGCAGAACCGCAAAGACACGCTGTACAACCGCGAAAAGCTGCTCGCGCAGCGTTCACCGTTCGCGAAGTCCTGAAGCGCTGCACCGGGCAAAGACACCGATGGCCGAATCGAACATGAACGAGGAACACCCGCCCATTACCGCGTATCAGTGGTGGGTGGTGATCCTGATGACACTGGCCGGCACGCTGTCGTTCATCGACCGGCAGATCCTGAACGTCATGATCGGGCCGATCAAACGCGACCTCGGTGGGCTCAGCGACACCGAAGTCTCGTTGATCATTGGTCTCGCGTTCTCGCTGGTGTTCACCATTGCAACGGTGCCGCTGGCGCGGCTCGCGGATCGCACCAGCCGGCGCAACATCATTATCGGTGGCATCTTCTTCTGGAGCCTGATGACGGCGCTTGCAGGCGGCGCGAACACCTTCATCAAACTGTTTCTCGCACGCATGGGGCTCGGCGTGGGTGAGGCCGCGCTTGGCCCATCGTCCGCGTCACTGCTGGCCGACACGTTTCAGCGGCATCGCCTGCCGCTCGCCTATGGCATGACCGGTGCCGCGCCATTCATTGGTACCGGCATCGCCAACATCGTGGGTGGGCCGCTCATCGACTGGCTGGAAGGCCAGCCGAAGTTTGTCGTGCCTGTCGCAGGTGAACTGTTCTCGTGGCAGGTCGTGCTGATTGCAGTTGGTCTGCCAGGGATACTGCTTGCCGCGCTCATATTCACCATCAAAGAGCCCGTGCGGCGCGGGCTGTCTGCGGAACGCACCGACGGCATCCCGATGCGTGAAGTATTCGCCTTCATGCGATCGCGTGGCCGCTATCTGTCACTGCACTTCATCGGCTACCTGTGCCTGTCGATCCAGGGCTACGCGCTGATGACCTGGGTGTTCGAACTGTTCAAGCGCAAGTACCACTGGACCGGCACGGAAATCGGCCTCACGTACGGCTTCATTGCACTCATCATCGGCTTGATCGGCAGCATCTGGGCGGGCTACTACGCAGGCCGGTTGACTGCACGCGGCGGTGCCGACGCGCCGATGCGCGTGGCCTTCTGGTGTTCATTGGGCCTGGGCCCCGTCGCGGTCATCATGCCGCTGTGGAACGAAGGCTGGATCGCCGCAGTGTTCCTCGTGCCGCTCACATTCTTCATGGCCATGCCGTCCGGGCTCAGCATTTCTGCGCTTGAAGCCATTGCGCCGAATCGGCTGCGCGGGCAACTGGTGGCCGCCTACCTGATCTGCGTGCAGTTCCTTTCGTACCTCATCGCACCGCTCATCGTGGCGCTGGTGAACGACTACGTGTTCGGGCGCGAGGACGCGATCGACAAGAGCATCGCGTCGCTGGCGACGGTGAACTACACCATCGCGGCCATCACACTTGGGCTCAGCCTCAAGCACCTGCGTGTGGCCGTCATGCGCAGACGCGAAGACGAGCAGGCCGTTGGCAATCCGCAGACGGCTTAACTACCGCCATCCGGAAGCGTATCGAACTGCGGCAAACCGTCAGCCAACTGCACGTAGGGCAACTTGTCCTGAACGAATACGTGCATTGCCGGCACCAACGCTGCCGGTCCATCGAGGGTGCAGGTCGTGATGTCCACCTCACCGGCCCGCCCTTCATGGCGGTAGGTCAGCGCCGAACCACAGCGCGCACAGAAGCCGCGCAGCACCTGCGCTGACGAAGCGAACTCGGTCATCTGGCCATGCGTCACCTTGAAGCGGGCGTCGTTGAATGTCGCCCAGGGCACCATCGCGCCGCCGGTGGCACGCCGGCAACTGTCGCAGTGGCAGACGGCCCGATACAGCGGCACGCCGCGTGCCTCGTAGCGCACGGCCTTGCACAGGCATCCGCCGGTGTAGATCAATTCAGGCATGTGGACCTCACAACCGCTCCGATGAACGGGAACATAACGCACCACGCAGCAGATACGACAAGCGCATCACGATGAATAACGCTGACCGTTGGAACCACAACATCCACTACCACCCACTGCTGCTCGCGGCCGTGCGGCCAGGCAGTCGAGTGCTGGATGTTGGTTGTGGCGAAGGCACACTGACCCGTGCGGCTGCGCAGACTGCAGCGCACGTCATCGGTATTGATCTGCACGCGACGAGCATCGAACTTGCGCGCACAACGACAGCCGAGACGAATGTTGAGTACGTCTGCGGTGATGTCTTCAAGACGACATTGGCCCCCGAATCGTTCGATGCGGTGCTATCGGTGGCGACGCTGCATCACCTTGGCGCCGAAGCAGGCCTGCTGCGGTTGCGCGAATGGGTCCGACCCGGTGGCACGCTGGGCGTCATCGGCCTCGCGGCCAGCGAATATCCACGCGACCTCCCATGGGAAGTTGGCGGCGCCATCAGCACCCGACTGCACAAGCTCAACAAGCGCTACTGGGAACATTCGGCACCCACGCTCTGGCCGCCGCCAGAAACCTACAGACAGGTGCGACGCATCGCCGAGCAGTTGCTGCCCGGCGTGCAGTTTCGTCGCCACTTGCTGTGGCGGTACTCGTTGATTTGGCAGCGGCCGCAAGCGCAGTGAACTGTGTCACTGCGCACTGCACCGACTGAGTCGCGCGTCGGCAGGCTAAATGCCCTTCTTGCCTGCCTCACGGAACATCGGTTGATAGGTGTCGAATGCCGGGTTGCCGTTGGTCGAACCGGTGGTGATGCCTGCGTCCGTGGTCAGCGTGTGGCCGTTGGTGTAACCGGACTCGTCGCTGGCCAGCCAGAGCGCCGCGTTGGCAACGTCTTCCGCAACACCGGGACGATTGATCAACGGCGATGCCGCCGCCAATGCCTTCTTGGTCGCTTCGATCGCCTGGTGATCGCCTGACATCACATTCGCGACCATCGCCGTCGCCATGCCGGCCGGCGCGATGCAGTTCACGCGAATGCCATAGCGGCACAGTTCGGCGCCGACGTTCTTGGTCAAGCCAACGACCGCGTGCTTCGCCGCTGCATATGCATGCGGGCCAAGACCACCCTGAACACCCGCAGTGCTGGCCATGCTGATGATCGAACCGGACATGCGCGGCTGCATCACGCGTCCCGCGTGCTTCATTCCGTAGAACACGCCGTTCAAGAGAATGTCGAGGGTCGCAATCCACTCATTAGCAGGTGTTGTGGCGATCGGACCGACCGCGCCCACGATGCCAGCGTTGTTGAACATGATGTCCAGTTGGCCGAACGCGCTGACCGCGCGATCCACCAGCGCTGCAATGTCATCTTCCTTGGTCACGTTGCAGGGCATGAACACGGCGGCATTGCCAAGCTCGCGCGCCAGCGCCGCGCCCGGGCCTTCCTGAATGTCACCCAGGACCACGCGCGCGCCTTCCGCAATGAAGCGCCGCGCCGTGGCTGCGCCAAAGCCGCTGGATGCGCCGGTGATCGCTGCGACTTTTCCTTCCAATCGTCCGCTCATGTTCTGCTCTCCGAGGTCTGAATAAATGCTCTGAATCTTTCCGGTCTACTTCTCTTTTTCGGGCGACTTCTCTTTTCCGGTCTACTTCTTGGCCTTGAACTCGATGTGCAGTTCCTTCAACGCGCGCAGCGCGAAGTTTGGCGCCACCGTGAAATCGTTCAGCCCTGGTGCAAACCACATCTCGTCGACGCGATCGACCAGTGCTTTGAAGGCCCAGTACAACTCGCGCCGCGCCAGGGGTGCCCCGAGGCAGTGATGGATGCCCGAGCCAAACGCCAGATGACGGCCCGGCTTGTCACGATCCAGGTCCAGTTTCTCCGGGCAATCGAACTCGCGCTCGTCGCGGTTCGCCGCTGCGTAGCGCACGTTGATCAACGAACCCTTGGGAATCAACACGCCGTGCAGTTCGATGTCGGCTGCCGCATTGCGGAACAAACCCTGCACCGGCCCCTCAAGGCGCAGCACTTCTTCGACGAAGGTGCGCAGGTATTCGTCGGGGTTCGACTTGAGCTTGGCCCACACATCGGGGTTCTGAATCAGCAGCATGACGCCCGCGGAAATGGCGTTGGTGCTGGTTTCCGAACCACCAACAAAGGTGTCGGCCATCATTTCCGCATGTAGTTCGTTGTCGTTGAGCGGCCGGCCCCATTCGGGAATGACGCGGTTCACCATCTCCGACACCAACGTATCGTCAGGCGTCTTGCGCAGCTTCTCGAAGATCGCCTGGAAGTAGTGCTGCGCCTCGATCTCCATCTCGACCGACCAGCGCTCTTCTTCTTCCGTCTGCATCATGCCGAGCCGCTGTACCCAGGCATCGGTCCAGGCCTTGATGCGCCAGATGTCGGACTCCGGCACGCCCATCTGATGGCCGATGATGATCAACGGCAGCGGTACCGCGTACTGCTTTACCCAATCGCATTTGCCATCGGCCACGAACGCATCGATGAGCTTGTACGCGGTGGACTCGACGAACGGATCCATCGCGTTGATGCGTTTTGGCCGGAATGCCTCGTTGAACATTGCGCGCATCTGCTTGTGATTCGGGTCGTCGCGACCTGCAAGCGTTGGCGCCGGCAACCAGCCCTTCGTCTCATAGAGTTCGCGCATGCGCCGCGCGCGGTCGGCGTTCAATGCCTCACGGCCGCTACCCTGCCCGCCCTGCGCGCCATTCGGAAACTTGGCCGGCTCGAGCAGCAGGTCGCGAACGTCATCGAAGCGCGTCACCACAAAGAAGCCAGTCAGCGGATCCCGCCAGACAGGCGCTTCATTACGTAGCTTTTCGTAGGCGTGATACGGGCAGTTCTGCAACTGCACATCCAGAAAATTGATGTCCTCGAGCTTCTGCGGGATCACAGGCTCGTACGGTTGCTTACTCATGCTGCTTTTCCTGGCGAAACACTTTCTGAGGAGAAGATTCCTGACGAATCAAACGCTCGTTGCGAACGCGCAACGGCGTCAGTTGCCACCGTCGGCAACTGACGCAACCGCGGCGCGCGCGCCTTCGCGATCGCTGAAGTACTGCGCGTTGATTGCCACGAACCGCACCGCGTCGGCCGGCAGGTCGTCCAGCGCATAGATTGCCTGCACCGGGCACGCGGCCTCGCACACCCCGCAGTCGATGCAGTCGACGGGATGCACGTAACACATGCGATCTTCGGTTTCCCCGTAGATGCAGTTCACGGGGCACACCTCGATGCAGGATTTGTCCTTCACATCAATACAAGCTTGGGTGATTACAAACGTCATAACCGGCGCATGGCTCCGAATCGGTGGGTCGAACTCAGGTTTTTTCGCAAGGACAGCCGCTACAACTGCCGGGCAGGCAACACATTCCGCTTGGGCCACAGGAAATCGATACGCGTGCGGTGAATCTTCCACGCGCCGCCCACCTTCTTGTACAGGTCGTCATACACGCCGAACAGCAGGAGCGGGTTCTCTGCGCCCTCGGTTGTATTGAGGTCCAGCAGATAGCAACGGCCGTGCGCCGTCGTGGCATCGACGAACGTCACCATGTGGCTGGTGACAGCGTGCAGCGAGACGAAGTTCGGCCCCGCGGCCTCTGTGTATTGCGAGTAGTTGGCACGTATCTGCGCCTTGCCTACCCAATCGCCACCATAGTCCGGACCGAACTCACAGATTGCGTCGTCCGTGAAGATGCTGACCAGGTCGTCCAGACGCTTGCCGTCGAAATAGTGCGAGTACTGATGCCGCAGCTTGCGGATGGCCTCGGTTTCCAGCAGTTCCTGCAGTGCGTCCATCGGTAAGCCCCTCCCCTTAAAATTGCAATCAATGGTTATCTGAGATGCCTTGCTGGCGTCAGGTGGCTGGCGTCAGGTGGCTGGCGTCAGGTGTTTGGCATCAGCTGGCTGGCATTGCCTCGCTGGCTGTGCCTGGACGGCAGAGCCCGCCTGGCGGCCAAGCGGCCAGATGCTACCAAGGCGTTGCACGTCACAGTAGCGGGAGTTAGCGTTCCCGCGTCCACGAGCAGCCGCTCCTCCACAGACAACACGGCCGCCGGGCTGTTGGCCAGAGGGCCCGCGCGTTCGCCACTGCAACCTTTACCAATCGCCCCTTCATGAGTACATCTGCATGAGCACCGTCGAAGAATTTCTTGCCCGCGCCATCGACCCCCGGCAGTTCGATCAGCCGGAGTTCCAGCAGGACCCGTTCCCGCTCTACAAGCGGCTGCGCGATGACCACCCTATCTACCACGACCGTTTTCACAACCGCTGGATCATCAGCCGCTATTGGGATGTGGATGGCGCCTTCCAGGACAACGGCGCTTACGACCGCGCCGTGTACAAGCCCGATGGCAACTACAAGTTCGGCTCCGAGCACGTGTTCGGCCCGAACATCCTGGAATACGGCAACAGCACACAGCACCGCTGGTTGCGCAACGTGGTCGCCGGGCAGTTCGTGGGCAACCGCCTCGAGACGTTCATTCCGATCATCGACCGCATCGCGCTGGAGCTCATTGAACGTTTCAAGGGCCAGGGCAAGGTTGAACTCGTCAAGCAGTTCAGCCAGCAGTTCCCGATTCGCGTGATCTCCAACATGCTCGGGCTGCCGCGCAAAGACGAAGACACCTTCGTGCTGTGGTACCAGGCGCTGATCGCCGGGCTCGGATTCGGCGGCGCGCATCTTGCGCGCGGCATCCAGGCGCGCAATGAAATGTGGGACTACCTGTCGCCGTTGATCGAGGAGCGGCGCAAGAACCCTGAAGAAGACCTGCTCTCCCGCATTGTCGGCGCGCAACTGGAAGGCGAGCGCATGAGCAACGAGGAGATCAAAGGCTTTGTGGCACTGCTGCTCGCCGCCGGTGGCGATACCACCGACAAGGCGATCAGCAACATGTGGTACCACATGCTGTACACGCGCCCCGACCAGCTCGACGATGTGAAGAAGAATCCGGAGCTGTGGACCAACGTGTTCACCGAGATGATGCGCTACGACCCTGTGGTGCACGCGCAGTTTCGGCATACCACCCGTGAGATCGAGCTGCACGGCAAGATCATCCCCGAACGCGCGGGCGTCATCCTGTACCTCGGTGCAGGCAATCGCGACGAACGCGCGTTCAAGAACCCGGACACCTTCGACATTCATCGCGACGACCTGCACATGGGCCGCGAGAACCGCTCGGGCCGCTATGCCGATGGCAAACCAGGCCACCTGGGCTTTGGCATTGGCCAGCATTTCTGCATGGGCTACGCGATGGCGCGGCAGGAGTCGGTCATCGCCTGCACACGGCTGGCAGAAGCACTGCCAAACATCCGGCCGCAGTTCGCGACCCATGAAGGTATTCGCTCGCCGTCCATCGACTCAGGCGGTTTCCGTTCGCCAGCCGAACTCTGGCTTGAGTTCGACGCCTGACATGACTACTACGCTCATCATCGACCTGGACAAGTGCATTCGCTCCGGCGAGTGCTACTACAACCACCCCGACCTGATGAAGATGAACGACGATGGCACGCCGAAGCTGCTGGTCAGCGTCATTGCCACCGATCGGCAACGCGTTGAAGCCGAGCAAGCCATCGAGGTCTGCCCGGCGCGGGCGATTTCGCTAGTCGTCGAGTAAGCGCACGCAGGCAATCGGCGGCAAGTGATGGCTGATGACGTGCCATTGCGAGCCGCCGTTTTGGGTGCACCACAGCGAACCCGTTGTAGAGCCCATCGCCAGCGATTCGCCGTCATTGCCGATGGCAAGTCCATGGCGGTAGACGAGGTCCCAGGCCTCGCCTTCGGGTAGACCACGGCGCTGCAGCGTAAAACCCTTGCCGCCGTTGTCGGTGCGGGCGACCAGAAAGCGCCCATCAATCGGCACACGACACGAATCTTTCTGCGCAGGCGCGAACCAGGCTCGGTTGCCATCGCGCGGGTGCACGGCCACCGGGAAGCCGAAGCCCACGGGCGACGGCGCCGATATCTCGCGCCAACTGTGCGCATCGTCATGGGAAACAAAGATGCCGTTGTGGTGCTGCGTCCAGAACGTGTCCGGAGCGCCCGCACATTGCACGAGCAGATGCGGAATATGCTGATTCAGATCCGCAGCGTTTTCCGCGGGTGTGTAGTCGGCGCGTAGCCCGTAGCCGAGTTGTGTCCAGCTTGCGCCGTTGTCGCGCGAACGCCAGACGCCGCCAATGGAAACGCCCACCGTCAGCGTGTTTGCGTCGCGCGGATCGATGCAGATCGAGTGAATGCCCGGCTGATCGAAGCCGCCGCCGAACCAAGCGAGGCGTTCTTCGCGGCGCCACAAACTCTCGATAAGTTGCCAGGACGCGCCACGATCGTCGGAGCGGAACAACGCGCCAGGAATCGTGCCGCACCACAGTCGACCTGGTTGCGAAGCGGCGCCCGCTTGCAGCGCCCAGATGCGTTGCAGCGACCAGGGGTTCGGGTCATCGCGGCCGATAGGTTTGCTCGGGTAGCGCGGCGCATCCAGTTCCTGCCAGCTGGCGCCGCCGTCTTCCGATCGGTGCAGCTTGCAGCCGAAGTGCCCGAGATTGAGCGCCGCGTACAACGCGTCGTCACCCGGGTCGTGCAGCGCAAGGCTGACCGGATCGCCAATGAATGCGCGCCGTTCAACTTCCCAACGTGCGCCTTCGCCACGGTAGATGAACAAGCCTTTGCGAGTACCAACGAGCATGCGCATGGAACGCTCCTGTTCGTATAGATGCTGGTATTGGTCGTGTTGTTCATCGTGCTGTGAATGGTGATGTGCCTTGCGTTCGCCTGACCTGTGCACGCCCGAACTCAGCCGCCGGACAGCGCCTGCACGATGTAGACGTTCGAGTCGGCGCGCACGGCGTCCGACAGCCCGCGCCGGTCATGCACCAGCGTGCCATCGACGAAGATGTTCACGTGCTGCCGCAGTGCGTCCTGGTCATCGAGCAGATAGCCGCGCAATGCCGGCGTGCGCGCCGTGAGCGCATCCACCACGTCGCGTACGGTTTCGCCCTGAACCACGCATGCCGCGAGCTCGAGGTGTCGGCGCAGATTCGGTGTGAAATCTACCGCTGCCACTCGCGCTTACCTCACTGCCGAAAGAGACTCGTCGGACACTAGCCAGCATTGCCCATCGGCGGCAAGCCACACCCGAGCGGAACTGATCGATGGGCGCGAAGACCTGGATGCTCGTGTACAGCAACGAATGCCGCGCTGGCCGAACTCAGTAGCCGAGTTCCCTGGCCGCGCGCGCCAGCACCACCGGCACGGACCACGCGGTGCGCGCCAGCCGCAGGTCACGACTGCGGCCACTCGCATACAAACCCGATGCGCTCATCCAGAACGCAACCGAACGCATGGCATACAGCGCGTTGTAAAAGCGGCACGCTTGCTCGTCGATGGTGAATCCCGTTGCCGCTTCGTAGTCGCGGAAGAACACATCGCGTTGTACCAGGTTCGACAGCAGCTCCGTGCCGTCGCGATTGAGGTCACTCAGCACATAGGCCACGTCGTACATCGGATCGCCGAGTACCTGCAACTCCCAATCCAACACTGCAGAAATGCGATCGACGTCGATCAGCAGATTGCCCGTGCGGTAAGCACCATGTACCAGCGTGATCTGCTGCACAGGCGGAATGTTGCTCTCGAGCCAGCAGATGAGGTCTGTCAGCACAGGTTCGGCTGGCGCATCAGCAGCTGCGATCAGCTCGCGCCATTTGGCGATCTCGTTGCGGGCAAACGCCTCGCCTGCTGCGGGAACGCCGAGAAAGCTCAGTCCCGCGGCGCGCCAGTCGAGCGTGTGCAGCGTGGCAAGTGTCGATGTGAAGCTGGCTGGAAGCACACCGCGCTCCGATGCTGCGGCGTAGTACGCACGCCCATCGCGACCCCAAGGGCTTGGACACGCACCACGTACTTTCTCCATCACCAGAAATGGCGCATCGAGTACCGCAGTGTCCGGCTCGAACCAGTACGGCTTCGGCGTGGGCAGGTCCGTGTGCTCCAGACACTGCAACACACGAAACTGCTGCTGCAGATCCGACAGATGCCGCAACAACGCATTGCCTGGGTCCCTGCGCAGACACAGCCCGAGCGCTTGCGGTTGCGCACGCGGGTCGCCCACTTCGCGGAAGTGCAGGTCGAACAGCCAGGTCTCATGTGACCAACCCACCGCGATGCGTTGCACATTGTGCAGCGACAGCGCCTCTGCATTCGGCAGTTTGCGCTGCAGGTACTCGAGGATGCGCGGCACCATTGCCTGTTCGCTTGCACTGCTCATTCGGCGTAGACCAACCGACGGTCGATTTCTGCACGCAGCGTGCGGCGCACGCGGTTCAGCAGCTGCGCAAACAGGTCGTCGCCCATGGGCTCGCGATCCGCGTAGAGCGCTGCAACGAGATCGCTGAGGGCTGCCTTGTCGCGCTGGCGCACAAGCGTCGTGATTGCCTGTTCGCTCGTTTGCGGCAGCACGGACGCGGTGCGCGCAATCTCAAGGTCTGCGATCAACGCATCCATGTCGGCCCGTTGTGCACGCGCATGCGCATCGGTATGCGCGAGCTGCGCAGCCAGCTTCTGCAAGACCACTGCGGCCATGAAGGCCTGTGTTTTCGCGAACTCGTCCGTAACCGCGGGCCCGATGTCGCGCCGCAATGTGTCAGCGATGCGAGCCAGCAGATCTGCTTCATTCATGTGCATTGCCACTCTGCAATTTGAGCGATCAGGTCTTCGGTGCACGCACACGCCGGTAGTGTGCCCAACGATGTACCGGCCACATGTCCTGGTCTTCGCCCCAGCCGGTCGTGCCATCGACGTCCCAACGAATCAGGCTGTTGATATCGATGAAGGTGTGCCGGTTCAGGATGATGCGCGACAGCGGCACACCACGCGCGTCGAGCCTGCGCCCCGCTTCGTCACGCGCCGCTACGTGAATACCAGTAATCCAGCCGTGCACCGGATCGCGTTCCACAGTGCGCACACCTTCGACGAGATTCAGCGTGCGGCCAGCGCTGCGCAGAAAGCCATAGGCGATCTCGTCGCGCGCGGTTTCGCCTTTCGTCACCGCCAGAAAACCGTTCTCAGCATCCGCAGCGCCAGTGACATAGGCCGCCTGCCGTGGTCGATTCTCCGGTCGGCGACCCCAGGTGCGATCGCGCATGCCGATGCAGTCGATGGCAATGGTTTCGCCATGCAGCGTGATGGTGCCTGTGACATGGCCGAGCTGATCGAAGTGCTGTGCACTGCCGAATGTGGAGCCGACTGCGGTCAACGCTTGCGGCGGCATGACCGCAGAGAATGTCAGCGCTGCTTCAAACCGACCGGCATCGTTGTAGCAAAGTGCATAGCGCATGCAGGGTTCGAGCACACGCATCGACACGCCAGTGGGCAGTTGGCAGTCCGCGAGATCCGTGCCGGGCAGCCACTGCAACGCAGAGTAGTTGCTGGAATACAGCGCCTCCCAGGGTAGATGCGCACTGTCGTCCCACACCCAGGCACCGCCCGCCACCGTGCCGATGTTGGGGCGTACGAGTGTGTAGAACCAACCGCCCACCCGACGCTCGGGATGATGAAACGAGAACCACGCGGTTTCGGTGGCCCACCAGTCGTCGTTCTGCGCGTGCGTGTGGTCGTCCTGCGCTGTGAATGCCGACGAAGTCACGGCTTCGCTCAGCGCTGATGCACAAGCGGCAGGCCCGGCACAGGGCTGCGTGCATGCACAACGTAATCGCTGGCAATGCTGCCGATGTACAGGTCGCACATGTCAGCACCGCCCCAGCTTACGTTTGTCGGGCTGCGCATGAGCTTGCCGTCCGGGTCGGACAGCACCGTCACCATTTCACCTGCGGGTGTGATAGCGACGATCTTGTTGGCCATCACCAACGTCACCCAGAGATTGCCTTCCACATCGAAACCACAGCCATCGGTCGCACCGAGCTGGCTGCGCAGCCCGGCCGTCAACGGGCGGCGGTCCTGCACTTCCTGCACGGTCAGACCGAGCACCGGGCCGTGGCGCACCGGTGCGGCAAGGCTGCCATCGGGCTGGATGGCGTAGCGCAACACATCGCAGCCCGTGGTTTCGCAGACGTAGAGATTCTGTTCCTGCGCATCCAGCGCGATGCCATTGGCGAAGCGGATGCCTTCGGCCAGAACGACCACGCGACCGTCCGGGTCACAGCGAAAGATCAGGCCATCGTTCTTGCCGGCAAACGCTTCGTTCACCGGTCCCCAGGTTGAGTGCGAACACCAGATACGACCCGCGCTGTCGCACACCGGATAGTTCGCACCGAACAATTTGCGGCCGCCGATCTCTGCGCACAGCGTGTCGACCACGCCGGTATTCGGATCGAGCCGCTGCAGCGGGCCATAGCCCGTGTCGGGCCCGCCAAAGTTGGCGATGAGGATGCGGCCCTCGCGATCCATGTTGATGCCATTCGGTGCACCGCCGGCCTGGCCCACGCGAACCAGCTGGCCGTCTGCGCCGATGCGCGCACAGGCGCTGAGCTGATCCGAGATCCATACCGTGCCATCACGACCAACCACCACGTCTTCAGGTCGCTTCACGCCCTGACCGACCTTGCGACAGGTTGCGAGGTCGATCTGTGTGAGTTTGCTCATGCGGTGTGGTCTCCGGTTCGAATTTGTTGAGCGTATGCGTTTACGCTGGGCCGTCAGATCGTGCATCGATCAGGCGCTGGGCTGATTCGTCCATAACGTGCGCACGTGCGAAATCTGCATCCCCGCGCGCTGCATGTTGCCCTGACTCGACGAGCCCCAAGCGGCCTGACCTGTCACGACTGAGCAACCAAGGGCCTGAGCCCGAGCCATGCACGCGCTGATCAATGCACTCTGAATACCGCGATTGCGGAACGCCGGCAATGTCGACGCCGCCGCGAGATAAGCCGTGTCGTCGTGCACCGACAGCACTGCAGCGCCTGCGGCAACGCCATTAACACGTGCCATGAACAAGTGCCATGTGGGCACTTTCGACCAGAAACGCTGGTTCGCGCGCATGCCCGGCAGCACCTGGCTCGGCGTGCCGAAGCCTGTATTGAGTGTGTCCAGAAACTCATCCAGGCCAGTTTCAGTCACGTCGCTGATGTCCACATCGTGGTGCGCCGGCGCCGGCAGCGGCGCGGTGTACAGCGTCGACGCATAGCTCTCTACGCGAAAGCCTGTGCTGATCATTTCATTCGTGACGGCAGCAGGCGTGCTGGGTACAACTTCGATCCAGCAGCGTTGTTGCGTAGCCGCATAGAACGCCAGCACTTCGTGCAACTGCGCCGCGCTGCTGATGCCGCGCGCGCGGTTCATCAGTGGGTTCAATGGAACGTACGGCACCTTTGTCGCCACCATGTCGCCCGCGCGCAGGAGCTGGGCGCCCATGGGATTGCCCGGCCCCGAGAAGCGCGCCACAAGATAGTCGGCAGCCAGCGCATCGAATTGCCGCGCAAGGTCAGCGGTTGCGACAAGCATGTCTATCAATCCACCGCGACACGGAAGTCTGTGACCTGCGTATCTTCAGCACCAAGATCTGTGTAGTTGTCGTCCACGCGCGCCTGAATGAACGCGCGCCAGGAGATGGCCCGGTAACGCGCGCCCTCCTTACTCAACTCGGGAATGGGTTCAATCACTGCGTCGCGCAGAGGATTCGAGAAGTAAGGAATGCTGAACCGGCGTTGCCGCGTCATGGGCAGCACACGGTGCACGGCGGCGCGGTAACGATCGTTGGTCCACGCCTGCATGCAATCACCGAGATTGACGACGATGGTGCCCGGCGTGGGTGGGATGTCGAGCCAGCGGCCATCGCGCGACTGCACCTGCAGGCCGCCCGTGTCGTCCTGCAGCAGCAGAGTGAGCACACCGGGATCAGTGTGATAGCCGAGTGCAGTTTCGCCGAGTTCAGGCAGAGCACTGCGTTCGCCTTCCGGCACCGGATCGCCTACGGGATAGTGGTTCAGCCGCACGGTGCTGCTGTGTCGACTGCAGGAAGTGAGCGCGCGCGATTCGGGCGCAAGGTGCAATGCGTCATGCAGCAAGCTCAGCGTGCGATCAGCCACAACACTGAACGCATCGAAGAACTGCACAAGGCCATCGCGGAAGCCAGGCAGTCCATCGGGCCAGCGGTTCTTCGCATCGAGCCCAGGCAGGCTTGGGTCAACGAAATCGAATACCTCTTTGTTGTCGCGACGTCGCTTCGTGAGCTCGCGATCGAAGTAGCCCAGCGGGTTCTCCATGCTGCGCGCAACAGTGTTGCGCAGCGCGCGGTCGGAATCGAAGAAGCGGCGTGTTTCAACCCAGGTCGATTCGATCAGTTCATCCAGACCGTGACCCACAAGAAAGAAGAAGCCGTGGTCGCGACAGGCGGCGTCGAGGGCGGCGAGTGTGGTTGTGCTGGGGTTGGCGATGTCGACGGTAGGGACGGCGGGTGTCGAAAGGCTGGGCACGCTGATGCTCCTGCTCATGGGGTATTTCTGAAATCGTCTCGTTGCTGCGCGCGGCCGTTCACCCGGGTCACATTTGAGGCCCCTGCGCGGGGTGTGCATCTGTTCATTGGATTTCCAGCTTCGCACGCCCTCTGGACACTATGCATGCGCCTTCGCCAGGGGAACACTTCGCACTTTGCTCTGCTAGGGAAGACTCGATGCGTAGCGAACGTTTTCGCAACAGGAAGTTACCGATAGCGCGTTCCGGATCGCTACAGGCGTTTGTTGTCGTCCTGTTGTTCAGTCTCGGCAGCCCAATCGGGTATGCACAGGCATAGGCAGCGGAGCCGGCGCCAACTGCACCCGTGCCGGTTGCACCAGCAACCTCCGGCATGGCGTTGCCGGTAGAAGTGTTCACGTCTCCACGACTTGGTGCGCGCTCTCCGCCCAGCTACCCATCCGGCGCGAAGGCGTCCGGACACGAAGGGTGGGTCGTGATGAATATGATGGTCGACAAGACCGGCAAGCCCTACGCCATCACGGTCGTCAACTCGGCCGGCAGCCCGGAATTTGAAGCTCCCGCAAAGCGTTGGATGACTAACCAGACGTTCAAACCTGCGAAGCTGAATGGTGTCGCAGTCGAGACCACCAATAACTTCAAGGTCATCTTTTCCTTGGGCGGCGGCGACGGCGCATTCAGTGCGTTCAGAAAAGGCTACAAGACCGTACGCGAGGCCGTGAACAACGACGACCGAGCGGCCGCGGAAGCAACCCTGAAGAGCCTGAAGAGCCTGAAGGTACAAACGCTTTACGAAGACGCCTTCTACAACCTCATTCGGTACTATTTTTTGCACCGCTGGGGAACCAAAGAAGAACAGCTCCAAGCGATCACGGCCGCGATCGCACACGAAACAACCGGCCGCTACCTCCCACGGAATGCGTTTCGCGCAGCGGTGAGAGCACAGTTTCTTCTGCAGGTCTAAACAAACAATTTCGGCGATGCGCTGGAGACTTACGAGCTGCTTGAGAAAGACGCCCAGCGGGCGCCAGCGATCGTGCAAGCGATGACGGAAATCACCAAACTGCAATCAGACCAGCGCAAGTTCTCACTCTCAGGCGAAATCGGCCGTCACAACGCGCTGGGTGTTCGTTTGCTGAAGCGCCACTTCAGCGCCAGCGTCCAAAGCGGCGAACTCACCGAACTTCGGCTGCACTGCAGTCGAAAGTACGTGTTCTTTCGCTTTGAGCCGGACATGGAGTACGAGATATCCAACGCTGCGGGCGTCTGCGACTTGGAATTGATCGGGACGGCCGGCAGCAAGTTCAGACTGACGCAGTCGTGAACATATTCACGCAGCCCATGACATTTGAATGTCCGCCGGAATCGTCCTTGCCCTATGCGCCCAATTCACCAATCAACGCCGTCATGAACGCAGCCTCCGCCGGCGTGCGCGGCGCGATCGAAAACTCAATGCTGGTCACCACATCCGCAAAACGTTCGCGCAAGCGCGCACCGATCTCATCCCAGGTGCCCACAGTCACATAGGTGTGCAGTAGTTCATCGTCGACCAGGCCGGGCAGTTCCTCCCAGCGCGCAGCCTTCGACAACGCCGCCGCCTGCTCCGCCAACGCGCCAAAGCCATGATGCTCAAAGGCGGGCCGATAGGCCGGCGTCGACAGATAAAAGGCAATGCGCGCACGTGCATCGCGCACCCGCACAAGCAACGACGCCGCATCCGGCGCCGTGGCCACCAAGGGCTTGTGTGCAATCGCGAACCCATCTAGCGATTTGCCGGCGCGTGCGGCGCCAACCGCAGCAGCCGGCAGCATGACCTTGCGCATGTAGTCCGGCGTACACACCGGGTGCGGCCGCAATCCATCCGCAACTTCACCCGCCACGCGACACAACGCGGGTTTCACCGCGGCAAGGTGAATTGGAATCTGCGGGTGCTCGATCGGCGCCGGCACGAACAACGGCACCACCAGATTGATGTTGTAGTGCGGCCCACGAACATCGAGCGGTGTGCCGTTCTGCCAGGTGTCCCAGATGGCGCGCACCACAAGAATATACTCACGAATCCACGGCGCCGCGGGCGACCATGCCATGCCGAACCGGCGCGTGATGTGACCGCGCACCTGTGTGCCCAGCCCCAAAGTATGTCGCCCGTTCGACAGCTTCTGCAGGCTCCACGCCGACATCGCAGTCACATACGGACTACGCGGAAACGCGATGGCGACAGAAGTACTGAGGTGCAGTGTCTGGGTCGCCTGCGCGGCCAGGGCAAGCACCTGAAATGGATCGTCCTTGGTTTCCTCGACGACAAGGCCCGCGAAGCCCAGGGCTTCCACGCGTTGCGCCTCGGCGAACACGGTACGAATGTCCAGAGCGATCTCGGGGGCGCGCAGACCGGGATCGACTTTGCCCAGCGGGAGAAGGGTTTCTACTTTCATGCGCGGAGTGTAGAGGCGACTGGGCCGTCAAAGATCTTGATGACCACGCTGCCCCGCTTACGCCCACTATCAGCGTAGCGATGCGCCGCGACAATCTCGTCCAGATCATAGGAGCGATCCACAACAGGCTTGAGCACGCCGTTCTCGACAAACAACTTGATCTGCTCGATATCGGCCCTGGCAGCGCTGCTCGTGAATCCACAGATCACGCGCCGGCCGCGTCGCAGAGATGTCCAGAGCATCTGCAGCAGCTGCGTAAGTCTCGAGTTGACGAACACATGCCGACCTGTGGGTGTAAGGACGCGCGCGCAGTCCCCGAAGCGCGTGCCGCCAACTGTGTCGAGGATGGCATCGTAGGTGCTGCTGCCTCGCGTGAAATCCGTTGTCGTGTAGTCAATCACATGGTCCGCACCGAGCGACCGAACAAGGTCCAGATTGGCCGAACTGCACACGCCAGTAACCTCCGCGCCAAAGTGCTTGGCAAGTTGCACTGCGGCAACACCAACGGCACCACTGGCGCCGTGGATCAGCAGCTTCTCACCGGCCCTGATGCGGACGATGTCGCGTAGAAACGCCAGCGCCGACATGGCGCCGAACGGGATGCCGGCTGCGTCCGTGTCCGACAGGTTCGCAGGCTTCAGGGTGATCGCCACGTTGTCCCGGACAATGACGTACTCAGCATTGGCACCCCCGAGCGTCATACCGAACACCGCGTCACCCATTCGAAGCGAGGTCACGGCCCTCCCGACCGCCTCGATGCGGCCGGCAAACTCCATCCCCGGAACAGGCTTGCGCGGACGCAACATCCCGAACATGAGTCGCAGCGGCAACCAGAACACGCCCGCGCCCTTGAACTCGCGTATGCGCACATCGCCCGACGTGACGCTGCTGGCGTAGACGCGTACGAGCACCTCGTTGGCCTTGGCCGAAGGGCGATCGAACTGCTCGATTGCCAGAACCTCCGGGGGCCCATACCTGCGGTGCGTGGCGGCTCTCATGGCGTTCTCCTGTGTGGATTGAGCACTGATTTCCGTACTGGGCTGAAGTGCAGCGGCACTGTATTCATGCGTATCTGGCGGGTACATTGCCTTTCTTCGCATAACTCCTATGTGTTTTCGTATGGATTGGCGCTCGGTCAAGTTCGATTGGAATCAGGCGCGTGCGTTTCTCGTGACCGCAGAGGAAGGCTCTCTCTCGGCTGCGGCACGTGCGCTCGGGCTGACGCAACCCACGTTGAGCAGGCAGGTGGATGCGCTTGCGCGAAGCATTGGCGTGGTGCTGTTCGAGCGTGTCGGTCGCGGCCTCGTACTCACACCAAGCGGGCTCGAATTGCTTGATCACGTCCGAGCCATGGGCGAGGCCGCAACGCGCGTCTCGCTGACGGCGTCAGGCCAGGCCGACGCGATCGAAGGCTCGATCTGCATCACCGCAAGCGAGGTCTACTCGGCGCATCTGCTGCCGCCCATCGTGACCCGGCTTCGCGCGGCGCACCCCGGCATCGATGTCGAGATAGTTGCCGCCAACGCGCCAACAGATCTGCGCCGTCGCGAGGCTGACATTGCGATCAGAAACTTCAGTTCGACGCACCCGGACCTGCTCGTGCGAAAGGTGAAGGACGATACGGCGCGACTTTACGCATCGGACGAATACCTCGATTCAATTGGCCGGCCGGCAGAGACTTCAGCGCTCGACTCTGCCAACTTCGTCGGCTTCGCCAACAGCGACGTACTGATTGCCGGGCTGAACTCACTGGGTATGAACCTGACGCGGCGCAACTTTCCAATCACCTGTGACAACCATCTCGTGCAATGGGAGTTCGTTAAGCAGGGTGCTGGTATTGGCGTCATTACAGAAACTGTGGGTGAGGTAGAGCCGCGAGTCCGCCGCGTGCTTCCCGACCTTGAGCCAATCGTCTTTCCGATGTGGCTCGCGACGCATCGCGAATTGAATACAAGCAAACGTGTGCGCACCGTATTCGACTTTCTGGTCGAGCAACTATCCGCAAGATGATCGACATTCAGTTCCGGATCATGCGTCCGCGTCGACCGCCATCGGTCTGCCGGCGACAATCGTCGTGCTGATGTGCTCCGGCGGAAAGCCCAGTCCGATTATCCGGGCGGCCAGCCGGCACAGTACAGGCGCTACCACAGGCAACACCCAGGACAGCAGTAGCGGCAGCCTGAGCGCATTCCCGGTGCCCAGCACCTTTGCCAAACGCGCATGTGCAAACACCTGCACGCGTTGCATCAATCGCGTCGCACGTTCGCGGCGCTTCTGTACGGCAGCGAGGTCTGCTTGCGTCACTCGCTGCTCACGCAGTGCATCAATCAGCAGATTGGCCGTTGCAACTGCATCCTGAATCGCGAGGTTAATTCCCACGCCACCGGCCGGCGACATTGCATGCGCTGCATCGCCGATGCACAACACACCGTCGCGGTACCACTGCCGCAGTCGATTTACCTGCACAGTCAGCAGGTACACATCATCCCAGCGCGTAGGCGTGGTCAACCCTGCGCGCGTAGCGGGATAGGTTTCGGCAATCTGCGCCTTGAACGCCGCAAGCCCTTCAACCTGCAGTTGTTCGAACGCACCCTTCCGGATGATGAAACCGCACTGCCAATACTCGCCACGATCGATGGCAATCAGCATTCGACCTGCGCGGACATGCATCAGCGCACATTCGGTTCCTGCCGCGGGCTTGGGAATACGCAGCCACAACGCATCGATGGCCACACCCAGGTTCTCAGGCTGCATACCGGCAGCAGCGCGCAGCGCGGAGCCACGACCATCCGCAGCGATACTCAAATGCGTGGGCAGATGCGCGAAGTCCGGTCCATCCACCCGCTGACCTTCGACCATCACGTGCACGCTGTGCATCCTGTTGTGCCGCAACTGCAGCAGCGCCTCGAGCAAGCCCAGTTCGTACATCAGCTCCTATGTGGACAGTTCCAGCGTGGACGGATGAATGGTGTGGCCGCGGAAGTCGCGCAGAAAATCCGCGTGCTTCTCCAGCACCAGTACGTCCACCCCGGCGCGCGCAAGCAGGTAGCCGAGCATCAGCCCTGCCGGGCCACCGCCTGCAATACAGCAGGTGGCGCGCAGCTCGGTGATTTGTGTCGTCATGGCGAACGCTCCATCCGCAAGCAATCAGCAAGTCTCGCGCGCTTGTGCCGACAGCGCCTCAACTGCCCCGCGTCGCGCATAATCCGGCCGCGACAGCGCTCGCTAGCGCCAGACAAAGAACGAAGCTTGGGGAGAGGCGTGGAAAACAAGGTCTTCACGAAGGCAGCCTGGCGGCTGTTCCCATTTCTCGGCGTGCTCTATGTCGTCTGCTTTCTGGACCGCGTCAACGTGGGTTTCGCCGCGCTGACCATGAACCAGGACCTCGGCATCTCCGAGTACGCCTATGGCATCGGCAGCGGCATCTTCTTCATTGGCTACTTCTTCTTCGAGGTGCCATCGAACGTCATCCTGGCGCGCGTCGGAGCACGGCTGTGGATCTTCCGCATCATGCTGACCTGGGGCTTTGTCTCGATGGCCATGGCGCTGGCGCAAGGCGAACGCAGCATGTACGTGCTGCGCTTTCTGCTCGGCGTTGCAGAAGCCGGGTTCTTCCCTGGCGTGGTGTACTACCTCACACAGTGGTTCCCAAGTTCAATGCGGGGGCGCTTCATGGCCATGTTTCTTGGGGCCATTGCACTCGCCAACGTGATCGGCGCGCCAATCTCCAGCCTGCTGCTCGAACTGGACGGCGTGTACGGCCTGCACGGCTGGCAGTGGTTGTTCCTGCTCGAAGGTCTACCTGCTGTACTGCTGGCGTTCTCCGTGCTGGTGTACCTGCCTGACAGCCCAGCAGAGGCGAAGTGGCTTGAACCTGAAGAGCGCCAGATCATCACGGCGCGGCTGGCGCAGGATCCGCCTGGCGATCATCACGCCCTGATGCCCATGCTGAAGGACGTCCGCGTGTGGCTGCTTGCCATTCCGGACTTCGGCATCGTGCTCGGGCTCTATGGCGTCGGGCTGTGGTTGCCGCAGATCGTGAAGGGCCTTGGCTTCAGCAATCTGCAGACCGGCTTCGTCGTGGCGGTGCCCTACGCGCTGAGCGTCATCGCCATGGTGCTCTGGGGCGCATCGAGCGACCGCAGCGGCGATCGGCGCTGGCACATTGCGTCGGCGGCTTTGCTGGCGGCGACCGGTCTGTTCGCCGCGGCGTTGCTTGGTACCCATGTGCTCACCATCGTCGCGCTGTCCGTAGCGCTCATCGGCATCTACGCAGCCATCACCGTGTTCTGGACGTTACCGCCCGCATTCCTCACCGGCACAGCGGCGGCCGCTGGCATTGCGTTGATCAACTCGATCGCCAATCTCGGTGGCTTCTTCGGCCCGTACATCATGGGCTGGCTGAAAACACTGACAGGCAACTACACGTTGGGCTTCGCTGTACTCGGCGGCGCGCTTGTCATGACTGCGACATTCATCGCCTTGATGTCGCGTTCGGTGATGGTGCGCAATCAGCCTGCAGGGCTGTACGACGCATAGCGCCGCGCTTGCTTCATACAAGCTTCCTTCAAGCAACCTCCCTTCAAGCAACCTCGGCCAGAAAACGCGCCAACAGCGCATTGGCAGTGTCCGGCGACTGCCAGAACGGCATGTGGCCTTGACCCGCGAGGATGTGCACCTTGCCGTCCCACAGCGCGCCATAGCTGAGGCTCTGCAGGAAGCGGTTGTCGACGAACGGCTCGTCTGCGCCCGAGACGACGGCGAGTGGCAAGCTGGAGGTCGCCGCTATTGCCCGCCCATCCAGGTCCTGGCCCGCTGCCACCGAGGCCAGCATGAGTGGGCGGAAGCGGCCGTCCGCA
>CAMAVY010000023.1 GCA_945861675.1 Klebsiella pneumoniae | reverse complement strand
TTCGCCTCAGCTGGAGCTGTTCGACCCCTTGAGCCATTTGCCCTGATTGCCATCGTCGGGCTGCTGCTCCGCGTAGGCCCAGGTGTTGCCATAGGTTTCCACGTAGGCAACCGCGCGCACCGGCTTGCGTTTCACCGGGCCCACATTGTCAGTGGGGTAGCCGATGGGCAGCACGCAATAGATCTGGTTGTTGTCAGGAATCTTCAGCATGGCGCGCAGGTCGTCCTCGCGCGACAGCGGAAAATTGAAGACCGAGCCCGACAAGCCAAGCGCTCGCGCCGTCAACAGCAGATTCTGTACCGCTGGAAACGTGCTGCCACCCGGTGTTCCGTGCCGGCCCTTCAGGCCCATGACCAGGATCACCAGAGGCACCTTTGCAAAGTTGTGTACCAGATGCTCGACGCTGCGCAATGACAGGCGCTGTGACCGCGGCAAATCGTCCAGCAACGAGGGGTCGGCCACATAGCGCTCGGAATAGCGCAGCCAGGGAATCTGCGCCCACTCATGCATCCGGGCCATGACGCCGCGATCGCGAATGGCCAGGAATCGCCAGTCCTGAGCGTTCTGACCTGAGGGCGCGCGAATGGCTGAATCCAGCAGTTGAAACAGCACCTCGTCGGACACCGGGTCTTCCTTGAAGCGGCGCAGTGCCCGCATGCTGTACATGATTTCGAACAGGCCCGGTTGGTCGGCCATGGCAAGGCGTCCTGATGTGCTGAAAGAGGTAGACCGCCATTGTTGCCCGCCGTGCGCACGGAGACCACCGCAGGCTGCATGGCGACCCCCGCTGATGACGTGTGGCGTACGTTGAACCCTGACCGGACGACATCCAGTGACGTCACTATGCAGTTCCCTGTCACCGTCGGCGTCAACACAATCCAATCTTCAAGCGCCCGCCGGGCGCTGTATGCGCGCGGAGCGACCTATGCCAACCCAGCCGCTGACGATCGATCACCTGATGTGGGGCGGGCCGGACCTCGACGCCACAGTCGATGCGCTGGCAGCACGCACAGGTTGCCGCGCAACGTCCGGTGGTGCGCACCCCGGCAATGGCACGCGCAACGCGTTGCTGGGCCTGGGCGGCGCCTGCTATCTGGAAGTCATCGCGCCAGATCCGGCACAAACGTCAGGCATTGGTCTGGCAGCCGAGTTGGCCGCGCTGCATCAACCCGCGTTGCGAGCATGGGCAGTGCGCAGCCAGGCTCTGGATCGTGTGGCGGCCGAGCTCAATGCGCTCGGCCTCAAGACCAGTGCACCACGCGCAATGAGTCGTCGCACCGCCACAGGCGAACTGCTGCAGTGGCAGCTGTTGTTCGCACAGGATGCAGCGCTCGCTGGAGTGCTGCCGTTCTTCATCGACTGGGGCGCTTCAACGCATCCAACTCAGGCGCTGAGCCACCAGTGCCGACTCGATGCGCTTTGCATCACGCTGCCACCCGCGCACGGGCTTGCAGGATGGTTCAGTGCCATCCCGGGCGTTCGCGTCGACGCGGGCACCCAACCAGGTGTGCGCGCGCTACTCACCACACCGCGCGGACAGATCGAGCTCGTGTGATCCGCACGCGGCAGCCGTTCGCCCCGCGAGCCATCGCCTGGTAAAGGCGGACCATCGCCTGGTAGAGGCGAGTCATCGTCTTGGCCACCACGCCGCAGGCGGCGATCGTGCAGTTGCTTGATCTCGATCAGACGCGCGCCATTGCCTGCGCGCGCATGCGTGGCAATGTGTATTCGTACATTGAGTCCTCGCCAACATTGAGGCGGCCCTGCACTCGCGTCACGCCGCAATCCGGAGCTTTCATGCGCGCAGTCGTCATCCGCTCCGCAGGCACGCCACCCGAACTCATCGAGCGGCCCGTGCCTTCGCCCGGTGCCGGTCAACTGCTGATCAAGGTGCATGCATGCGGCGTGTGTCGAACCGATCTGCACATTGCCGACGGTGACTTGCCGCTGCTGCACTCGCCTGTTGTACCGGGTCACGAGATCGTGGGGCGCGTACACCAGGTCGGCCCCGGCGTGGTGGGTTTTGCACAAGGAATGCGCGTAGGTGTGCCCTGGCTGGGCTGGAGCTGCGACGACTGCGCGTACTGCCGGTGGGGTGAGGAGAACCTGTGCGATGACGCACGTTTCACCGGCTATCACATCGATGGTGGCTATGCCGACTACGTAGTCGCAGACGCGCGCTACTGTTTTCCGCTGCCTGACGCCTACTCCGATGCAAAGGCCGCACCGCTGCTGTGTGCCGGGCTGATCGGCTATCGCGCGCTGAGCATGGCGGGCGACGCGCCACACCTGGGCCTATTCGATTTTGGTGCTGCGGCGCACATCGTGGCGCAGGTGGCCGTGTGGCAGGGCCGCGCGCTGTACGCCTTCAGCCGGCCGGGTGACACCGCCGCGAACGCCTTTGCGCGCTCGTTGGGCGCCCGTTGGGCCGGTGCTTCGACCAGCACGCCCGACGTGCAACTGGATGCTGCCATCATCTTCGCCCCGGTTGGAGAGCTGGTGCCCGCTGCGCTGCGCGCCGTACGCAAAGGCGGCACCGTCGTCTGCGCGGGCATCCACATGAGCGACATACCCAGCTTTCCATACGCCATTCTGTGGGGCGAGCGGCAGCTGAAGTCAGTGGCCAATCTCACGCGCCGCGATGCCAGGGAATTCCTCACGCTGGCGCCACAAGTGCCAATCAGAACAGAGGTGACAACGTTTCCGTTGGAGGACGCAGCGATCGCAATGCGCCGCGTACGTGACGGAGTGATCAATGGGGCAGCCGTACTGGTGATGCAATGACTACGTCCGACGACATGACAGACAAAAACGAACGTGTGCGCACACTGCTTGCGCGCCTTCGGCAGGAACTCGAAGCGACCCGCGTCGACCCGCAGACGGCGGCCGAGATGCGTGACCTCGAAAACGACATGCATGCCTTGCTGAACGCAAACGGTCCGCCCGCAGGACTGCTTGCGCGCGCCAAGGCTGCCGACGTGCAGTTCGCAGCCCGGCATCAGGTTGCCGAGGGCATTCTGCGCGAGATCGTAGACACCCTTGCACGCATTGGCGTGTAACACAGCGGAGGAGAAGCGGTGGACAACCTGACAATCCTGAAGTGGCGCGAAGCCAAGCTACTGACAACCGAGGACGCGGCACTCGCAGAAGCCTTCGCCGAGCGCGCCGCGGAAGTACACAGCGACGTCACATTCCTGCTGAGCGCCGGCCTCACCGAAGGGGCTGTCGCCGCGCTGACTGCCCTCGCGGAGGAAGACATGGTCGACTTCTGCATCATGGTGGACCTGGCCAGCGGCATGCACATGGGTGGCGTCACGCAGCTGAACGCACAGACACAGCAGCATCTGAGCGAATTTCTGGATCAGGACCCCTGGTACTCGCTGTCCGTCGACAACGACATCACGGTCACGCTTGCCATGATCGAGGATGTGCTCGCGCATGCGCCGGAAACACCCTGGCACCGCACCTCACCACAGTTGCCGGTGACGCTCGCCAATCTGATGGATCGCGTCGATCGCGAACAGTTCGCGCGCTTCGCGCAAGAGCTCGACGCGCGGCTGAAGCGTCATCCTGAGATGGCCGACGGGACAGGTGCGGGAGCGGACGGCGTTGCCCTCATTCGCGAGATTGTGCGCACGGGCGCGCGACGTGTTGGTGCGCATCCCACGTAGTACGGACTTTCAGTCGCCCTTCACCCGCACCACCAGCATGTCGATCGCGGCGCCATGCAGCACGGCGTTGGCGGTCGAGCCCAACAGCAGACCAAGGCCATGCTGTCCGTGCGTGCCAATGACGATGAGATCCGCGCCGCGGGCCGCAGCCAGCTGACGAATCTCCGATGCCGCATTGCCCGTCAGCATGTGTGTGCGCTCGGGCGGAACATCCATGTGCTTCGCAATGTCCGCGAGCTGTTGCTCAGCTTCTCTGCGCAGCTCGAGCTCCAGCGAGGCCAGCCGTACGCCGAAGTCGCCAGGGCCAATCGCGCCATAACCGCCATACACATGTGTGAACGGCTTCAGCACGTGCACGACAGACAGCTGCGCACCCTGCAGCTGCGCTTCCTCGCGCGCGCGACCCAGCACCTGCTGCGCCTCATCGGTCAGATCAATTGCAACCAGTACGTGTTTGTATGTCGCCATCGAAATCCCCAGTGACGGTAGGAGCCTGCGCGAGGCTAACGCCTGGGCCCGGCCATGCCAACGACGTTTGGCGGTGCGGATATCAGGGCCGCCGCTGACCTGCCGCGCCCAACACGACCATGTGCTTCAAGCGTGGCGATTCACTGCAGCCGCACCTACTCTCCAGCAGACCGCAGACGGTTCGTCACACGCATGCCAATCGCATACTTGCTGGTCGCGCAGCCGGGACCTGCTCAAGCGCTGAAGCAGCTGTTGTTTGTACTGCTGCTCGCGAGCATGGGCCGTGCCACAACGGTGCTGGCCGCCGAGCACCACAACGAGCAATCAATCGACAACGCGCAGGCACGTGACCTGGTCAGACAGTTTTCGGTCCCTTCGCCCTATCGCATCTCCGCCCGCGCGCGTGAGGCTGAGATCGACCATCGCGTCAGCATTGCGTCCGGGATTGCATGGCATTGACCTGAAACCGGCGAGCAGCATGCAGAGCGGCATGGCGACAGCCCGACCATAGATGGCCAGATGCAACGACTGGTGCAGGCTGTGCGCGCGCGCATGACCGGGCCCATCGACTTTCGTCACTACCTTGGTGCCGTGGACGCGTACACGAAGCGCAGTGGCGACTGCACCGAATTCGCCGTGCTCCTTGCGGCTGCAGCCCGCGCACTGGGTATTCCCACACGCCTGGTCTATGGCATTGCCTACTCAAGCCACTTCACAGGCCAGAGCCATGTGTGCTCGCCGCACAACTGGGTGCAGGTGTGGAATGGCGAACGCTGGGTGAGTTACGACGCTGGCTTCGGGCAGTTCGACGCCGGGCACATCGCGCTGCTCATCTACGATGGCTCGCCGCAACGCGGCGCGGAGGTGAACGCTGCTATCCGCGCGTTGCGCATCATCGACGCTGCTGCGGTCGTTCGGGATGCGGGCACACAAGCAGCAGGCGCGAATCCGTAACGAACCGAACACCTGCGCAGCCAGCGACCCGACTACTCGCTGCCAGCGTAATCTTCGTCAGAGCCCTTGCTCAGGTCCCAGGCATCGCTGCCGGGTGAGAGCGTAATCACCGGTAGTTCGTACAAGGCGGGATCGTCGATCCAAGCGGCGTCCTGTGCTCCCGATACACCTCCAACCATCATCCACTCAGCCTCATTTGGCGCTCGGATACCGCCCGCTTTGATGATCACTTCGTGGACGACGTGTTGATCCGCCGGCGACATCGCGGCATTTGCCTCAACAGGCGACAACACGGATTGCGCCTGCCCAGCGCCCGCAAGCACCGCCGACGAATCCGCGAATGCAGCGCCCGCAGCAAATGTCGCTGCGATAGCCATGCCCAAGCCAGCCATACCCAAGCCAACCATACCCAAGCCGGAGGGACGCTGCGCTGGCACTGCTACGCGATACGACACGCAGATGGAGCCTTGGGCACCGTTCAGCAACGCCTGCCGCTGTTCGTCGTCCAGCGCGTCCAACGCGTGCACGTGCTTATGGCAATGCTGGCAAAACCCTTGCAGGCGACGTTGCTCGTCGATGCTCAGCGGGCATGGCGTGTCGATCTTTGGAAGCCGTGCCATGTGCAGCGCCTGCGCAGGGTGTGGCCGATACTAACCACGAAATTGCAGTTGAGGCACTCGAGCTATATGCGCTGATGCTTTACGCACACGCACGGCGCGCAGCGCGGCGCAACACCAACGGCGACTACGTGCCGCTTGCCGAGCAGGACACGCAGCGCTGGGACAACGCGCTCATTGATGAGGCCGAGGCATTGCTGATGGCCGCAGGCGCGCTGAATTCACCGGGTCGCTATCAGCTTGAAGCGGCCGTTCAGTCTGCGCATGTTGCGCGGCGGCGCAGCGGTCGAACCGACTGGTCGGCCATCGAGCAGTTGTATGCCGCGCTGTTGACGCTGACCCATTCGCCGGTCGTGGCCATCAATCACGCCGTGGCGCTGGCACACACGCGCGGTGCGGCCATCGCACTCAACGCGCTGAATGCACTGCAAAGCGACGAACGGCTGACGAACTATCAGCCCTATTGGGCCGCGCGTGCCGACTTGCTTGCGCAGGTCGGCGAGCTGGCGCAGGCAGCCACCGCGTTCGACCGCGCCATCGGACTGGAACGCGATGCCGCCGTGCGTGCGTTCCTGCTGAAGCGCAAAGGCAACCTGCGCTTCAGCTGATGCGGCGGCGTGCCAGCACAGCGCGCCGCCTGCCGCGAATCAGTCGTCGCGCTCACTGGCGGCCAACGCGGCCGCCACGGCATCTGCCATGCGTCGGTAGCCCTCGCTGTTCGGATGCAGGCCATCTGCGGTCAACGATGCACGCATGACGGTCGGATTGGCCGGATCACGCAGCAGCTTGTCGAAGTCGACTACAAGGTCGTACGCGCCGCCGGTGCGAATCCAGGCGTTCACCGCCTGCCGCTTGGCCTCTGCCTCTGCACCGGAATAGCCGGGCAACGAGCTGCTGCCCGCCGGGGACAACGTGCCGCCGATCACCTTCAGACCACGCGCATGCGCGCGCGCCACGATCTGCTGATGCCCGACGATGATGGTTCTTGCGCTGATTGCCGGCGTCGGAATGCCGATCACTGTCAGTAGCCCAGGCAAACCGATGTCGTTGATGCCTTCGATCACGATGAGGTGGGTGACGCCCGTTTGCGTAAAGGCATCACGATCCACCCGCGCCTGCGCATTTTCACCCAGGAATGTCGCCGTGACCTGATTGCCGGAAATGCCCAGGTTGATGACGGACGCGCGGCCGAATGCGCCATGTCCACGTGTTGTCAGCAAACGCTGCGCAAGGAAATTCGTGTAGCGCGCATTGAGATCCACAGGTTCATTGGGGAAGCCCAGCTGATCGCCATCGGTGATGGAATCACCATAGGCCGCGATGACCGGGACACGCTCGCCACCCAGCACGTCAACGCCGGCCAGAAAGAACCACGATGCTTCGGTCTGCGCGCCGGGCAGTGACTCGCTCGCAGTCTGATTGCCGCCTGCGAGATAGGAGGTCTGCAGCGATCGCACGTGGTAGGTCAGAGGCGAACCCGAGGCCGTGACGTTGTCCGGCAGATACATGCTGATCGACAGGTCCGAAAGATCGCCCACGCACAGCCGCACCGGATCGCTGACTACGCGCGCACCCGGCGCAATCACGATGCCCGCAGAACCGCCGAAGGTCAGATGACGACCCGAACCTGCAGCAATGTTTGCACCGGCAGCGCGCGATCAAACGGCGTCCTGGTCTTCGACGCCGTTGCCCAGGTCGCAACCCAATTCGTATCGCTGCGGTCACGCGCCAGCGCAGGCTGGCCGCCCAACAGCGCCACCAAGACCAGCAGCAAGCCAGCCGACATCAACTTCTGCATCACGTTTCCCCCAAGACTTGGTTCCAACACCCCCGCCGGAATGTCCCACAGGCGGTATGCGCTGCCTCGAGGGTGTTGTCATTGCGGCGGTTCATGCATTCTCCGCAGCTTTTCAAGCACGACTTACCTGGAGCACGGCATGGCTGAACGGGATCTGCGCGTCGACGATCCACTTGAAGACTTCGCGCGCCGCAGCGTTGATCTGTTGGGCAAGACCAAGCTCGTCTACATGGCGGGCAGCGGTCCTGCGGTGATCGTCATGACAGAAATGCCTGGCATCTCGCCACACGTTGCAAGGTTTGCGCGCTGGGTGCGCGACGCCGGTTTCACCGTGTACATGCCCCATCTGTTCGGCCAGGACGGCGCAGTGCCCACCGCGCCACGCGCAGTGCTGACGATGCTGCGCGGCTGCATCAGCGCCGAGTTCAAGGCGTTTTCCGCGAATGCGTCCAGCCCCGTGACACAGTGGCTGCGTGCACTGGCTGCGCAAGCACACAAGGAATGTGGCGGACCCGGCGTGGGCGCAATCGGCATGTGTTTCACCGGCAACTTCGCGCTGTCGATGATGCTGGAGAAATCCGTGCTGGCGCCCGTGTTGGCGCAGCCGTCACTACCGCTCAGCAACCCGGCCGGCATGCACATCGCACCGGACGAGCTCGCAGCAGTAAAGCAGCGCATGGATGCAGACGACCTCACCGTGCTTGCCTACCGCTTCGAAGGCGACAGCTTCTGCAAGGCCGCGCGCTTCGACGCTTACCAGAATGCGCTGGGTGATCGATTCATCGCGCGCGTGCTTGCGGATTCTGCAGCCAATCCGAACTCGCCGATGAAGAACCCGCACAGCGTCGTCACCATCCATCTGATCGACGAAGCCGGGCAGCCTACCGTGGCCGCGCGCGACGAGATCCTCGCCTTCTTTGCCATGCGGTTGCGGTAGCTGTTCGCTGTATAAGCCGCAGACGCGGCGTCAGGTCGGCCGTTTACCGCGTGCATTTCCGCGCGGCGCTGGTTTGCGTCGCACACGCGGTGCCGTGCCTCGGGTGGCACGCTTCGCAGCCGCTGTTCCGCCCTGCGAGGCCTGCTGTGCGTCGATCCAGGCGGACAGTGCCTTGGAGCTGTTGGTTGCTGCGTCCGGCAATGCAATCGCCTTCGTGCGCGCAACATGCTCGGCGAACTTGAGTTGTGCAGCGGTCGCGGGTTTGACGGCCGCCGATGACGAAGCGGCCTCATCTTCGGCCTCAACTTTCGGCACTGCATGTTGCTCGATGAACGCGCGGCAGATCGCAGCAGATTTCGTATAGCCACGCGCAGGCTTGATGCCCTTCTGCCTGGCAAGGCTTTCCGCATAACGGCGCATGGCTGCAGTCGGCGCACGCTCAGAACCGCTCTGCTTTGCCCCGACCGCGCCTTGCGCGACCGAACCATGCGCGACTGAGATACGCGCTGATTCAGATTGAAGCTTGCCGATGATGCGCTGCGCCACATCGCAGACAGCATCGATCGCCGCAGTCATCGCCTGCTTGCCTGTCACCACATCATCGAGCTGATACTCCATCTGCGCCGTAAGCCCGGGATCAACCAGTGCAGGGTCGGCCAGCTTCAGGACCTTGAACAGCTGCAACCCTGCTTCCGTCGGCACAATGTGTTTGCCCTCGAGGGTCAGAAACAGCTGTTTCTTCAGGCCACCGATGATTTCCCCTCGGGTCGCCGGCGTACCGATACCTTTGGCTTCCTTGAGCCTGTCCCGCAGCGCCGGATCGTCAACAAAACGCCAGGCGTTCTGCATGGCTTCGATCAGCGTGCCCTCGTTGTAGCGCGGTGGCGCTCGTGTGACTTTGTCCTCAATCTCCGGCCGCACCAGCAGCGCCGATTCGCCATTGCGCAACGCGGGCAGCACGGGCGTTTCACCCGCCGGATCATCAGACGGTTGCCAGCGCGGAAATGCGGCGCGCCAGCCTTCATCCGCGGGCGTCCGACCCAGCGCACGAAACAGATAGCCGCGCACATCCAGGGTGACCGTGGTCTGTTGATAGCGGAAGTCCGGCATCACCGCCGCAAGATACGAACGCGCAATGATGTCGAACAGCTTCTTCTCATCCAGAGACAGCAGCGGCCAGGCCTTGCGCAGGTCGTCAATGGTGTTGACGTTCGGAATGACCGCGTGATGGCTCGCACCTTCCAGACCCTTGTCGTAGAACGTGCCGCCGGCGCCGCGACGCACCACCGGCGGCGTGGGCACAGGAATGGCGCTGAATGCCTGCCCAACACGCAGCCCGGCCACGATGCGCGGCACATCGGCGATCAGACTTTCCGGGAGATAGCGCACCTCCGCCCGCGGGTAGGTGATGATCTTCTTGCCCTGACCGTCGTACAGCGCCTGCGCTACATCCAGCGTCTTGTTGGCAGACCAGCCGAAACGCGCGGCGCACAACTTCTGCAGCGATGGCAGATCGTGCAGTCGTGGCGGCTTCTGCCGCTTTGCCTCAACGCGCACGCTCAATGGGCCCGCAAAGCCGCGCGCGGCATCGACGACGGCCTGCGCTGCATCTCGATTCAAGATCGCTTCTGTGGCTGCATGGCGCATCTGAAACTCGCCATTCTCGACCTGCGCCGTCGCGACCACTTCGTAATACGCAGTGGGCACGAACTCGCGAATCTCCAGCTCGCGCCTGCACACAATCGCCAGCGTCGGTGTCTTCACACGGCCCACACCAATCACACCACGTGCGCCCTGGCCAAGTACCACGGTTGCCGTGCGGGTCAACGACAGGTTGTAGATCTGATCTGCCTGACGACGCGCAACAGCCGCAGCGTACAGCGATGCATATTCACTATTGGGCCGCGCACGTTCGAAGGCGGCGCGAATCGTCTGCGGGTCCTGGGCCGTGAACAGCACGCGCATGACCTGACCGCGGTACTTGTAGTGCTCCAGTATTTCCTGACCGATCAGCTGTCCTTCGCGATCGCAGTCCGTGGCCAGCCACACACGTTTGGCACTGCGCAGCGCCCGGCGTATGGCCGCAAGCTTTGCGGCTTTGTTGCCGCCTTCGGCGGGCCGCGTGCCGTACAAGCCGTTCGGCCGCAGCAGTACTGCGGACCAACGCTTCCAGGCAGGATCAACGTCTTCCGGCTCGAGCAGATCGAACAGATGGCCTTCGGCGGGCAGTATGTCGCCGTAACGCGCGCCGATCGCCGCGCGCACATCCTTGGCCTGGCTGGACTTTTCGGTGATGACTATCTGATCAGGCATATCGGTTCCGGCCTATCTGTGCAGGAGACCCCCGCAAGCAAACTAGATCGCGCGCTGTACTGCTGCCGCGTAGTAGCGCCGCAGCAGCCAGAACACAACGGCACACCCCGCCAACGGGAACAACAATGCCAGCGTCATGCTGCCGTGCAGATGCAGAGTGAGCGCTGCGACCAGCATGCATGCACCCGCGCCCAGATCGTAGGCACCCTCCGTCGCAATATGGAATCGCAACGTACACGACGACTGTTTGGCCAACGTGTAGATCGGCGTCATGAACGTCGGCGCATACAACAGCATGGCAACGGCGCCCAAGGCGTTTGCCAGCAGCGCAAGTCCCGGATGGCCTACGCTGAACGCCCGCAGCACCAACGTGAGTGCGATTGCAGTCCCGGCGAGCAGTGCTGCGCGTGAACCGGCGCCACCGTCGATGGCGCGGCCCAGCAGCAGGCTGCTGACTGCGCCGACCAAGGCGGCAATTGCCATTGCGCCGCCATAGGCTGTAAAGCTCTCGTTCAAGGCGGTGAACAGCGCGATCTGCCAGATCATTACAAGCCCTGCCGACATCCACCCGTCTGCGGCAAACAATGCGATGCCGCCAAACGCCGCGCGCAGCGCACCATCGGCGCGCGCCGCGACTGCAACTTCGGGTGTGCCGAACAGTGGCAGCGCCGACAACAACTGCACGACTGCCACTGCGCCGAATGCTGTCGCGGGACCGAACGTCGTCAACGCCCAACCGCCCAGCAATGGCGCAACGATGCCGATGATCGCGGCGGCTGCTTCACGCACGCTGATCTGATGGCCGCGATGTTCGTCGTCGCCAAGCGACGCGAAATAGGCGTGATAGCAGGTCCAGTAGAAGACATCACCGATGGCCGACACGATGCAAAGTGCCAGCAGCGTGCCGTCCACGCCCTGCACACGCGCCAGCAGCGGGTACTGCGCGGCCATCAACAAGGCGCCGGCAATCACGAGCGGCCGCAGACCGAAGCGTATGCCCAGCGGCAGAACGAGTGGCCGCAACAGGAAGCGGCCCACAAGAATGGCTGTAAAGGCGACAAGCACGCCGGACGGCGATACACCCGCCCGCAACAGAAAGACCCCGAAGAACACGCCGCCGGTGCCGGATGCCAAAGCATGCACCGCAAAGTGCAGGTTGAGCAGATTGACGGCAGTGTTGCGCAGGAAGGCCACAGGGTGCTCGGGTTCTGTTGCGGTCCATGCGAACGCTGGCCCGATCTGGCTTGAGCGCTTCAGCGGTGCGCGCCGCGCCGCTGAGGCGCGCGCCGCGCCGAGGCGGCGCGTGCCAGGCAGTATCGCCTGAGCCCGCGCAAGGACGGAAGCAGAGAAAGATCACAACGGCCCGATCGCCACGAACGCCCTGCCGGATGCCGCCTGCGGCTATGCTCACTGTCTGACAGCAGCGTTGTCTGTCGTACAACCGTTCGGCCTGACGGTAACCGCAGCCGCCTGCCTGACATCCAACTTCCGCCTCCGGTTGATGCCCACCCTTCCTGGGGCCTCACCCGGATTCGCACTGCTGAGTTCGCCTGCTCGATGAACGACGAAGACTTCAAACACAACTTCCACACGCACACGTTTCGTTGCAAACACGCTACCGGCGATGCCGAGGACTACTGTGCGATGGCCGTCGCACGCGGCATGCACACGCTCGGCTTTTCCGATCACGCGGCGCTGCCAGATAATCGCTGGCATCGCGAGCGCATGAGCTACGACGAGCTGGACGGCTACGTCAGCGCGGTACGCAAGGCCAGGGCGGACCATCCAAGCCTGCGCATCCTGCTGGGTATGGAGAGCGAGTACGTGCCGGAACTGCGCGCCTACTACGAAGACGAGCTGTTCGGTGCGCGCGGCTTCGACTACCTGGTCGGCGGGCCGCATTACTTCGAACAGGAAGGCGCCTGGAAAGGCAGCTACGGCGGCACACGCGACGCGGCATCCCTGACCGCCTATGGCCGCTACGTCGCCAGCATGATCGAAAGCGGACTATTCGATTTCATTGCGCACCCCGACCTGTTCGGCAACTGCTACGAACACTGGGACGCGAACACCATCGCCTGCAGCCGCGACATCTTTGCCGCGGCCAATGCACATGATGTGGCGCTGGAAGTGAACGCACTGGGCTTGCGCAAGATCGCCAACAAGAAGCCTACCAATCCGTTTCCCATGTATCCGTGGTTGCCGTTCTGGGAACTGGCCAGCGAGTGCGGCGTAAAGGTGGTCGTGAACTCGGACGCACACCGCCCGCAGGATCTGCAGGCGCGCACCGGCCAGGCGCACGCGATCGTTGCGGCTCTGGGCCTGCAACTGGTCGACCCCGAGCAGATCGGCACGCGGCACTGACACTCCGGCCGCGCCGTAAGCGCGTGTGCAGGCGGCGCGGCAACACGCGCCGCACAGACTCAGCTTGACACCCCCTGCCCTTCCAATGACAGGCTGCATGACAGGCTGCGCGACGTCACGGCGCGGCGCCAACAGGCAGTCCGTTTTCTTTTGTTTTTTTGGGGAGGAGAGAACACATGACCGCACCACTGGCAGGAATTCGCGTGCTGGAAGTCGCCAGTTGGCTTGCCGCACCCAGCTGCGCCGCCCTGATGGCCGACATGGGCGCCACCGTCATCAAGGTCGAACCGCCCGGCGGTGAGACGTATCGGCGCATGTTCGAGGCGCTGCTGGGTGAAGACTTCGTGCATCCCAGCTACCAGTTCGACAATCGCGGCAAGCGCGGCATCTGCGTCAACCTGGAAGCAGCAGAGGGGCAAGCGCTTGTGCACACACTGGCGCGCCAGGCCGATGTGTTCATCACCAATCTCACGCAGCCGCGGCTCGCGCGCTACAAACTGACCGACGCAGATGTGCATGCGCTATCGCCCAGTGCGATCTATGGCGTGCTCTCGGGCTTCGGCACCACCGGCTCTGACGCTGAACGCCAGGCCTTTGACCAGACCGCGTTCTGGGCGCGCTCCGGCGCCATGTCCATCTTCGGTGATCGCGCAGACGGACCACTGATCAGTCGCGGTGGCTATGGCGACAGAACCACGGCGCTCAATCTGCTTGCAGCCATTCTCGCGGCAATGCGCGTGCGCGACCGCACAGGCGAAGGCCAGTTTGTGGAAGTGACGCTGCAACGCACCGGCATATGGGCACTGGCCAGCGACGTGACTACGGCGTTATACGCTCGCGTTCAACCAGAGAAGACCAGCCACGCAGCGCCAGGCAATCCCATCTGGAATTTCTACCGCACTGCCGACGATCGCTATCTGGTGTTGATCATGCCGATGGCGCTGCCGTACTGGTCGAAGTTCTGCACCTTTGCCGGCCGGCCGGACTGGCACAGCGACCCGCGCTTCCAGACGTTGCTGGGCATGGCCGAACAAGGCGCAACAATCATTCCGGAAATCGACGCGCTGTTCGCCACGCACGATCTGGCCTACTGGCGCGAGAAACTCGATGCGTCCGGCCTGATCTGGGAACCCGTCGCAGAACTGCCCGAAGTTGTCGAAGACCCGACGCTGCGTGAAGCAGGCGCGTTCTCGATAATCGATCACCCGCGCGGTGGCGCCATCGAGATTGTGTCAGCGCCATTCCACATTCGCGGCGCAGACATTGCTGTGCGTGGGCCCGCGCCAGACGCCGGACAGCACACACGCGAAGTGTTTGCCGAAGCCGGTCTGAGCGCAGATCAGCTGGATGGATTGTTTGCGCGTGGCGTATTGCGCTGATGCGCCCCACGCACGGGCACGCGAACGGCGATGTCGTGCGACCCATTACGCAGGCGGTGTACCGCCGGTGTGCGCGTAGGTTTTGTTGGTGATCAGCCAACGACCCGCGATCCGCGCGACCGAGAAATAGTCAACGAAGTCGCAGCCCATGTAATCCGTCTCGGCCAGCACGGCGACGCCTGCATCGCCGGCGAGGTCGATGGACCGCACAATCGCCTTGTAGTTCGGGCCGGCAAGACCGGGGCGGGCGGCCACCATGTCGAAGAAGCCCGAGATGGGGATGTAGGTGTCCATCGGACCGATGTGCCCCATCATGCGCGCGTCGGGATGGAACGCCTGCTTGAGCTTCGTAACATCACCGTTGGCACCATCGATGTACAACTGAATGACGGCGCGCACTGCTTCGAGATCCCGCAGATAGTCGGACATGGCTGATTCATCTCCTGTGAAGTTCGATTGCACGGAGGTTACTGCTGCAGGCACCGTCCGCATACCCGCTGACACCCCCACAGCGACCAACAGATAGCCACACATGGAGCACAGACATGGCCGATAGCGAACGCAGACAACGTGGACTGGAACTTCGTCGCCGACTGTTCGGCGCCAACGACGCGCCAGCACTGGGTGACCCGCTGATCGATGTGACCGTCGATCATCTGTTCGGCGACATCTGGACGCGGCCCGGCCTTGAACTTCGCGACCGCTCGCTCATCACCTGCGCTGTGCTGGTGGCATTGGGCAAGGAAGCGCAATTGAAGGTGCATCTTCGCGGGTTGTTGAATCAGGGCCTCAGCCATCAGGCCGTCGAGGAAATGATGATTCATCTGGCGCACTACTCGGGCTGGCCGACCGCGGTGAACGGCATTCGCGTGGCGCGCGAGGTGTTTGCCGAGCTGGCTTGATGCGCGGCGAGACGCACGCTGAACATACTGATGATCTGGCTCCGAAGTATTGCCTAGCCGTACTCTTCAGCCCGACCTGTACTCCATAGCGAGAACATCATGCTCATTCAAGCCGATCGTCTGACCCACCTCGTCACCACCATGCTGGAACGCGCCGGCACCGAACACGCCAATGCGCATACCTGTGCCGACCATCTGGTCCGCGCCAACCTGAAGGGCCACGACTCGCACGGCGTGGGTATGGTGCCGGCGTATCTGCAATGGATCAAAGCGGGCCGCATGTTTCCCAACAGGCGTGCGAAGGTGATCTCCGACCACGTCGCCGTCATGGTGGTGGACGGCGACTACGGACTGGGTGCTGCAATCGGCAAACAGACCATGGAGCTGGCGATTGCACGTGCAAAGCAGACCGGTGTTGCCTGCGTTGCGCTGCGCAACGCATGCCACATCGGCCGCATTGGCACCTACGGAGAACAATGTGCAGATGCAGGCCTGGTATCCATGCACTACGTGAATGTGGTGGGCCACGAACCGGCGGTGGCGCCCTATGGCGGACGCGAGCCACGCATGGTCACGAACCCCTACTGCTGCGTGGTGCCACAGGCCGACGGCAGGCACATCGCGCTGGACTTCGCCACCAGTGCCATCGCCATCGGCAAGGTGCGTGTGGCACACATGAAAGGCGAGCAACTGCAGGAAAACGCATTGCTGGATGCCGACGGCAACCCAACCACAGATCCCGGCAAGTTCTTCACCAGCGGGCCGCGCGGCTTCCTGCTGCCGTTCGGTCTGCACAAGGGCGGCGGCCTGCAGATTCTCTGCGAGCTGCTGGGCGGCGCGCTGGCCGGCCACTGGACCATGCAGCCGAACGGCAATCGCGACTACGGCGCGACCATCAACAACATGTTGTCGATCGTCATCGATCCGGATGCGTTCGGTGGCCGCGAGATGTACGAAGCAGAAGTCACCGCGATGTCTGACTACATCCGCAGCACCAAGCCGGCCGAAGGCCATAACGAAGTTCTGATGCCAGGCGACGTCGAGCGCAGCACCATGGCCGCGCGCCTGCGTGACGGCCTGTACATCGATGACAACAGCTGGAATGGCATTGTGAAAGCCGCTATCGGTGTGGGCATCAATGAGGCGGAATTTGCGGGCGCAGGTTAAGCCAGTACTGCACACGTAACCTGACCGACCCTCGGAGCTGACATGCCTACCGCACGCAAAGCAACGCAGACGAAGCCGCCCGCCAAGGCAGGTCCAGCCAAGACGGGCCCAACCAAGACCGGTTTCGTTGGCTTCGGCAAACCCACCATGACGTTCCTGCGACAGCTGGCCGCACACAACGAGCGCGCCTGGTTCGCAGAGCACAAAGGCCTGTACGACGCCAACGTGCTGAATCCGGCGCTCGACTTCATTGCGGCAATGGGGCCGCACCTCGAGAAGATCTCGGATCACTTCCTTGCGCTGCCGCAGAAGCAGGGCGGCTCGTTGATGCGGCCGTACAAAGACACGCGCTTCGCGAAAGACAAGACACCCTACAAGACCAATGTCGGCATTCAGTTCCGCCACGAGCTCGCCAAAGACGTACATGCGCCTGGCTTCTACGTGCACATCGAGCCGGGCGAGTGTTTCATGGGTGCCGGCATGTGGCGCCCCGAGCCCGATGCGCTGGCGAAGATTCGGCAACGTATTCTCGACGCGCCCAACGAATGGAAGAAGGTGTGTGCCGACAAGGGCTTCACATCCACCTGGACGCTCGGCGGCAGCAGCCTGGCGCGACCACCGCGCGGCATTGCAGCCGATCATCCGTTTGTGCAGGACCTGAAGCGCAAGGACTTCATCGCTGGTTTCGACATTTCCGACGCAGAGGTGGCGAGCCCGGATTTCGTGCAGCGCGCCGCGGCCCGTTTCAAGCAGGCCGCACCCCTGATGCGGTTTCTCTGTCGCGCGCTTGAGTTGCAGTACTGAGCCCGGTCAGGCGGCGTCCGACTCATCGATCCAGCGCTGCTGTGCGCCAAACACGCGCAACAGAATTTCGCGCCCCTGCAAAGGCAGACCCGGAATGACACGCACGTGCAGGCCGGCCACTTCTGCGTCCGCCGCCACACGCTGCAACACCACGGCGCCGGTGTAGTCGATCCGACCCAGCCTGCGCAGATCGATGACCAGACTACGCGCCGCCGGGTGTTCGGACAGCGCAACGATCAACGCATCGTCCAGTACCGGTGCCGAACCGAAGTACAACACGCCGACCGGCTCGAGCCGCAGTTCATCCGTATGCGGGTTGTATTCGGCATGCACCGCAATCCGCCGTTCGCGCCACAGATGCACGGCGATGCCCAACCCCACACCCAACAACACCGCGATGTCGATGCGCGGCGCAAGGGCGATGGTCAAGACGAACGTGCCCCATGCAACGACCGCCTGCGCACGCGAAAGCGCGAACAATCTGAGCATGGGCGACAGCTGCACAAGCGCAACGACCGAGGCAATCACAATCCCCGCCAGGACTGCCTGCGGCAGCGCATGCAACCAATGCACCCAGGGCAGCGCCACACACACCCACAAACCGACGAACGCGCCGCACCAGCGCGAGCGCGCACCCGCAAGCCGCGCCAGCGTCGTACGCGAAAACGAACCCCCCACGGGGAACCCGCCGACCGCGGCAGACGCAATGTTTGCCGCGCCCTGCGCCAGAAGTTCACGGTCTGCGTTCCAGTTCGTGCGCGACTGCGTGGCCAGCGTGCGCGCCACCGCCGCGGGTTCTGCGAAACCCACGAACGCAATGACAAGACCCGGCAGCAGCAGATGCGGTAGCTGCGCCCACGGCAATGCGAAGGTGGGTGGTGGCCAGCTGACCGAGACATCGGCGATGCGTGGCCCCACATCAAGCCCTGCTTGCGTCGCCAGCACGCCGGCAGCGACAGCAATCAGCACAGCAGGAAAGAGGGGATGCAGCCGCCGCCCGACCAACAACAGCACGATGGTGAACGTGCAGAGTGCGATTGCGCCCCAGCACCACAGCGTTGGATGCAGCAGTGTCCACTGCACCGCTGCGATTGCACTGCTGCCGGCACCTGCTGCCGCCGCTTGAACACCGAACGTCGCCGGCACCTGACTGGCGCAGATCAACAGCGCCGCGCCACTGCTGAACCCCATCAATGCGGGCTGCGACAGCAAGTATGCAAAGAACCCGGCATGCGCCAGACCCACGGCAACGCGCACCACACCCACCACCAGCGCCAGCATGGGCGCCAACAGCACGTAGTCGCTGGAGCCCGGGGCGGCCAACGGGCTGAGCGCCGCGAGGGTCAGCAGGCTGGTCATTGCGACAGGTCCGGTCTGCAGGTACGCCGACGATGCGAACACCGCTGCACACAGCAACGGCAGCGTTGCGGCATACAAACCGTACGTGGGTGGCATGCCCGCGAGCGAGGCGTATGCAAGCGCCTGCGGGATGAGCACCAGCGCCACACTGAACGCCGCCAATACGTCGGCGGCTAACGATCGCGTGTTCGAGGTCAACGTGATCGAGGTCAACATGGTCGACAAGGTGCTACCTGGAAAGTGCACGGCGCCCGTCCGCGATGCAGCACACGGAATGAACGCGCAACGGACCACAAACGCAAGCACGTGCAAGCAGACGCGGACGCCGCCACGCGCCCACTGCGATCGCCGGATCCAATTGCGTTCGCGCATTCACATCCCGCACCATGCCGCGCGCGCCAACGGGCCGACTCGCCGGCCGCGCCATACCCACGCAACCACATCAGGAGTCCAGATGTCCGAAGCAGCACAACGCGATCGAAGCATGTCTGACGCCGAATGGCAGACCCGCTGCACGCTTGCCATGCTGTACCGCGTGGTCGATCACCTCGGCTGGACCGACCTGATCAACACCCACATGTCTGCGCGCATTCCGGGCGAACCCACGCACTTCCTGATCAACAACTACGGCGAGCTGTTCGACGAAGTCACTGCGGTAAGCCTGGTGAAGATGGATCTCGATGGCAACGTGCTCGACGGCGGCGGCAAGTTCAACGCAGCTGGATTCACCATTCACAGCGGCGTGTACAAAGGCCGCCCCGATGCAAACTGCGTCATGCACACGCACACCCGCGCAGGTGCGGCGCTGTCGGTGATCGACAACGGATTGCGGCCGATCAGCCAGGACGCGCTGCAGATCCTGTCTGAAGTGGCCTATCACCCCTATGGCCCGCCAGCCACACAGCAGGAGTGCGACGAACTGGCGCGCAACTGCCAGAACGGCAGCTGCCTGGTCTTGTTGAATCACGGGCTGCTGACGTTGGGCCCCACCATGCACGGCGCGTTCTTCAGAATGTGGAATCTTGAGCGCGCCGCCGAACTGGAGGTCATGGCGCGGACCATGGGCGTAGACCCCGTCATGATCGAGCCCGCCATCGTGCAGACCTTTGCGAAGTATCTGAGCCGACGCGTGAACAGCCACGAATTCGGCCTGCTGGAGTTTCAGGCGATCGTGCGCAAGCTGGAGCGGAATGGCGTTGACTGCAGGCGTTGATCACCTGGCAGTAAATGCGCCGTCACGAAATGCCAAGCGCCTGCAGCGCCTGTGCTTGCCACGCCGTCGTCGTGGCACGGCGCACCGCCAGCACGTCGGCGGCAAGTCCCCAGCTGTCCATGTATTGCAGCGCAGCCGTGGATACGAACAGATCCCAGCCAACCAGACGCGCCATATCCAGCGGCGCACATGCGCCATAGGCAGCCGTAAATTGCGCGGCCGTCTGCGCATCGCGCATGCAGCACAGCTCTACGCGCGCGCATGCGACGTCTGCCAACGGGTCGCCGAGCCCTGCATCTTCCCAGTCGAGCACCGCCACCAACCGCCCGTCCTGCCACAGCACATTGCCCGGCCAATAGTCGCCGTGCAGTAGGCGCGGTTCGCCGCTGTAGCAAGCGAAGCGCTTCCGTACATCGTCGTGGTTGAACAAGTCGGGGCGCCAATCCAGCAGCGCAGGTAGCGGATCGTCGAGGCGTGGCAGCGCCGGCAGGCCCTCAGGCCCGGCAATGGCATGAATAGCCGCGAGCGTTGCGGCCAGCAACGGTGCGGGATCGTCCGGCAGCGCGCTGCTGCCTTCCATCATGTCAAGCACCAACGTGTCGGGCGGCACGAACAATCGCGAACGTGGTACCGGCAACCCGCGCGCATGCAGTACACCCAACAGTGCGTGCTCGCGCGCCGCTCGATCGCCGCGCTCGGGTTTGCCTTCCATGTTGCGGTGTCGGCGAATGACCACGCGGTCCTCCGCACCGTCCGGTGTGCGAAACACGACCTCGTGTACCTCCGCAGACACGCCACCTGTGAGTGCAGCCGCATGCAACACCTGCGCGCCGCCTGCAAGTTGTTCAACGATCGACGCGAAATCCATCGTGTACTCAGATTCACTGTTGATGCGCGTGTCTCGTTTGTCGGTCGGGATGCCCGTTGGGGCTGCTACTGATCGGCTGGCGGATCCGCTCACTGATCCGTGAGCGCGTTGCGCGCCTCAATCTCAGCGGCGCGGCGTACATCATCGCGATCAGTGCCCAGCACATAGTCCACATAGTCGATGCGGCCGTTGAACGCGAACGGCGCGGTGTAGTCGGGACACACCGTGGAACCATGGTCGCCACCGATGTCCATGCCGCACAGGCTCTGACGCCACGGCAACAGTGCAAGCGCGCACTCGCCCACCGGTCTGCCGTCAATGGACAGCACGGCCACGCCTTCGTTTGCGCCCGTCTTGCTGAACTTGAGTGCCAGCACGCATTCGCCGGTCGGCACTTCAGCACTCGAACTCACGCGTGTGATCTGGCCAATGTAGTTGTACACAAACACCAGTCGGTTGCTCTGAATGAACAGCGCATGGCCACCCGTTCGCGCACCCGATGCAACCAGCACGCCCTGCTCCGCTGCCGCCGTGCGCCGCACCTTGGCCTGAATGGCGAACGAACGATTGCGGATGTCGGGCGCGGCGAACCGATCGATATGCGGCGTGCCGGCAAGAAAGCGATGCGACAGCCGTGGACCTGCAGCGTCTGGCCTGCGCAGTGAAAACAACTCGAGGCCGCGATCATCCAGTGGCAGCACGTTGTAGCGACCGGCTTCCGTCCACCATGCAGCAATCAGTTCCTGCAGCTTTCCAGGGTTTGCTTCAGCCACGTCGTGACATTCGGCAAAATCGCGCGCGGTGTCGTACAGCAGCCATCTGTCCTCCGCGAACGGCTTACCCTGACGATGCCGGGTCACGGCTTTCCAGCCATCCTTCCAGATCGCGCGATGGCCCAGCATCTCGTAGTACTGCGTGCGGCTTGCACTCTGCGCAGGATCACTGCTGAAGGTGTAGGCGAAGCTTGTGCCCTCAACTTCGAGCTGCGGCACGCCGCGATACACCTCAGGCGCAGCCACACCCACGCATTCGAGAATGGTCGGGTAGATGTCGATCACATGGTGATACTGCGTGCGGATCGCGCCGGCTGCGGCAATTCCCGCGGGCCATGACACGATCAACGGATCGCGAATACCGCCTTCATGCGTGTTCTGCTTGTAGAAGCGCAGCGGCGTGTTGCCAACCTGCGCCCAGCCACGTGGATAGTTGTTGTAGAGGCTGGGCCCACCAATCTCATCGATGCGCGCAAGCATCGATGCCACGGGCTCTGCCAGACGGTTGAAATATGCAAGCTCGTTCAACATCCCGTCGTTGCCGCCTTCCTGGCTTGCACCGTTGTCCGACAGAAACATGATCAACGTGTTGTCCAGGCAGTCGATGGACGTCAGAAAATCCATCAGGCGCCCGACTTGCGTGTCGGTGTGTTCCAGAAAGCCTGCGAACGCTTCCTGCATGCGCACATACAGCCGTTGCTGCTCGGCTGAAAGCTCCGACCACGCGGTCACATCGGGATTGCGCGGAGACAGCTCGGCGTCGGCCGGCACAATGCCAAGCGCCTTCTGGCGTGCGAACCACAGCGGCCGCGTTTCATCCCAGCCGCGGTCATAACGGCCTTTGTACTTGTCGATGTAGGACTGTGGCGCCTGATGCGGTGAATGCGTTGCACCAAATGCGAGATACATCATGAACGGCCGATCCGCGCCCGTAGAGCGTTGCGCCGTCAGAAGGCTGATGGCCTGATCGACCAGATCCTCCGACAGGTGATAGCCGGGCCGAGCCGGCGGATGCACTGGATGGTTGTCGATGACGAGCTCGGGCGAGTACTGATCGGTGGCGCCGCCAAGAAAGCCGTAGTAACGATCGAAGCCGCGCTGCAGCGGCCACTGATCGAACGGCCCGGCCGGCCCGCAGTCTTCCATGTTCGCCAGGTGCCACTTGCCCAGCGCGAATGTGTTGTAGCCGTTGTCGCGCAGCACTTCGGCAATGGTCGCGGCCTTCGGCGTGATCTGCCCACGGCAGTTCGAGAAACCGGTATCCGCGTTGGACAGAAAGCGCATGCCCACCGAATGATGGTTGCGCCCGGTGAGCAGGCAGGCGCGCGTGGGCGAACACAGCGCCGTGGTGTGAAAGTTGTTGTAGCGGATACCACGCGCCGCAATGGCGTCGATGTTCGGCGTGTCGATGTCTGAGCCAAAGCAACCCAGCTGCGCGAAGCCCGTATCGTCGAGCGCAATCACGAGCACGTTGGGCGCGCCGCCTGGCGCGGCAGGTCGCGCCGGCCACCAGGGTTCGCTTTCACTTGCGCTGGTGCCGATGCGGCCCTTGAAGTGTTCGCTCATGCGTGTGTCTCCAGGTGGCCGGCCAGACGCGGCAACCTGGATTCTGGCATCGGATACGGTGCGGCGTCTTCGGGGCTTTGGCGCCAGTTACGCAACAGGGCTGCGGCAGGCATCGCCGTGTGCAGTGCGCCGCGGGGCCTCATCACCAAAGCAGTCAGGCGCCTCGAACGAACTGCACGATGTCTGCGTTCAGGCGGGTTCGATGGCTGACAAAAAGCCCATGCGGCGCGCCTTCGTACACGCGTAGCTCAGGGCCCTTGATCCCAGCGGCCGTAGGGCGACCGCAGCGCTCGAGCGTGGTCGGGTCGATGTCCTTGTCACCGTGCAGCACAAGGCAGGTCAATCGAACGTTCTCGAGGTCTGCTCGATAGTCGTCGTGGGGACAGGCGTCGACCCTGGCCACCATCGCATCCGCTGAGGCTCGCATCGCCATCGCGACACCCCAGCGCACCTGCGCATCACTCACGTCGCTACCCGGCAGTCCCACGCCGAAGAAGGCGGGTGCTGCGACAGCCATGAAGTCAACGCGATCGTTCATCAGCGCTTGCTTCGTGCCATCAAAAGCGCATGCGGCAATCCATTCGGGTTGTCGTCGTGCACCAGCAGGTAGGACGTTGCTGGCGCGATCAGCATGACGCGTGCCACGCGCGCATCGCCATGCCCCCGTCGCGGTAGTGGATGATTGGGCCGTCGAGCGCCGAGAACGTGGACATGTGTGCTTCGCCGTGACTGTGGAGGCCGCAATTTCAACGCGCTTGCACAGGGTGTCCACTGCCTGTCACGTCATGGCTGGCGACTCACGCGTGGCAAGCCCCAACTGCAGACAAGTCACTGCAGACAACTCTCTGCACGCGCGTGCACTGCGCTCGTGTTGACACATTCGTTCGCTATCAGAACACTGCGCCGCCTCCCGCTCACCCCAGGCGCCGGTTCAACCATGGCCACGATCGAGTTCTTCTACGACTACGCCAGCCCGTTCTCATATCTGGCAGACATGCGCATGCCGGAGGTGCTTTCCCGCACCGGCGCAACACTTGTCTATCGTCCGGCCATCCTGGGTGTGCTGATCGTCGAATCGAAGAACACACCGCCACCGTCGATCCCGGCCAAGATCGCCTACTACGGACAGGACACCAAGCGTTGGGCCAGGCGCTTGAACGTGCCGATGGTCACCAATCCGTTTTTCCCCGTGCGCAGCGTGACCCTCATGCGTGCTGCGCTGGTCGCACAGCAGATGGACTGCTTCGCCACGTTTCACCGTGCCATGTGGGATGGCATGTGGGTACAGGGTCTGAACCTGGGTGACAACGCCGTGCTCATTGCGACACTGGACAGCGCTGGCCTGAATGGTCAGGCAATCGTCGCCGGCACGCAGCACGATGAAATCAAGGCCACGCTGAAAGCCAACTGCGACGAGGCATTGGCGCGCGGCGCATTTGGTCTACCTACGTTCTTTGTGGGCGAGGAGATGTTCTTCGGCAACGACCGCGTGGACTTCGTCGAGGAAGCGGCGGGCGCCCGCGCTAGCGGTCCTGGGTAAATCAGCGCTAGCGGTCCTGGGTAAATCAGCGCTGGCGGTCCTCATCACCGCAGCGACGCGCCAATGATCTCCCGCGCAATGATGTGCTTCTGCACCTCGGTCGGCCCTTCGCCAATCCGGCGAATGCGCATCTCGCGAAACCAACGCTCGAACGGCAGGTCCTTGGTTACGCCGTAGCCACCATGGATCTGAATGCAGCGGTCGATGACGCGGCTGCCCGCCTCGGTGGCCACCACCTTGGCCATGGCGGCTTCCTTGCGGAACGATTCGCCGCGCTGCGCGCGGTCCGCAGCTTCCAGAGTCATCCAGGTTGCCGTCCTGATGTCGATCTCGTTGTCGACCAGCATCCATTGAATGGCCTGACGCGACGACAAGGGCGCGCCGAACGTCTCGCGGATCTTCGCGTACTCAACAGACAGCGCATGCGCCGCGATCGCCGCGCCAATGCAGCCCGCCGCATAGGGAATGCGTTGGCGCGACAGCCGGCTGTCCGCGATGGCAAAGCCCTTGTTCAATTGCCCGAGGATGTTCGCTGCCGGCACGCGAAGGTTCTCGAACTGCAATTCCGTTGCGTAGCGCGCCGAGCGCAAGGTGTGCACGATCCTGCGCACGTGAAAGCCCGGCCATTGGGTTTCCACGATGAAGCAGGTGACACCGCCACGCCCCTTGTCGGAATCGGTGCGCGCAAACACCAGCCCATACTCTGCGCGATCGGCGCCGGAGATAAAGATCTTGCTGCCGTTGATGACCCAGCTGTCACCGTCCTGCACAGCGCGGGTTTGAATGGCCCGCGCCGGGTCAGAGCCGCCCGACGGCTCGGTCAAACCAAAGAAGCCATGCATCTCACCGCGCAGTGTTGGGAATAGATAGCGTTCCTTCTGGTCGTCGTTCGCTTCGAACAGTTGCGCAAGCCCCGCGCCACCGAACACGCCATAACACGGCGCATACAGACCAGCACGGTGCTGCGACATTTCAACGGCCAGCAGTGTGCGCGTAACGAGATCGACATCCGGACCACCGTACTCCGGCGGGATGTCGAGCCCGAACAACCCCATCGCACGCGTCTTCGCGGCGAGGCGTTTGTAGTCATCGGGCTCGAGTGTGTCCGCATCGGGATCGAGGTTCGCCTCCAGTGGCACGATCTCCTCGCGTACGAACTTGCGCACCATGCCGATGATCAGCGTTTGTTCGTCGGTGAGCTTCAGATCCATGGCATTCGACTCATGTGTGGTAAGGCATGCGGGGTACAGCGGACGCAACAGCGACGACCGGGCGTCGCTGTCAACCTGGGCTCAAGCGGCCCAACCGATTGTTGTCTTCGAGTGGATTGTTCAACGGCAACGCACCCACGCGCGAGCGATGTTCCATCAGCAACTCGAGCCAGCGCGTCAGGTAGGCCGTGTTCACTTCGATGCGATAGTGCGTATGCCTGCCGGGCGTCGCGTGCCAGCGTAACAACTCACCGCGCAGCCCATGCAACGAGCGCCCACCCGCGTAGCCGATGTAAAGCACCTCGCCCGTCGCATCGGCGAGCTGATACACACCCATGTGGCCCGCCACAGGCGCAAGCCCTTCGGCGGTCAACACAGACCAGCGTTTGCTCATCGCGATACCCATAGGCCGCCCTCATCACTTTTGGGAGGAGCCCTCAGCTCCTTTTGAGAGGAGCCCTCAGCTCCTTTTGGAACAGGATCCAGCACATCCGTGCATCGGCATCCGACGGCCATGGTGCCATCTGCGCCAGCGAATGGCACTTGGTGGAATCGCGCTTGCTATGCCTTCGCACTGTTGGTTACTTTGCCCGCCGCCCCGGTCCGGTCACGTCCCACAACTTCCAAATCGGTATGCACACATGAGCGAAGCCATCCCCGCGCAATCCGAGTCCCCGTTCATGCCCGAACTGGACCTCGCCTGGATGAAGCGACGCGGCGAGTGGGGTCAACGCGCACGGCCTGGCAAGCAGGGCCTGACGCTGGCCGATATCCAGGTGGGCAGCTACGGCAACATTCCGCTGGAATCCGACAATCAGACCGGCCGCCCACGTGGTGCTGCCAGTCGCAGCGACGGCTATCGCGTGGCCGGTTATCAGTTGCGTTCAAAGGAAGACATCTGGCTGGACAATGCAGGCTGGCTGTACGAAGAGGCACTGCAACGGCAGTGGAGCTCCGCGACCGATGTGCCGTGGGACAGCATCAAGCCGCTGGCTGACGACATTGAACAGGCGCAGTGCCAGCTGGCCACGTTCTTCACCGAGGTGGAGTTCGTCGCCGGCGACGTACCGGCACGTTGGATTGCGCGCACATCGGCGGACTACTACGAACCACGCCTGTTGCTGCTGGCGCAGGTCAACGATGAAGCCCGGCATATGGATGTGTTTCGCAAGCGCGCGCTCGCCAATGGTGGCGGATTGATGCAGCGCACCGCGATGGCCGGCGGCATCGTGGGCGGCATCGACCTGTCGCAGGATTTCAACGAGATGTCATGCCGCCTGCACCTGTCCGGCGAAGGCGCGGTGCTGACCATGTTCCGCATGGGCGAGCTCATGGCCTACAACGACGCTGAAAAAGCCATGTACCGGCTGTGCGCACAGGATGAAGCGCGCCACGTGGCCTTCGGCGTGATGCACATGCGCTACCTGTCTGAAGCCCACACCGACCGACGCGAAGAGATTCACTGTTATCTGGACGAGAGCGAAGCAGGCCTGCTGACCAACTCCTCGCAGAACCCCGCAGTACAGGGTCCCAGCGGCGAAGCCCTGGCAATCCTGCTGGGCGGTGGCAAGGACAAAGTCGACGAAGGCATGAAGAAGCTGTTTGCGATCCGTCGTCGGCAGGTCATCGAATACATGAAGCGGCTGAACGCAGCGGGCTTTGGCGAGCGCTTCGAAAATGGCCGCGCAAACCCGAATCTCGTGGCACTGCTGCACGCTGCCTGAGCGTTGCAGCAGCCAGCGCACAGCCGCGATCGTCCCAGCCGGCGCTGCAGCGCAACCCGCACAACAGCCAATCCGTCATCCGAACAGGCGTTGACCCATGACCGACAGCAATAAATCAGCCGCCGCAGCGACACCGCCGTCCGCGGCGGCGCCGTCCGCGGCGGCGCCGTCCGCGGCGGCGATCGAGGTCCCCAAGCCCAACTTCGCCTGGATGGGCAAGACCAAGCAGTGGGGCGTGCGCGTGAAGCCCAACAAGAAGGGCCTGACGCTGGGCGCATTGAACGTGGGTGTGTACGGCGAGATTCCGGACTACTGGGAAGACCAGACGCGCATGCCACGCGGTTCCGTGCCGCGCGCCGGGGTGCCGCCCATCGGCTATGCAGTGCGCGCCAAACACGAACTGTGGGCAGACAGCGCTGCCGATCTGTACGAAGAAGCCATCCAACGCCGCTGGATTCCCGCAACGGATGTGGATTGGAACAGCATCGAGCAACTGCCAGACGATGTCGAAACCGCCATGTGCCAGCTGTGCACAGAGATCTGCCACTACGCCAACACCGAGATCGAGGCCATTTCGATCTGGCAGGACAAGATGGCGTACGGCTATCACGAAGTGAAGATGTATCTGGCCACCAACAGTTTCGATTGCGCACGCACGTTCGAAGCGTTCCGCAAGCGTGCTCTGGTGAATGGCGGCGGCATGGGCCTGGAGAGCAAGGGCGATGTGAATCGCATGATTCTAGAGAGCCGCGGTGGCTGGACCGAGACGCTTGCCTACCTGTACCTGATGCGCGGCACGCTGACGCTGACGCTCATGCGGCACGGCATGCTGTTTGCGCACAACGATGCAGAACGCACGCTTTTTTCACACTCCATCCAGGACGCCGCACGACATATGGTTTATGCGCTGGATCACATGCGCTACGCCGTCACGCATCAGGACGACCAGGCGCTGATCCTGCAGACCGTGCTGGCAGTGGGCGAGTCGATCTATGCACGCGAACTCAAAGATCCCGCACTGCGCGAATCGCTGGCCATCCTCTATGGCGGCGGCATTGAAGGCGCGCGTGGCGAAGGCATGGTGAAAGCGCGTGGTGTGTTTCGTGACTGGCTGAACTACTACCTGGAATGCTGCGACTACATCGGCGTGCCGCGCCGCGCGACGCTGCATCCGGCACTTGCGAAGTACATCGCCTGACGCGGCCGGGCACGACCACGGCGCAACACCGCCGCAGGACACGCCCATCCGTACCATCGATGCCTTGCTGAACCACCTTTCCAAACCATAGAAAAGAAGCGGAGACCTCCTCGCATGCCTGCCTTTCCGTCTGTTGAATGGTTCAACGCTGTGCGTGATGTATTCAACGCAGATGAGCAGTATCACGGCGGCGGTGCCGGCGCCTGTAACGCAGAAGTGGGCATCATGGTCGGCGATGCACTGTTTCAACTGAGCTTCGAGGGGCGCGACTGCGCCGGTGCAACGGCAATCAGTTCGGATCAGCTGCGCGAGTTGGACTTCTATCTGGACATGGAGCCCGCCGCCTGGCAGGCCATGATCGAGAACATCAAGGAATACGGGCACGCGTCGCTCGACTACACACTGAACACGTTGGACCTCGACCGCGACACCGGGCTGTGCCAGAGCGCCACTGGTGATCAGTACCGCGCCGACATGTTCTTCCGTTTCAATCAGAGCTTTCAAAACTACTTCGACGCATCGACGCACATCGATACGTCGTTTTCCTGAAGCTGGTTTTTTTCGAGGCTCTTTATTTCGAGGCTCTTTATTTCGAGGCAAGGCTGATGTCCGACTTTCCAACGCTTGCGTGGTTTGAACAGGCCCGCGAACGCACCAATGCAGACCCGACGTTCAAGAAGTTCGGCACTGCGGACGCGCGCTTTGCTGTGCGTCAGGGCGACGCCATTGTCGAAGTTCAGCTGGACGCATTTGAGATCGGGCGCGTTGCTGCCTGCCGTGAAGATGAAGTGCCCGAACTCGACTTCTGTCTGGACATGAACGCAGACAGCTGGCGTGCCTATCTCGATGGCCTGCGTGGCGTCGGCGCGCAGCGCTCCATCTCCGACGTCGATCTGCTGACGGCAGGCGGCGTTGTGAAGGCCAGCCACGCACGCGGCAAGATCAACTTTTCACGCTACCTGCTTTCCATCGACAGGTTCTTCGCCAACGGCGCGCGCGCCTGACGTTCACCAGGCGCGTGCCGAACTCACAACCTGCACCTGCCGAGTCGCAACTGCGACCGGCCGAGTTTCCGTTGCGGCCGCAGATGGCGCTGTCGTCTTCACTCTCAGCGCTCGCGATTGCCATTGCGCTGCTGGTCACTGGCCGCGAACTGCAAGGCACTGCTGCGTGGCTTGCCTATCTGGCCGCAACAGCGACGCTGCTGACAACGCTGTACCTGAACTGGCGCGGCCGGCGCACACCCGCGCACTTGCGCATCGACGCCGACGGTATACACACGCCCAACCTCTTCACCGGGCGCAGCCGCACTACGCCCTGGTCGCAGGTACGCGCTTGTGAGCTCCGCCGAGCGAACGGGCAGCCACAGCTGGTGCTGCACCGCGCAGGCAATCCGTTCGCGATCACGCTGACGGCCGCAGCGCTGCAACAGCCAGAGCGCTATGCGGAGGTTGTTCGACAGCTGAGCGACGTGGTCCCCGCGCGTGCATGGTTCGATCGCGAGCGCGCGGACCCAGCACACCCATACGTCACGCTGTGCTGGGTGTTGTTGCTGCTGGGCTGCGCCATTGCGGCGCCAATGCTGCCCTTCGATTCATTCACGCTGCAGCAATTGAGTTTCGGCGCACTGCAGCGCGAACTGGTGACCACAGGTGATTGGTTTCGCCTGCACAGCTTTGCCCTGGCGCACACGCACATGCCAACGCTGGCCATCACGCTGGTCCTCACGGCCGCGGCCAGCGCTGCGCTGGAAGCGCGGCTCGGGCATCTCTTTACCGCTGGGTTGTTAACCGGCAGCAATCTGCTGGCGGGGCTTGCACTGATGTTGTTCGCGGGCCCTGCGTTGCAATCCGGCGGAATGGGCGCGTGTTACGGCGCAATCGGCGCACTGGTGGTGCTTGCCCTGGCGCCAGGGCAGGTGGTCGATCCTGCTCGCCGCGTCAGCATGCCATGGTGGCTACCGCTGTTGCTGTTGTTGCAGATCGGCATTGGCATCGCCAACGCGCAGCCTGCCCTGATCGCTTCAGTGAGCGGTGCAATAGCGGGCGCGTTGATCACATGGCTGCACCTGCGCGCGACATCTGCTGATGCATCTGCTGACGCTGCATCCACAGGCGGCGCAACACGCTTGGCCCGGCTGCTCGATCCATTCGTTGCCTGGACAATGCCGACAAGCTTCGTGCTGGCATGCGCCGCGCTGGTCTACGCAAGCAGCACCGCGCACCCCCGCGAACTCACCGCGCGGCTGCTGCAGACCGATGTGCCCGCAGTCACCGTCCTGGACCTGAGCGAATCAATCGCCCGCGACGCAGCTGCATCGCCCGCACTGCAGGCGCGCGCCTTCGTCACGCTGTCGGATCCGAACCGCGCCGGCATGGCCGCGCTCGACAGCGGCGGCACCGGCATTCGTCGCGCAGACACCCTGGCCGTGCTGGCCTGGCGCCAATCGATGCTTGCCGAAGCACGGGCGCACGGATGGGACGCGCTTCGACGCGCCGAGAACGATACCGATGAACGTCAGCAAAGACTGTGGGCCCGGCTGGCCATCTACGAATCCAGCGCGCGACTGCCGGCCTTCGTGCCGGCCGCCGTGCTGGTGCGAGCTGAAACGCTGTGCGTCCTTGTGCCCAAGGGCAATCCACGGCAGTACCTGCGGGCGGTGGTGTCCGTGCGCGACAAGCTCACGGGCCTGCTGCTCGGCACCGTCGATCCTGGCGACACCCGCTGCATCCCCGCCAAAGGCATGTCGGCCAATGCGCACGTTGCACTCACCGCTGCGGAACGCGCCGTGCTGACCTCGGATCTGCGTTTGTATGAGGTGGACACCGCGCGGGCCGCGCTTCCAGCGCGCAATCCACGCTGAACGTTCCGTGCGCTGCTGCGGACGACTGACAGTTCATCGCCGTGCGGCAGTGCAGCTGCCACCGCACGCACACCTTGCCTACAATCGCGCTCCTCTTGAAACGCTTTGAGTAACGCACGTGTCCCAACTCTTCGAACCGCTCAGCTTCACCCGCGGCAGTTTTCCGCACAGGAAAGCCATGCCGAACCGCTTCATGCTCGCGCCCCTCACGAACAGTCAAAGCCACGAAGACGGCACGCTGTCCGACGACGAGTTCAAGTGGCTCACCATGCGCGCAGAAGGTGGCTTCGGCTGCACCATGACCTGCGCCGCGCATGTGCAGGCGATCGGCAAAGGGTTCCCCGGCCAGCTCGGCATCTTCTCGGACGATCATCTGCCCGGGCTGCGCAGACTGGCGAGCCGGATCAACAGCTGCAACAGCGTATCGATCGTGCAACTGCATCACGCAGGCAATCGTTCACCCAAAGACATCATCGGCACGGACCCCGTTTGCCCGTCGGATGATCCGAACAGCGGCGCGCGCGCGCTCAGCACAGCAGAAGTCGAACAACTGATCGAGGACTTCATTGCCGCGGCCAAACGCGCAGAAACGGCCGGCTTCGATGGCGTCGAGCTGCATGGCGCCCACGGCTACATCCTTTGTCAGTTTCTGAGCCCGGAGACCAATCAGCGCACCGATCAGTACGGCGGCTCGTTGGCCAACCGCGCGCGCATTCTGTTCGCCATTCTCGAAGGCATTCGCGCGCGCTGTGCGCCCAGCTTCACGGTCGGCATCCGCTTGTCGCCCGAGCGTTTCGGCATGCAGTTGATGGAGGTGCGCACGCTTGCGCAACAGCTCATCGACAGCGGCACCATCGACTTCCTGGACATGTCGTTGTGGGATTGCTTCAAGGAGCCGATAGAGCCCGAACACAAAGGGCGTTCGCTGCTGTCGTACTTCACCGACCTTGAGCGCAAGGACGTGAAGATCGGCTGTGCCGGCAAAATTCACGACCCCGCCGATGCCGAACGTGTGCTTGCCGAGGGCGCGGATTTTGTTGTGCTCGGTCGCGTTGCCATCCTGCATCACGACTATCCCCAACTGCTGCGCGCGAACCCGGGCTTCGTGCCGAAGCGTCCGCCGGTCAGCGCAGACTGGCTTCGCCAGGAAGGTCTGGGCGAAGCGTTTGTTCGCTACATGAGCGGTTGGGCGGGTTTCGTGGAAGCGGCACCGTCGCAGTCTGCAGCGGCGAACTAGTGGTGTACTGAACGCGCCGCCGGTCGCGGCGGCGTGTTGATCTGCAGGGCACTACTGCAACAGGGAGTATTCGACGTGGAAAGGAACATCCGTGGTGCACGCAGACTGCTGCGCATTTGTGGCGTGCTGCTCGTCGCATGGTTCGGCGCGACTGCGCAGGCGCAGTGGCTGCGTGCGGAGTCGGATCATGTTGTGGTGTATGGCGATACAGACGAAAAGGTCTTGCGTGCCTTTGTGCACAAACTTGAGCGCTTTCACACGCTGCTGGAGTACCGGCTGCCGGGACGAAAGCCGGAGGTGGTCTCCAAGCTCACCGTGTATCTCGTGCGCAACCGGCATGACCTGATGCGTGCGCTGCCGGGTGTCGACGAACGAGTTGCCGGACTGTACCGACCTTCGCCCGACGGCATTCGCGCAATCGCGCAAGCCAAGCGCGCCCACAGACGTGACGAAGATGACGTGACACTGCATGAGTACACACACCACTTCATGGCACAGCGCTATCCGCAAGGCGGTCCAAGCTGGATCACGGAAGGCTTCGCCGAGTATTTTGCAACCGCCGACGTGGTGGGTAGACGCATCACGGTCGGTAAGCCAAATGGAGGCCGCGCAGTCGATCTGATTCTTGGCGCCAATATGTGGATCGACTTCGACCGAATCCTCACAGGCACCGCCTGGGACGGCAATAGGGAACACGCTGGGATGTTCTATGCCCAGAGTTGGCTGCTGACCCACTATCTGTTGAATTCCAAGGAACGCTGGGCGGCTGCACAGCATGTGCTCGCTGCAGCAAGAGACGGTGAATCACCAGTTCAAGCATTTGAAACACACCTTGGGCTGAGCATGAGTGACCTCCGGCAGGAACTCATCAAGTACGCCGAGCGGAAGATCCAGTTCAGCGTCCTCGACATCTCATTGCCCGAACCACCAATCACCATCACGTTGCTTCCCGCGTCTGCTGACAAAATGATGTTGGCGAACATCGCCTTCGAGATGGGCTTCAACGACGATGATTCGCTCGACGCGATTCGCACTGGACTCAAACGCTTTCCAACAGATGCAGTAACTACTCGCCCCCTTTTTTTTGCTTGACAGCGTAGCGGCTCGTCCCTACGCTTTGATCTCGCTTGGCATGTCGCAGGAACGAGATCGCGATGACCCGCTGGTTTGGCTCGAAGGCGACGTCGGGATTGTGTCAGCCGCTGATCGCGATGATGCCGCCGCACGA
>CAMAVY010000022.1 GCA_945861675.1 Klebsiella pneumoniae | reverse complement strand
TCGTGCCCGGTCAGGTCACTGTGCATTCGGACAATGGCTCGCCCATGAAGGGCGAAACGATGCTGGCCACGATGCAGCGTCTGGGCGTCGCTGCGTCCCGCAGTCGGCCCTCAGTGAGCAACGACAACCCTTACGCCGAGTCGCTGTTCCGAACGCTGAAGTACCGGCCGCAGTTTCCACTCAAACCGTTCGCTGACCTGCTGGCGGCGCGGCGCTGGGTGACTGAGCTCGTGCATTGGTACAACAACGAGCATCGGCACAGCGCCATCAAGTTCGTGACCCCAGAACAACGCGATCGTGGCGACGATCCAGCGCTGCTGGCGCATCGCGCGGCCGTCTATGAACGCGCTCGACAAGCGAACCCATCGCGGTGGTCACAGCAGACCCGCAACTGGCGCTTCATCGACGCCGTCCACCTCAACCCTGATCATTCAAAACTCAAGGAGGCAGAACCCAACAAAACCGCAGCTTGATTCACCCTTCGAGGCGACAACTATCTTGAAAACCGCCGCGGTCAGTGCTTACGCACACCAGGCAATCCGACTCTGGTTTCTGCGGGCATTGGCATTGCTCCACTTCAGTCATCCCACGTGTCCTACCGCCGAGGGCCATTTCGACTACTCCTCGAAGAGAAGGACTTCCCGACACGAGTATGCTCGGCAGTCGCGAAATTGCCGGCCAAACTGTGGGGACATCCTTGTCACGAAGGATGGAACACTTGGACGAGTTGCAGCGCCGGACCGCGACGATGTGTGTGTCAATCAGTCAGTGGCGGGTCTATCGCCCTTCCATGCTGATGTTGGCGTGTTTCTCGCCTTGTATCTTCGATCCCCTCAAAGGCAGGACCGAATGATCGCTGACGCTGGTGGTCGTACTTTCAAGCATCTCTACATCAAGACGTCGGCCGACATGCTTGTGCCAAGTCCGCCGACGGTTGAAGCGCTTGGAGTAGTTCGACGTGACGGTGCAATGGAACAGCGAGTTCAGTTTCAGGCTCTGTCGTTGTTGCAGCTTGATGTGCTGAAGTCGGGGCTGGCGGACGATGTCCTCAACGGCCGCGTCCCCTCACTCCGCTGCTGAACGCTGCTGCGCACTCATGATGTTGCTGCCTCTACCCGAAAACGAATCGCTCAACGTCGAGTTCAAGAGCGATCGCGCGCGCCTGTCGGACCGTGAACTGGTCGAGGCATGTCTGCCTCGCCAACACGAATGGAGGCGAACTCTGGCTCGGCGTCGAGGACGATGGCACGCCCACCGGTCTGCACGCCGAGCATCAGAACCTGACAGGCCTCGCCGCACTGGTGGCCGCTCGCACAGTGCCATCACTCGCAATTGTCGTGACACCGCTGACGTTGAGCGGCGTGCAGGTCGCGCATATCGCAGTGCCCAGGGCTGTGCCTGAGGTAGCCACCACAGCGGGCGTGTCCGTGCGCCGGCGTCTCAAGCCGGACGGCAGACCCGAGTGCGTGCCGATGCTGCCGCACGATCGAGCCAGTCGGGCCAGCACGTTCGGCCTGGTGGACGTATCCGCCCAGCCCGTCGCCGGTGCCACGCTCGCCGACCTCGATCCGCTGGAACGCGAACGCCTGCGCCAGAGCGTGCAGCAGTACGGCGGCGACCGCGTGCTACTGGATCTGGATGACGAGGCGCTGGACGGCGCGCTCGGACTGACCGTGCGCCAGGCTGAAGGCACGCGCGTGCCGACGCTGGCGGGCCTGCTGCTGGTGGGTCGTGAGCAGTCGTTGCGCGATCTGGTGCCCACGCACGAATTCGCCTTCCAGGTGCTGGCGAGTGAGGCGGTGGGCTTCAACGAGTTCCGCCGCTTTCCGCTGCTGAAGGCCCTGGATTGGCTCGAGACCAACTTCCGCCCGTACAACCCCGAGCGTGAGATTCAGGCGGGTTTGTTCCGCGTGCCCGTGCCGCGGGTGGATCTCGGCGCCTTCCGTGAGGCGGTGGCGAACGCGCTGGTGCATCGGGACTATCACCGGCTGGCCGCCGTGCATGTGCGGCTGGATGATGAGGGCCTGACCATCAGCAACCCCGGCGGTCTGGTGGACGGCGTGACCCTGGCAAACCTGCTTACGACCGAACCGCGTCCGCGCAACCGCGCGCTTGCCGATGCGATGAAGCGGGTGGGCGTGGTGGAGCGTTCCGGCCGCGGCGTGGACAAGATCCATCGCGGCATGCTGCGCTTTGGCCGACCTGAGCCCGACTATCGACGCACCGATGAGCAGAGCGTGGTGCTGCGGCTGGCGACGGTGGATGCGGACGAGGCGTTCCTGAAGCTGGTGATCGAAGAAGAGCGACGGCGCGGGCACGGCCTGCCGATCGACAGCCTCATTGCGCTAGCGGCGCTGCGTGAACAGAAGCGGCTGACCACCGAGGAACTGGCGATGCACATCCAGCGCGATGCAGCGCAGGCAAAGAGGACGCTGGAAGCGTTGCTGGAGGCGGGCCTGGTCCAGCCGCATGGGGCCACTCGCGGGCGCACCTACACACTGGCGCCAGGCGTTTACCACGCCGACGGCGACAAGGTTGCCTACACGCGGCAGGCCGGGTTCAGCGCGCTGCAGCACGAGCAACTCGTACTCAACTACGTCAGGCAGCATCGAACCATTCGGCGCGCCGACGTGATGGACCTGTGCCGGCTGTCGGAGGGTCAGGCGAAGGAGTTGCTCAGACGTATGAAGGCGACGGGGCAACTGCAGTTGGAAGGCGGGGGACGCGGGTCGATGTACCGGCTGAATCCGGCGCCCTGAACTGTCAGCCTGCTTGTGGGTGGAATGAATGGGAATCGGATGGAATCGGATGGGCCACTCCATGACGGACGGCGAACAAGACGAGACACGACAATCACTTAGCGCGGCCGCGGGACGTCTATGAGCTGGGAATCGGATGACGCCGGGGGAGTATCCGTTCATAGCGTGGCTGGCTGAGTTGAAGTCCCGCATCGTCGGTGGGCCGCGCCTGTGACGAGATGGAAGACAACGAGGCTATGAGCCATTGGTCCACACGAGCCAGCGCCGGTGGCCACCAGCTTTGACGAGGCGCGCGCAGGGACCGTGGGTCGCGGCGCTCCGCCACTACGCTGCACGGCCGACCGTGATCGGCCCCGACAGACACAACACCGAGCTGGACTTGGCCAGCGAACTCGTCAAGGCGCAGAGCTCTGAACAGGAGCCGCGCGTGGATAGAGGCCCATGGGATGGAGGTCGAAGGCCTGTAGCGCTGCTGCCAGAGTTCGAGAACTGCTTTTGCTCGTCCGGCCGCGCTTGCAGTACGGGGCACTGCTGACACAGATGGCGTTTGAAATGACTAGAGCGCATCGGCCACCACGTAACGTCCGGCAGCAACGACTGAGTACCCAACTTCTTCGACTGAAGACACAGCCGCAGTTGAGCTACTCGATGTGCGTGTGTCTACAACAAACGTGAGCCGCCCAGACATCGCGCAAGCTGGTCCATTGCGCCATTCCACCTGAAGTGACTCAGCAACTCTTTGCCATGCGAGACAACTCGGCGCCGCCGCGTAAGGTTCCGTCAGAAGCCGCACATCGCGAGTGCCTCCGTCACGAGAAACTACCCTGGCGGAAAACGCTGACGGAAAACGCTGACGGAAACGGACGGGCCGTACGCCCGCTCGTCGATCTCGCCAATGAGCGTGTACGTCGGTGTCGACTTCTCAAAGCGCAGAAACAGCGAGCGCCCGAACATGAGGCCGTGTGCCATCGGCACGCGACGATCCAGTAACTTGGTCTGTGGCGCAGCCGCGGCCCGCACTGCGGCGGGCCATCGCGCATGAACTCCAACGTCACGCCGCCATCATTCCGCGTTCGCACGTTCTGCCATCGTCCACGTCAGCCCGTGGCGCAGCGTGCAACGCTAACGGCATTCGACCAATGTCGCTGCCCGCATGGTTACGTGCACGCCGCGACCGCAGCCAGGAACACCTCCATGCCCCGTTCGCGGTCAATGGTCTCGAAGACCAGGCAGTTGGCGTCTGCCTTCTGCATGTTGTGGCGTTGGTCAACCACCGTCATGCCGCGCGTAACACCCTCTGCGGTCGAAACCGTCACGGGGTACTGCGTTCCGCTGAGCAGTTCCGGATGCGTCAATGCCAGCACAGCGCAGGCATCGTGCAGTGGTGCATGCGCAAGGCCCGTGCGTGTACCGCTGCTCGCAACATAGAACGCGAACAGGTCGGCGGCGAACGTCGCTGCGGTGTTGCCGATGCCGCGCAGCGCAGCAATCGTGGCGCCGTCCACCCAGAACTGCTGCGTCAGGTTCAGGCCGCACATCTGCAGGCGGGCACCGGACTCGTACACGATCGCCGCCGCATGCGGGTCCGCCCACAGATTGAACTCTGCGACAGGTGTGATGTTGCCCACCGTCGAACTACCGCCCATCAGCGAGATGCCGTTGATGTGTTCGACAATGTCCGGTGCCTGGCGCAGCGCCAGTGCAATGTTGGTGAGCGGCCCGATGGGCACCAGCCACACATCACGTTCGCGCCGCACCGTGTCGATGATGAAGCCCACGGCATCATGGCTTGCCACACTGCGCTGCAGCGTCGGCAACATGGGCCCGTCCAGGCCTGTAACGCCATGCACCTCCGTTGCATGGCGCGGCTTGATCAGCAGCGGCCGCGCCGCGCCCGCATGCACCGGCGCATCGATGTTCAGAATCTGCGTGCACAGCAGCGCATTGCGCGTGGTCGCGGCCAGCGGTGCATTACCCGACACCGTGGTGATACCCAGTATCTCGGTATGCCGGGCAGCCAGCAGGATGGCCATGGCATCGTCATGGCCAGGGTCACAGTCGATGATGATGCGAGGTCGTTGGGGCATTGCGCTTGCCTGCGCCTGAGTGGATCGGTTATCGAGCCAGCGAAAGAAAATCGCGCTTGCCGATCTCCACACCGTTGTGGCGAAGAACTGCGTAGGCCATCGACGCGTGAAAGTAGAACTGCGGCAAAGCAAAACCGAGCAGGTAATCCTGGCCACTGAGCGCCGTGCGCTCGTTCGGACCGGTCTGGATGCTGATCTCCCGCGCCGCTGCGCCGGCAAACGCATTCGCATCCATGCCCTGCACAATGCCACGCGCGCGGGCGATGCGCGCACGCACGTCGGCAAGGTTCTTCTCCACATCCGGGAAGTCCGGCGGGCTTTGACCTGCCAGACGGCACACGGCGTTCTTGGCGAAGGCGGTGGCCATCTGATACTGACCCAGCAGGCTGAACATGTCCGGCGCCAGCCGATCCTGCAGCAGCACATCGATGCTGAACTTCTTCGCTGCCGCCAACGCTTCCGCGCGGTCGAGCCACATGCTCATCTTGTCGAGCATGCCGGTGAATACAGGCACGGTCATGCTGTAGATGGCGACGTCACTCATGCGGGGATTGTTCCGGTGTGAGGGGGGGGGCTGGGACGGCGAGTGTGGGTTGCCGGTTTGGCCTTAGGCAAGGGCAGCGCTCACGCCGTGCAGGCGATTCGTCGCACAATCGCAGGGATTCACATCAAGCGTTCCGGGCAGTCGAATACTCCATGACCAGCACCACACTGCCCCCACGCCCCGAGTCAACCATCCCGCACCTCGGCACCTATGTCAGGGAAATGGCGGTCTCGGTCGAACGCATGTACGAGAACGCGCTCGACTGGGCGCATCTGCCGCATCTCCACGAGAGCAGCTTCTCGCGCATCGAACTGCTGCAGCAGGACGCGTTGTCGTGGCGCGCCCGGACCTGGAACGCCGCGCCGCGCGACAGCGAAGCAGCGGTCATCGAACTGCGCCTGGACCCCACCTGCCGGCGCTGGATCACACGCACGCTTGAGGGGCCCAACACAGGCAGCGAAATCTGGACGCACTGCATTCCGCTGGGCGACCGCCGCCTGATGGTGGTGGTGGATTTCTTTGCGCCCGCGGTTCCAAGCGACAAGCGCGAGCGCGTGGGCGCGGCTTATTCAGCCTCGTACGCTCGGCTGTACGACGAAGACGAACGCATGATGCTGCAACGCCAGGCTGCACTGGACGCGCGCAGGCAGGAGGGCACGGCCAAAGCCGAACTCGGCAGCATCGACCTCGGCCCATTCGTCTCGCTCGCCAGCCGGCTGCCCCTCGATGTCGAGCTGGGTACGCGTCGCATCCGCGTACAGCAGGAGCACGGCGCATATCTGGCCTACGCGCTCAACTGCCCGCATGCATTGGCGCCACTCGACGATGTCCAGGTGCTCGATGGCCGAGTGACCTGCCCGTGGCACGGCTACTGTTTCGATGCGCGCAGCGGAGAACTGCTGTCCGGCGCCCCCAGCGATGCCGCCTCCTGTCGCCTGCCAGTGCATCGCGTGTTCGAAGACGCCCATGGGCAGGCGCACCTTGGCTGAACCGTCGCCGCTGCGGCGTCTGCTGCCGTATCACAGTCGCTACAAGGGTCCGTTCTGGGGCGGCGCCATCATGCTGTTGTCAGCACGCGCACTCGATGCGGCCATTCCCATGCTGCTGGCACACAGCATCGACGCCATCAATGCCGTACGACCGCAAATTGCCGCAGGCCTGCGCAGCGCGACCGATGCACAGCACATGCTGCTGCTGCCTGCCCTGGGCATTGCCGTATGCGTGGTGGTGCGGCTGGTAGCGCTCGCCAATGCGCGGCGCATCATCCGCCGCATTGCCATCTATGTGGCCTACGACCTGCGCAAGCGCGTGTACGCGCATCTGCAATTGCAAGGGCCCGCGTTCTTCGCGCGCAACCCCACGGGCGATCTGATGGCGCGCGCCATCAACGACATCGGCCTGGTCAGAGAACTGCTCGGCTCCGGTAGCCGATCGATCCTGGTGAACATATCCATGGCGCTGGTCGGCATGCTGTCCATGCTGGCTTTATCGCCCAAGCTCACCGGCATATTGCTGTTGCCACTCATCCCCATCGGCATCGTGGGCTGGTTCGCCGCACGACGCGTGTTCGAGCGATCGCTGCGCGTGCAGGAAGGCTTCTCTGAATTGTCCGAACAGGTGCAAGGCAACCTGTATGGCATCCGCACCGTGCAGGCGCTGGTGCAGGAAGACAACGAGATTCGTCGCTTCGATGCGGTCAGCGATGAGTACGTGGCGCGCTTCCAGGCACTGGTGCGGCTGAACTCATTCATCAGCGCCATCATGCCGTGGATGGCGGCGTACTCCACCATCGCCATTCTGGGTCTGGGCGGCACGCTGGTGCGCGATGGCGCCATGACACTCGGCACGTTCACTGCGTTCTTCTCGTATGCCGGCATGGTGCTGTGGCCTGTGCGAGAAATCGGCGCGCTGGTCACGCTGTGGCAGCGTGGCGCTTCCGGCACGCAGCGGCTGTTCGAGATTCTGGACAGCACGCCCGAGATCAGCGATGCGCCGGCGCCGAACGTACCGGCGCAGATCAAGGGCAGCCTGACACTGCGCGGCCTGCATTACCGATTCCCGAATGCCACAACCGACGTGCTTCGCGACATCAGCCTGCACGTGCACACAGGCGAGACCCTGGCCATCATGGGCCGGGTCGGCGCGGGCAAGACCACGCTGCTCAACTGCTTCGTGCGGTTGCTCGATCCGCCGCCCGGTACTTTGCTGATCGACGAACACGACGTACGCGCCTATGGCCTGGCGCAACTGCGCACGCAAGTTGTGCTGGTGCCGCAGGATCCGTTTTTGTTTGCCGAACTGCTGCGCCACAACCTCAGCTACGACGACCCGGAGCGCGACGAAGAAACCATCTGGAATGCCGTCGACGATGCAGACCTGCTGCGCACCGTGAAATCGTTCGAGTCAGAGCTGGACACCCTGGTCGGCGAACGCGGCGTCACGCTCTCCGGCGGGCAGAAGCAGCGCAGCACGCTGGCGCGCGGGCTGATCCGCGATGCACCCGTGCTGATCCTCGACGACTGCTTCAGCGCTGTAGACACGCAAACGGAAGAACGCATCCTTGAGCGGCTGTTCGCTGCGCGGCGCGGCCGCACCACGCTCCTGGTGTCGAACCGTGTTTCCACGGCGCGTCACGCCGATCGCATTCTGGTGCTCGATGAAGGTCGCGTTACACAGCTGGGCACACATGACGCGCTGCTGGCGCAGGCCGGCTGGTATGCGGAGCTCGATCGCATTCAGAAGCAGCGCATGCATGCGGGTCTGCATGCCGACACTCATTCAAGCGACAATCATTCAAGCGAGAGGGCGGCTACGCCATGAGCGCGACCCGCGACTACGGCATCTTCGACGCCGACATCGCCGGCAAGGCGCTGGACATGCGCTTGCTCAGGCGGCTGTTCCAGTGGGTGAAACCCCATGGACGCGTGCTCGCAATCAGCGGGCTGCTGGTGGTGATTGCATCGGTGCTTGCCATCGTCATGCCCATCATCATCTCCCGCGTGGTGATCGATGGCCTGCTGGCCGGCGGTCAACCCGTGCAGATGCCGGACTTCGGCATGAACGCGCTGGTACACAGCGTCGCCACGTTCGCCGGCGTCGACATGATCTTCGCGGCCTGCTGTGTGTACATGATTGTCACCAGCGTATGGGCAGTCGCCGGGCACTATCACCGCGTGTACCTGACAAAGGCCGTGCTGGGTGCATTGCGTGATCTGCGCCACGACCTGTTCGCCCATCTCGAGACGCGACCCGCATCGTTCTACGACCGCGTGGCCGTCGGCCGGGTCATGACGCGTGTGACCAACGACGTGGAGCAGTTGTTTCAGCTGCTGTCCGGCTTCGGTGTACTACTCGGCGAGTTCACGCCGTTCATCGTTGCCGTGCTGCTGATGCTGAGCATGAACGCGCAACTCACGGGCACGCTGCTGCTGGCGCTGCCGCTGGTGGCCGTCGCCACGTACTTCTATCGCCGCGCCACGCGCATGGTCTATCGCAACATCCGCCAGAGTGTGTCGCAGCTGAACCAGAACCTGCAGGAAAACATCTCCGGCATGCCGGTGGTGCAACTGAACCGCCGCGAAGCACGCAACCTGGCGCGCTATACGCAGATCAACCAGCACAACCGCGGCGAGGAGAATCGCGCGGTCGGACTGGAAACCTGGTACGGCGCGTTCATGGACAACCTCGGCGCCGCCGGCATGGGCATCATCATCTGGTTCGGCGGCGGCGATGCGCTGCAGGGCACAGTGACACTGGGCAGCATCATTCTGTTCACGCAGTTCGTGGACATGCTGGTGCGCCCCATCGTGGTGGTTGGCGAGCAGTACAACGTGCTGTTCCGTTCCATGGCCAGCGGCGAGCGTATTTTTCAGGCGCTGGATTGGGACGAGTCCATTCACGAACCCACGCAACCCGCGACGCTGCCGGCAGACCTGCGCGGCGAGATCGACATCAGACAACTGACCTTCGGCTATCTGCCCGGCGAGCCCGTGCTGAAGAATCTGACACTGCACATTCGTCCCGGCGAGAAGCTCGCGGTGGTCGGGCCGACAGGTTCAGGCAAGAGCACCATCATCCGGTTGCTGGCGCGCTTCTACGACTTCGCACCGAACACGATCTTCCTGGACGGCGTAGACCTGATGGCATTGCCCTCGTCGGTGGTGCGGCGCCAGATCGGCATCGTGCTGCAGGACTTCCATGTGTTTGCCGGCACCGTGCACGACAACATCAGCCTCGGCAGCCCGAGCATTGATCGCGCGCAGGTCGAACAGGCCGCGCGGCATGTGCACGCACATGAGTTCATCACGAAGCTGCCGCAGGGCTACGACACGCCGCTGGTCGAGCGCGGCCAGAATCTGTCGCAGGGCCAACGCCAGATGCTGGCCTTCGCGCGCGTACTCGCCGCGGACCCGGAGATACTCGTACTGGACGAAGCCACCGCCAGCATCGACACCGAGACCGAGCAACTGATCCAGGACGCGTTGCGGGTGCTCAGCGCCGGCCGCACGTCCATCATCATTGCGCATCGGCTACAGACCATTCAGGAAGCAGACCGCGTGCTGGTGCTTGCGAACGGCGAGCTGAGTGAGCTCGGCACACATGCCGAACTGCTGGCGCGCAAGGGCACCTACAGCCGGCTGTATGCGCTGCAGTTTCAGGACGCGCCGCTGGGGTAGTGTTCATCGCACGGCGCCGCTCCATGAACATCAGCCGAGCAGCCGTGCCAACTCTGTGCGGCACGTCTTCAACGGCGCGGGGGCAGCACGAACCTGAACCCCCGCGCCACAACGCCTGGCGAACGGAAGCAGTGGATGCGTCCGAAGCACTGCAGATAGCCCGCGTAGCCGATCGCGCGATTGCCGTGTCCGCGGTCGGCGATGATGGATGCAATGTTGTGTGTCTGGATGTAGTCGACATTGTGAAAGTACCCATGTGCGGTCAGCCAGCGATCAGAACAGTTGGCCAGACACTGCTGAAGGCGGCGCCCGCGATGCGAGCTGCGCGTAAATGCCTTGTAGCTGTAGACATCACTGGTCGCGAACTCGACCCACAGTCCGGCCTCTGCGGGTGTCCGTCGCACACCGACCCAGACATAAGCCACGAGCTCGCCACGCTCAACGTAGCCGAAGCACAGATCACCACGTGCACACGCATGCAGCACGAACGCCGACGACAGGTCGAGGTGCGAATCCTCGGCAAATGCCAGCAGTTCCTGCTGCCCCAGTACACCGATCGAACTGCCTTCAGGCAGCGCATCCAGCGGTGCATCTGCATTGAGCGCCCGCGCATGGATGACAAACACACGAAATGACAGCAGTGCCTCAAGGCGAGGCATGAGGCGCGCATACATGGCTCGCGCGAGTCCCCATCGCTGGGTATCCCGCCTGAGCGCGTCAACGTTCATCGCGTACGTCGATACTGCCTGAGGCCGATCTGCACGTGCGGGCAGCGACCATCGACGGGTTTCGAGAACAACAGTCGCGTACGGTCCAGCTGCGGGTCGCCGGTCTGCAACCGCGCAGTATGTCGATCGATGAAGCCAAGCTGCTGATGCTCCAACTGCTGGCCGAATTCAGCCTTGGGCGTGAGCGACGCGGTAAGGACACCACCACGCGTATCAATCGTGACTGTCGACTGGATGTTCTCGTAGCGCCCCAGATAGTGCTCGTGCACGAGTGCAAGTTCGGCATTCACGGCGGGTAGCACCGGCTCGTACGCGCGAATGCGCTCGTCGAACAGCGTGCCGAACATCTCCTGCTGAACCGACATCGCGTCGCCGCCATTGGTCAGCAATGCGACGGCGACTCGCTTGTTCGGCGAAACGCGTAGAAACGAATACTGACCGATGGTTCCCCCGTCATGCCCGAGTACCTTCTGTCCATCGCGGGCATACAGGATCCAACCCAGACCCCACGCGGTTGCACCCGTCGGTGCATGTTTCGGCAGTTGCACCTGTGAACGTTGCATTGCGGCCACAGACGCGGCCGACAGCAACCGAGTGCCGCGCGCAATGCGCCCCTGATCAAGATGGGCCGAAACGAACTTCAACAGGTCGGATGCACTCATTGCAGGTGTCGAGCCCGCAGACTTCTGACCGTGTGACAGATAGGTTCTCGGCGCAACCAGCTGCCGCTTGGGGTCCTTTGGATCAGGCACATGGCCAACGGCGCAACGATGCCGCAACACGTCCTCCGGCAGCGTGATTGCGTGGTTCATGCCGAGCGGTCGGAAGATGCGCCGGCGCATCGCGGCATCGAATGTTTCGCGACGAAGTACTTCGACAAGCCTGCCGAGCACTGCAAAACCGACATTGCAATACGACATCTTCTCGCCGAGCGGAAACAGGCTTGGCAGCAGTGCACCCATCTGCAGCAGGCGCGCGATAGCGTCATCGCCACGACCGCTGTCCGCAAAGAAGTCGCCGTCGATGCCGGAGGTGTGGCTCAGCAGATGCCGCGCTGTTACCGCACGGCGTGTGGCTGCATCTGCGACCTGGAACTCGGGCAGGTACTCGATGATCGGCGTATCGAGCGCCAGCAAGCCATCGTCGACGAGCTGCATGACCAACGTCGCCGTGAACACCTTGGTGATGGAACCAATCTGGAAAACGGCATCGGTTGTGACCGGTACCTGGGTGTTCACATTGGTGACACCCGCAGCGGCAGTCGCTACGACGCGCTTGCCTCTGAACACGGCCAATGACGCGCCGGGAACACCGTGGCGCCGAATTGCACGTTTCAGTTGTGCTTCAAGTTCAAAGTGCTTTTCCATGGTCGACCCTCCGTGTGCGTATCGATAAGGATGTGAGTGCATTCAGGTAGGCAGCTGATTTGATAGCACGGACTCTGCGCGCGCAACGCGGCACGGGTGTGGCGACGCTCCGTCGAGCAAACCGCTCCTGATTCGCGCGCTTCTGGAATAGAGTGGCCGACATTCATCCACCATCGGCTGCAGGTGCTGATCGTGCCGTCTGTGCCCTTGTCCCCTGCTTCGTCGCCGGACGCGACCTCACCCTGGCCGCGCATCATTGCGCACGCCGACATGGACGCGTTCTATGCCGCTGTAGAGCAGCTGGACGACCCAAGCCTGATCGGCAAGCCCGTACTCATCGGCCCGCGCAGCAAGCGCGGCGTTGTGCTGACGGCAAGCTATGAAGCGCGCCCGTTCGGCGTAGGCAGCGCCATGCCGATGGCAGTTGCGCTGCGCAAGTGTCCACAAGCCATCGTGGTGCCGCCACGCTTCGAGCGCTATGAGGCCATCTCGCGCATGGTCATGCAGGTGTTTGCCGAGTTCTCGCCGTTGGTCGAACCACTGAGCCTTGACGAAGCGTTCATCGATCTCAGTGGCAGCGCGCACCTGTTCGGCACACCTGCGCAGACTGGCCAGAAGATCAAGGACGCTGTGCGCGCGGCCACGGGGTTGGCGGTTTCCGTCGGCGTATCGTCGACGAAGTACGTCGCCAAGGTTGCCAGCGGTCATCAGAAGCCTGACGGATTGACAGTGGTGCCACCGGAGCAGGTACGCGCATGGCTTGCGCCCATGCCGGTCACGAATCTATGGGGCGTTGGCGCCAAGACCGAGCAGCGTCTGTTGCGCCTCGGCTACTCGCGCATCGAGCACCTTGCCAATGCACCGGCGGCACGCCTGCAACAGCAGCTTGGCTCGCTCGGCGCCCACCTGCAGGCGCTCGCAATCGGCGCAGACCCACGTCCGGTCGCACGGCGGACAGTGGCGCACAGCATCAGCTCGGACCGCACCCTCGAACACGATGTGCTCCGTGCATCGGACATTCGCGAACACCTGCGCAACTCCGCAGACAGACTTGGCCAACGACTGCGCGGCAAAGGCCTGCGCGCAGGCGGCGTGCGCGTGAAACTGAAGACCACTGCATTCAAGCTGCTCACGCGGCAGTGCCAGCTGGTAGAAGCCACCGATCTTGGTGAACAGCTTTACAAGGCCGCATTGCGACTCGCAGATGCGTTGACCAGCAGCGGCCCGTTCCGCCTGGTCGGCATTGCCGTGTACGACCTGCAACGTGCCACACAACATGCAGCGCCTCGGCCGCAGCTGGATCTGTTCAGTGACACAGCGCAGAAGACCGCGCGGCAGCGGCAGCTGGAGCAGACCATGGACGCCGTGGCCAGCCGCTTCGGTGCCGGCAGCATGAAGCGCGCACGCGACGTGGCCAACAGCAGCACGGTGATGGGCGACGCGCCCACGCTCGACGGATTGCAGAACGTGCCGACCGAGTCGCGCACGGGCCGCAAGCAGGCTGAAGCGTCTGACTGGAGCGACGACTTCGAACTGCCGGAATGATGTGGTGGGGCAAGCGCTGCTCCGCACGGTCGACTGCGAGGTTCTGGTAAGCCGAAACCACGCCAACAGATGAACCGATGCTTGTATCTGCAGCGCAAGCGCCGACGCGCTGCTCCATACGAACTAGGCCGCGTTGCGCAATGCGGCAATGCGCACTTCCAGCGGCGGGTGGCTGGCGAACAGCCGCGACAACTTGCCGCCCGTGATGCCGAACGCAGTCAGCTGTTCGGGCAGCGACGCGGCGTGCCCCTGCTGCAGTCTCTCGAGCGCGGAGATCATGTTCTGCCGGCTCGAAAGCGTTGCACCGCCGGCATCTGCCTTGAACTCGCGATAGCGCGAGAACCACGCCACGATCATGCTGGCCAGCACGCCGAGCAGCACCTGCAGCACCATGACGATCATGAAATAGACCATGCCGCCGGACCGACGGTCGTTGCGATTGCCACTGATCGCGTTGTCGATCACGCCACCGATGATGCGCGACAAGAAGATCACGAAGGTATTCACCACCCCCTGCACCAGGGTCAGCGTGACCATGTCGCCGTTGGCAACGTGCGTGATCTCGTGACCCAGCACGGCCTCGGCTTCCTGGGGCGACATGCGTGCCAGCAAGCCACTGCTTACCGCAACCAGTGCGGCATTGCGGCGCGCGCCCGTCGCAAAGGCATTCATGTCGGATGACTCGAATATGCCGACTTCGGGCATCGTGATGCCGGCAGCCGTCGCCTGACGCTGCACCGTCTCAAGCAACCACACTTCGCGGGCGTTCGAGGGTTGCGAAATCACCTGCACACCCATGGATCGCTTCGCCATCCACTTGGACATGGCCAGCGAGATGAACGCACCGCCGAAGCCGAACACGGCCGCCATCATGAGCAGCGCCAACGGATCCTGACCGTTGCGCGCCAGCATCTGGTCGATGCCCAGCACGCGCATGACCACCGACAGCACCAGCAGCACCGCAACGTTGGTCGCGAGAAACAGAACCACGCGCTTCATGCACTTTTCCTCATTGCCGAACACAGTGTGCCAACGACTACGTGCCGATCACCACCCGCCAATCACTGCTCGCCCATCACCAATCGCCAATCAAGGACGCATCGCCCTCACCATACACCCGCCGTCGGTTCGGCAGCGTACATGCCACGCTCACGTCCGAGCTCATGATCGCGTTCGAGCGATCTTCAATTCGTCAGACACCGCGCAGCGCACGCGGCAACTCCGTGCACGCTCAATTCCCGGAACGCGGCGCGCATGAGGAATGAACGCCAGCACCTGGAAGGAGGTGACTAAGCCGAGGGCTACGAACTCAACGCGCGCTTCAACGAGGTCGCGAATCTCGCCGTCGATGCAGCCGTGACGCTGGCGGGCGTCCGCGTTGGACATGTGGTCACCATCACGCCCGACACCGTCAAAGCCCAAGCGATTGTCGTCATGCAGATGAACGCGGACGTGACAACGATCTCCAGCGATGCAAACGCGCACGTTGTGACAGACGGGCTGCTCGGGGGCAGATCGATCGCCATCCAGCAAGGCGTTGCGCAGAACAACCTGCGCAAGAAACCGCAGGCGCGACCCGCATGCCTTCGCCGACCCGTAGGGATAAGGCGACACCGCAATCCGAGTGTGTCGAGATTACGGCCCGGCAATCGCCGGACAAACGCCACGTGATGTCTTCGAGCTGCACAGTCTGGGGGGACTTTCCTTGGGGGGAGGGCCAGTTCCTGGGGGAGAACGGGATGCGGCACACTTGAAGACGCATGGCGTCGCGTCGGAGGCCAATATAGGTCTCGAACATGAACGCTGGATGAGCGCCGCATTACAGACAGTTCATTGCGCGGACTTCAGGTCCGTCTTGCCAGATAGCTGTCGACGAGCTCAATCAAGCGCGCACGCCCGAAGCTTGGGTCGTGGCCCGCATGCACGACCTCGACCGGCAGTTCGCGCAGACGCTGCATCGTTCGCACATACACCGCTTTGTCCGCGCCGGGAATCTCATCGAGCAGCGGCCCATCGTAGATGGCATCGCCCGAGAACAGCGTGCGCGTGCGTTTCTCCCACAGCCCGATGCTGCCCGGCGAATGCCCGGGCAGATGCAGTACCTCGAACGCACGGTCGCCGGTGTCTACGACATCGCCTTCGTTCAACAGACGCGTTGCCGGTGCCGGCTGAAGCAGATGCGCCGCAACATCGAAGCCCTTCTGAGGGATTGCGGTCAGCATGCCGCCCGAAATGTCATACCCCATGTGCGCGAACGCGCGCTGCGCGGAAGGGCCATAGCTCGCGCCATCCAACGGCAGGTGCTGCGACGCATCTGCCAGCGCGTCGGCTTCCGCTGCATGAATCAAACGCACTGGAAACTCATACATGCCGCCCATGTGATCCATGTGCGCGTGGGTGGCCACGGCCAGCACCGACTTATCCAGCAGATCAGCCGCCGCGCTCGCGAGGCTCGCAACGCCCAGCCCGGTATCGACCAGCATATCTGCGTCACGCCCACGCACATGCCAGATGTTGCAGCGTAGAAGCGGGCTCACGTGTGGCTCCCACAGCAACGTGATGCCGTCGCCAATGGCGCGGCGGCTGAACCATTGCAGTTCGACGTTCATGCTGCTTATCGCGATGGGCCTACGGATGCACCCCACCGTCCACCACAAACTCCTGCCCTGTGCAGTACGAAGATTCGTCGCTGGCCAGGAACAGCGCCATGTTGGCGATATCGATGGCCTGCCCCATGCGGCCAAGTGGAATCGTTTTCTCCGCGCGTGCACGCACGCTGGCGTCGCTGAATGCGCGCAGCTCTGCCGTCATCGGCGTTTCAATCATGCCGGGGTGAATGGAGTTCACGCGGATGCCGCGATCGCCCCACTCGATCGCGCCCACCTTGGTGATGCCGCGCACTGCCCACTTGGTGCTGCCATAGGCCGCGCGGCCCTTCACACCCTGCATGCCGGCCACCGACGAGATGTTGATGATCGAGCCACCGCGCTGCGCCGCGATCATCGCGCGGCCGACGGTGCGCATGCCCAGGAACACCCCGGTCTGATTGATGGCGACGATGCGCTCGAAATCTTCAAGCGTGGTCAATTCGAAGCGCTTGGCGAGATCGATGCCGGCGTTGTTCACCAGCACGTCGATCTGGCCGTGACGTGCCAGCACAGCATCAACCGTGGCTTGCCAGCCTGCTTCAGAGCGCACGTCCAGATGCATGTAGCTGGCGCGCGGAATCTGTGCCGCCGTGCGTTCGCCTTCAGCGTCCAGCACGTCCGTCAGCACCACCGTTGCGCCCTCTGCCGCAAACAGGCGGCCCTCTTCTGCGCCTTGCCCGCGGGCGCCGCCGGTGATCAATGCAACCTTGCCTTCAAGTCTCGCCATCTGTGCGTTCCTCAATCCTGATGTCTGGCCGTGGATACATGCGTGGGCCGAGTATCCATCAGCCCGCGCGCATGAAGCACGCGCGGGCGCTGGCGCAGACCATCTGCTGGCCGCCCTGCGACCACGCCGATAGACTCGGCGGCTCCTCGGGGCTGCACATGCTCAATCCAAAGCAGCCCCGCAAACGGGGCCCATCACCCGAAACGACAACAAGCGGAAGCAACATCATGGAACTGTCAGGCAAGAAGGCATTGGTATTCGGCGGCACGTCCGGCATCGGCCTGGCCACCAGCCTGCGCCTTGCAGCGCTGGGCGCTGCGGTCACTGCGATCAGCCGCAATCCCGATCGTGCGCGCGACCAGTTGCCGGCGAGCGTTGCGTTGCAGGCCTGCGACGTGCGGGATCGCGATGCCTTGACTGCGCTGTTCGCGTCCTGCGCAACCTTCGACGTGCTGGTCTGCGCAGCCACCGGCGGCGAACGTGCGTCTGGCCCGTTCCTGCAGATGGACCTGGATGGTTACCAGCGTTCCTTCGACAAACTCTGGGGCTACACGAACTGTGTGCGGCTGGGCGCAGAACACCTGGCGGTGGACGGTGCCATCGTGCTGGTCAGCGGCACGCCCGCGCGGCGCGCAAGGTTGGGACAGGCCGCGATTGCGTCAGTGGGTGGCGCGGTCGAGCAGTTCTGTCGCGCCGTGGCAGTGGAGCTGAAGCCGAAGCGCATCAACATCGTCTCGCCCGGCGTCATCAACACGCCGATGTTCGGCAACGACGCGGAGAAGCGTGGTGCAATGCTGGACCGTGCAACAAGCAATCACCTGATTCCGCGCGCGGGTACCGCAGACGAAGTTGCACAGGCCGTGCTGTTCACCATTCAGAACGACTACGTCACCGGCACCACGGTGGACGTGGACGGTGGTTGGCTGCTGACCTGAACTGAGCTGACCTGAGCCGACCGAGTCAACGCAGGAGCGCACAGCATGAGCCAGATCAATTCTGTCCTGGGTCCGATCGATGGAAGCCAACTCGGTTTCACATTGATGCACGAACACGTAATGGTGTGTGCAAGCGGGCTGCATACCAGCTATCCCGACCTGCTGGGCCCTGATCGCGAAGCACGCGCCATTGCCTGCTTGAAGCGCGCCAAGGCTGACGGCATCGACACCATGGTCGACGCCACCACGTTTGATCTGGGTCGAGACCCCGCACTGATCGCGGCAGTGGCGAAAGGCTCGGGCGTGAACATCATCAACGTCACCGGCTGGTGGCTGGATGTGCCGCGCTTCCTGATCGGCGTGGGCGTAAATCAGATGGCGCGCGAGTTCGTGCGCGATATTCAGGAAGGCTTTCGCGGCACCAGCATCAAGGCGGGCATGTTGAAGTGCGCGGCCGACTTCGAAGGCGTGACTCCGCCGCTGGAGACGATGGCCCGCGCTGTCGCACGCGCGCACCGCGAAACCGGCGTGCCGATCATGGTGCACTCCTACCCCACGGGCCATGTCGCGCGGCGCCAGATCGCCATCTTCAAGGAAGAAGGCGTGGACCTCACGCGCGTGAAGATCGACCACTGCAACGACACCACCGACACCGAGTACCTGCAGTGGATTCTCGATCAGGGCTGTTACCTGGGGCTCGATCGCTATCCCGGCCGACTGGTCAGCCCGCACATGCGTACCGTGACGTTGAAGCGGCTTATCGACATGGGTTACGGCGACAGGCTCTGCCCATCGCACGACTGCATCTGCCTGCATATTCACAAGGAATTGCCCGACGGCAGTATTCCCGCAGAGCACGACTTCACGCGCAGCAACCCGGACCAGTACCTGTACATGAAGCGCCACGTCATCCCGGATCTGCTTGCACTGGGCGCAAGCACCGCCGATGTGGACAAGCTGTTCGTGCACAACCCGCGGCGATTCCTGACCGGGACCTGAGCGGCGCGACGAACGCGGCGCGCGCCAGATTCCAACCTCCTCACGAAGTAAGCAGAGACAAGCACCATGATCGACCTCGAGCGCCAGGGCGAAGTATTCGTCCTCACCATGAACGACGGCGAGAACCGCTGGAACACCACCTTCGTGCGCGCCATCAGCAAAGCGTTGGACACGGTGCAGGCATCCACGGGTGCCGCTGCGCTGGTCACGCGTTCCGCCAGCGAGAAGTTCTTCTCCAACGGGCTGGACCTCGCATGGCTACGCGAGTCGGGCGAACATTCCGGCGGCGATCGCGCGGTATTCGGCGCGGAATTCATGACACTGATGGCGCGCATCATCACGTTTCCAATACCGACGGTATGCGCCATCAACGGCCATGCGTTCGGTGCCGGCTTCATGTCTGCACTGTGTCACGACGTGCGCTTCATGCGCATGGACCGCGGCTTCGCGTGTGCCAACGAAGTGGAGATCGGCATGGTCATTCCCGAGCCGGAGCTTGCTTTGTTCAGACACAAGCTGCCCATGAACGTGTTTTTCGAAACAGTGCAACTTGCGCGGCGCTGGAGTGGCCCGCATGCGCTGGCGGCCGGCATCGTGCAGCAGGTGCATCCGGTTGAGACGTTGACCAGCGCCGCCATCGCGCGTGCCGCAGAGCTTGCGCGCCTGGGCGCCAACCGCGAGGTGTACGGCCGGATGAAAGAGAGCATCTACGGCGAAAACGCCGCCATCAACGGCGTGCATGGGCCAGCGTACATGCTCAGGAACATGCAGCTGTACCGGCACTGAAGCTACGCGGGTAGCGGGGCCATACAGATCGTGGAGCTATACAGCCACTGAAGCTACACAGATAGTGGGGCTGCACCGGTACTGCCGGCGCAGGTGGCAGCGCCGCATCACGCCGCAGCGAGCAACCGCTTCACTTCAGTAACGCGTTCACCGTGGCGCGCCTCTTCACGCCCGTTCAAGCGCAACAGCTCAGCAATCTCTGCATTCGACTCCGAATCTGCCCACGCCTGATAGCTCAGGTCGCCATCGGCCTCGCCTTGCTCCAATGCCGCGATCAGGTCTTTGTCGAGCGCGACAGCACTTGGCGTGAATGCCATGAACGGGTTCTCGGACGGCTGCGGCAGCGTGAACGGCGCGCCGCCCTTCAGCGTGATGGCCTTCAGCATGCGATGCGCGTGACCGCGCTCTTCCTGACCATTGCGCCGCAACAGCGCCTGCGCCTCGGCGTGGCCGACCCCATCGGCCAACAGGAAATAGAAGTGTTCGCCATAGCACTCGATCATTGCGAGCACCTGAAGGTCTTCAATCGACAGCGACTTGCGCGACTGCAGAAATGCGAATGCCGCAAATGCTTCGGTCGGGTAGCCAGCGGGGAGTGTTACCAAGGTGCACCTGTTCAATTTGTCAGAAGGGCACAAAGGGAAGGAGAAAGGTAAAGGCGTTGATCCGGCGCCGGATGCGCGGTCGCAACTGAAGTTAGTTTGGCATCGCAGGATGATGGCGGATAGTCTCGCGGCCTCAATCCAGCAGACGCACCATGAGCACAGCATTCGGCGCCGAATCGACCACTGATGAGGTGCTGCGCGGCATCGACCTGCGTGGCAAACGCATTCTCGTGACCGGCGCGTCTGCGGGCATCGGTGTGGAAACGGCACGTGCGCTGGTTGCGCATGGCGCCGAGGTGGTCGGCGCAGTGCGCGATCAGGCCAAAGGCCAACGCGCCACAGAAGGCGTGCGCGCGGCAACTGCCCAGGGCGGTGCATTCAGTCTTGTCACCCTTGATCTTGCATCGCTGGCCAGCGTTCGCGCCTGCGCAGATGCGTTGGTCGCGGCCGGCAAGCCATTCGATCTGATCATCGGCAATGCCGGCGTCATGGCCTGCCCCGAGAGCAAGACCACAGACGGCTTCGAAACGCAGTTCGGCACCAATCACCTCGGGCACTTCGTGCTGGTCAACCGTCTGGCGTCGCTGCTCAATCCAGGCGCGCGCGTTGTCTGCCTGTCGTCTGCCGGCCATCGCTTTGCCGACGTCGATCTCGAGGACCCCAACTTCACACGTGGCGGTTATCACCCCCTTGTGGCGTACGGACGGTCCAAGACGGCAAACATTCTGTTTGCGGTGGGATTGGACAAGCGTTTGAAGGGCCGAGGCGTGCGCGCAACGGCAGTACACCCCGGTGTGATTCAAACCGAACTCGGCCGGCACATGACGCCGGAACTCATGGCGCAGATCATGCCGGCAGGTGCCGCAGCCGCATTTGTGTTCAAGACCATTCCACAGGGCGCAGCTACGTCGGTGTGGAGCGCCTGCACCGCATCTGCCGAAGCGGTCGGCGGCCGCTACTGCGAAGACTGCCATGTGGCCGAACTGACAGACGATGTTGCGGCACGCGGTGGCGTTCGCGCGTATGCGCTGGACCCGGCGCACGCTGACGCGCTGTGGGCGAAGAGCGAAGCAATGGTGGGCGAGCAATTCTCCTATGTCTGACGGTGGGCCTGACGGTGGGCCTGAACAGGCGCCTGCTTGCATGCACCCAGCCGCAACCGGCGTGCATTGATGCCGGCAGCGCCATCATTCGGTAGCGCACTTGGCAGCAAGCTGCGCTACGGACTTGCGCGTCTGATGGGGCGCCAAGGCGTGCGCCCGCGCCGCTACGAACGCGTTGTGCGAGCAGTATCGGAGTGCAAGGCCCAACGCATTCTTGAAATCGGCATGTACCGCGGCCGGCGCTCACAGCACATGATCGAAGCCGCGAGGCAATGGCACGACGCGAGCCGCATCGACTACTTCGGCTTCGATCTGTTCGAAACATTCGCACCCGACGTGCTGGCAAACGAGCTGTCGAAGAAGCCGCTGGCAAAAGCGCAACTGCAGAAGATGCTCGATCAGACCGGCGCCAACGTGCGGCTGATCAAGGGCTTCAGCCAGGCCACCCTGCCGCAGTTCGTCGATGAATGTCGCAGCAAGGGCATTACGCTGGATTTCGCGTTCATCGATGGCGGCCATCATGTGGACACCATTGCAGAAGACTGGCGCAACGTAGCGCAACTGCTGCGACCAGGCAGCGTAGTGATGTTTGACGACTACTTCTCGAACATGGAAGCCGAGCTCGAACAGTTCGGTTGTCAGCGCGTGGTCGATGCGATCGATCGGGCGCACTATGCAGTCGAAGTCCTTGGCGCGGAGGAGTACTTCCGTCAGGCATCGGGCGTGTGCCTGAAGATCCGCGTTGCCAAGGTCACATGCCTCGCAATTCCTGACGAGCAGTCACTTCCTTCCGAGACGACCACCGCAGCATGACTACCGTTTCCGTTCTCGATCTCTCGTCGATCACCGAAGGCAGTACAGCCAGCGCGGCCCTGCACAACACGCTGGATCTTGCGCAACACGCCGAACGCTGGGGCTACAAGCGTTTCTGGGTGGCCGAGCATCACAACATGCAGGGCATCGCCAGTGCGGCAACGGCGGTGGTGATCGCGCACATCGGTAGCGGCACGAAGACCATCCGCATCGGCGCCGGCGGCGTAATGCTGCCGAACCACGCGCCGCTGGTCATCGCCGAACAGTTCGGCACGCTGGAGGCGCTGTTTCCTGGCCGCATCGATCTGGGGCTCGGGCGCGCGCCCGGCACAGATCAGATCACCGCGCATGCATTGCGCCGCACACTGACCGGCGATGTGAACGACTTCCCGCGCGACGTGGTGGAACTGCAGCACTACTTCGACGACCCGCAGCCCGGCCAGCGTGTGTACGCGGTGCCCGGCGTTGGCACACACATTCCACTGTGGATTCTCGGTTCGAGCTTATTCGGCGCGCAGCTCGCGGCCATGCTCGGCCTGCCGTTTGCGTTCGCATCACACTTCGCACCGGCGGCCATGATGCAGGCGCTCGAGATCTACCGCACAACGTTCAAACCATCGGCACAGCTGCAGCAGCCCTACGTGATGCTGGGCTTTCATGTCTGCGCCGCAGCAACCGATGACGATGCGCGCTATCTGCGCACGTCATCGCAGCAGTCGCTGCTGCGCATGCGCACTGGCACACCAGGCCGCCTGCCGCCGCCGGTCCGCGACTTCGACAACACGTTGGGCGAGCAGGAACGCCGCATCCTGGCGGACTTCACTGCGGCTGCCGCCGTGGGTTCACCGGATACCGTGCGCCAGGGCATGGCCGACTTCGTCCAACGTACCGGCGCCAACGAGCTGATGCTGGTGGCGCAGATCTACGATCACAGCGCGCGCTTGCGCTCGTTCGAGATCGCGAAGGAAGTGGCGCAGTCCATCTGAGCGGTGCCGCGCCTGTTTCTGATTCTCCTTCTGCGTCACCTTCTGCTTGGCGGCGCGCCTACGCTGCAGCCGCTGGCGTCCGCTCGAGCTCTGCACGCAACTCGGCATGACGCTCGCGGGTGATCGGATACTTCCAGATCACCGCCCCGGCCAGCAGATAGAAGGCCGACGGCAGCAATGCGAACAGCACGCGCAGGCCCAGCAACTCGTCCGGGCCATTCACCGCGCCTTTGCTGGCATGGAAGCCGACGATTGCAAGCCCCGCCAGCGCAATGGAGCCACCTACCGACCCAGCCATCTTCTGGGTGAACGACCAGGTGCTGAAGAACAACGCCGCACGATTTTCGCCCGACTGCACCGTGTCCAGATCGATCACGTCAGCCTTCATGGAGTTTGGCAATGCGGCAAAGCCACCGGCAGCGAAACCGGTCGCCAATGTGATGGGCAGCATCCACCAGAAGTCTCCTTCGCCCAGCAACAGATAGAACGGATGCGCGAAAGCAATCAACGCGAAGCTGGCGACGTAGGCCCGGTGCTTGCCGATGTGTGACGACAACCAGACCCAGAACGGCACGGCGCCGATGTTCGCGGCGTAGAAGAACGTGAGCATGAAGATGGCTTTGTCTTCTGCATGCAGCACATAGGCAATGAAGAAGATGTACAGCGGCGTTGTGATGGACAGGCCAAGCGAACCCACCATGAACGCGAGTACCAGTCGCTTGAACGGGCCGTTACCCATCATGAGTCGCAGCCCCTGCCGGATGGGCATCACCGAGCTGACGTAGTTGCGCGTCTCGGGCACCTTCGTGAGCGTCAGCAATGCGCAGATCGGCATGATGATGACCATCGCAACGCCAACCATTGTCAGCACTTCGTTCGTGCCACCAATGCCGAAGGCGATCAGGGCAATCGCTGGAATGAGCTGCGCAATCAAGCTGCCGACCGCGCCCATCATCGAGCGGCCGCCCGTGATCTTCGACCGCTCGTCGTAGTCGGTCGACAGCTCAGCGCCCCAGGCGTAGTACGGGATCAGAAACATGGTGGTGCCGATGGACAACAGCGCCATCCAGAAACCCATGTAAACCGGTCCGACATTTTCAGGCGGCAGAAACAGCATGTAGATACACAGCACCAGGATCGGTGTAGACAGCGCAATCCAGGGCCGACGACGCCCCCAACGCGTATGCGTGCGATCGCTGATGTAACCCATGATCGGGTCAGTGATCACATCGAAAATGCGCACAGCCAACAACATCGCCGACATGAGCGCCAAGGACACGCCCATCTCCGTCGCATAGAACTTCGGGATGAAGACCATGACGGGGAACAGCGACATGGCCACCGGCATGTCTGCCAGGCTGTAGAAGAAGATGCGTGCGTTGCTCAGTTTGGCGGCGGCGTCAGGCTGCGCCGGGTTCGCGCTGCTGGCGCTGGTCGAGCGCTCCCCTGCCAGTGAGTCACCTGTCGAAGAGTTACCTGTCGAAGAGTTACCTGCCGACAGTGTTGCAGAGGGGGACAGTTCGCTCACGGGCAGGCTTCTTCATGGAGGCAAGTCCGCCGGAGTGTACTGCCCACTCTGGGGGCGTTGGCCATAGGCGGCGCGCGAAATGCGCGCGCTTCTGCGCGAAAAAGACCTGCAGGCGGGAGAAAAAGCGCCAGAAAACACAAGAACCTGACGGATGCTGCTGCGCCTACGGAATAACCGATCCCCGGAAACACCAACGCCCGCAGATGCGGGCGCTCGTTCGCACACACCTCGGATCAGGTGCCTGTGTCTTCCTCTTCCTCTTCTTCCTCTTCTGCCGTCGCAGCACCTGTCGCAGTGCCAGCAGCTGGCTTCATGCTGTTGCGAACCTGGATCGCCCACAGCCGAGCGATGAACGCATAGTTGCCAGAGCCCTTTGCTTCGTCGAGTGCAGCCAGCGCTTCCGGCTTCTTGCCGGATTGAAGCAGCGCCAGACCCAGCCGCAGCTTGGCCTCAACCGGATCCTTCAAGCCACCCTTCGCAATGCCGCGCTGCATGGCGGCAATGCCCTGATCGTAGCGGGCGTGACTGACGAGAGCTTCGCCAAGACGCAGATCCGGCTCGCCCTTTGGCGCCTTCTTCGCTTCCACTTCATCCTTGATCAGCGCCTTCAGATCTTCAGCGGCCTGCGTGCGCGCGTTGGCCAGCAGTGCCATGTGCGCAGACTTCTGCGCACCGGTGCCGATCTGGCCCGCGGCCAGTGCGCGCTCAAGCGTGGCCTTGGCTTCGCCAGGCAGACCCACCTGCAATGCAGTTTCAGCAAGGTCAACGATCTCCGTGGGAATGTCGATGACGCCCGTGGCCGCACGCAGACGCAGGATTTCTAGATCGTAGCGCGACGAATTGCGCACCTTCACCTGTGCCATGGACAGCAGATCTTCCCAATAATCGTTACTGGGGTAGTAGGTAACCATCTGTTCATAGGCGGTCTGCATGCCTTCGCCGTTCTTCGCTTCCACGTAGCAGCGGCCAAGCATCTGCAACAGTGGCTTTGGCGGCATCACGTCGCCAGCAATAGCTACCTTGATGGCATCGATTGCGGCCGGGCAGTTCTTCTGCTGGAAGTAGATCTGCGGTACGAGGTAGCCCGTCTCGCGATCGTTGTACTGCTTCGCATAGTCGCCGCAGGCCTTGATGGCGCGCGGCCAGTCCTTCAGCTGATAGCGCAACTGGCACACGTTCCTGGTGCGCGTCTTCGCTTCCTCGGGCGGCAGCAGACCGGACGCAATCAGCGCTTCAAACGTGTCGGCCGCAGCCGCGTTGTCTTTCAGCTGCACCTGAGCAAACGCCAGCATCTGCTGTGACTGGAAGGTGTCCCAAGGCGTCACGGAGGCGGCGAGCGCCGCTTTTGCACCCTCGAGCACGGCAGCGAAGTTCTTAACCGCAGCCTGCTTCTGCGCTTCGATCAGCGCCACAGCAACGGGCTTGCTCAACTTCGGTGTCGCAGGCGCCGATGCACCCACGGCAGCGGTGGTCAGGCCCAGGCCCAGCAGAAGCGTCAAGACGACGGCACCAACCTTGTACATGTTCAACCTCACTTGTTTCTATCTATACCTTGGAGAGCTATGCCCTGGAGAGCGGCTCGAAGTGTTCTGATCTGAAAGCGTTCTGGTGTTTAAGCCAGGCATGGCCAGGCGGCGCGTTTTGCAGCGGGGCTTGGAGTGCAAGTGGCCCGTAACGTTCATCGACCGTTTGGATGTCGGGCCTTGCAGACTGCCCGAACGCACCCCCGGCGCAGGCCGCGCATGTTAAGGGCCGCAGGTCCGGCCCGCCAGCATGCAACGAACCCGACGCTGTCGCGTATGGTCCACTCACGAACCTGAACCGCAGCTAAACCCCGCCCCTGAAATCACCTGCCGACGCAATATGCGTTTTACCCAGCATCAACCCGTCACCGGGCATCGACCCATCAGCGGGAATCGACCAAGCACTGCGAGTCCTGAATGACCAAACCCACTGCAAACAATCTGCCGCTGACCGACATCAAAGTGATTGAGATCGGCGCGAACCTTGCCGGCCCTTACGCAGCGGAGATCCTGTCGCACCTGGGCGCCGACGTGGTGAAGATCGAACGCCCGAGCGGCGACGATGCACGCAAGTGGGGTGCACCGGTGCAGGCGGACAGCGCCGCTGCAGACAGCGGGTCAAGCTTCCACGCCGTGAACATGAACAAGCGATCCGTGGTTGTGGACTTCAATAACGCCGAATCGATGGCGGCATTGAAGCAGTTGATCGCACAGGCCGATGTACTGGTGCAGAACTCGCGGCCAGGCGTGCTGGAAGAATTCGGGCTGGGCGCCGAAGCCATGCGCGCGCTGAACCCGCAGCTCATCTACTGCTCGGTGGGCGCCTTCGGCAGCACCGGGCCGCTGAAGTTGAACCCTGGCTACGAGCCCATGGTGCAGGCGTTTTCCGGACTGATGATGCTGCAAGGTACGGCCGATGGTTCGCCGATGCGCATCGGCACGCAGGTGCTCGACCATGGCACCGGCATGTGGGCGGCCATGGGTTGCCTGGCTGCACTGTTCCAACGGGCGCGCACAGGCGCAGGTTGTGTGGTCGATGCTTCGTTGTTCGAGACGGCACTCGGCTGGCTGACCATTCCCGGTGCGCAGTACCAGTGCTTCGGCACATTGCCGGAACGCCATGCCACCGGCAGCGGTCGGCTGATCCCTTTTCAGGCGTTCGAAACGAACAACGGTCCGGTGGTCATCGCGGCAGGCAACGACCGGCTGTTTGCGAAAGTCGCGCAGGTGCTCGGCCATGCAGAGTGGGCCACGGATCCGCGCTTCGAAAAGAACCTGGACCGGGTGAAACACCGTGATGTGTTGCTCGACGCCATTGCGCAGATCATGTTGACGCGCAGCAAAGGCGAATGGGTTGACCTGTTCAGCGCGGCCGATGTCCCCTGTTCACCCATCAACACACTGGACCAAGCGCTGGCGCATCCACAAACCGAAGCCACCGGCATGCTGCAACCGGTGCCTGGCCTCGGCAGATCGCTGATGGGGCTGCCCATTCGCTTCGACGGCGAGCGACCTGCCGTGCGCAGCATGGCACCCGCACTGGGTGCACATACTGCGGAGGTGTTGGCTGCGGAGCTGTTGGCTGCGGAGCTGTTGGTCGCGGAGGTGCCGGCCAAGCCCTGATCGATCAGGGCTTCTCGACCCACTTCTCCAGCAGCATCTGGAAGTGTCGCGGCTTAGTTTCGTTGTAGTCGGCCAACTGCACGTAGTCGCGCTGCATGGTGTGCATGCCGGTCTGCACATGCGGCAGGTTGCGGATGTCCTGGTTGAACACCTTGGCCAGCATTCCGAGCTCCGGCGCATCGGTCCAGTCGTCGTCCGCGCCCAGCCAATGAATGGTTGAGCAGGGCTCGAAAGCGCCGGTCTCGGGAATGGGCGCAAGGTAGATGCACTCCATGATGCATTCCTCGTGGTTCATGCCATTCGGCCGGAAGCGATACACGATGCGATTGAACGAACCCCAGGGATGGAAGTTCGGGAACACCGTGAAGAACGTGGAGGCGAACTCGATATCGGCAATCTGGTCGGCAATGGATGGAATCGCCGTTTTCAGTGCAGCGCGCTGCATGTCCGAGAACGCCACGCGATAGTTGGTGGTCGGTGCAGCGCCGCTCTGCGCAGCGCGTGCTGCGATGGCCTTGTCCAGTTCAGTCTGCTGAATCTGTCGGCCGCCAACCCAGATGCACAGATGCGGGTTCACATCGCCCAGATCACCGCTGACGTACTCCGATGCGGCCGTGAACAACCCCGACCGGCCATCGGGCGCAGTGACCTTCACAAGCCCGTCGTCAGTGGCCTCGTAGACAAAACCGTTCAACGGATGACGCACACGCATGCGGCCATCTTCGGGCATCGGCTCCCACTGCGGCATGCCCTTGCTGTCCAGTGCGCCGCAGCGGATGGCACGCGAGTAGTTGCCGAACACGTCGTACTTCGTGTCCACGTCGTGCACATCGCCCAGCAGAATCTGCGGGTGCGTGGCGATGACGTGGTAGGACTCCATGAACGCTTCTGAGGCAACCTTCCAGTTGCAGCGGATGATCTTCGCCACATGCGCCTGCTTGAAGCGCTTCTCGTAAGGCAGCAGTTCGAAGTGGCTGGACAGATCGCCGAGAAAATCTTCCAGCGATTCGCAGTTCTGATCCGGATTGATGAAGATGAAGCGGCCCCAACGACCGACCTTGGCTTCGGGCAGGCTCTGCTCCTCGCGCTTCATGTCCGGGAAGTCCCAGGCGCATGGCACCTGCTTCAACGTGCCATCCAGGTTCCAGGTCCAGGCGTGGAAGGGGCAGCGCAGTTCAGTAGCCGCCTTGCCCGCGCAGTCGCGCAACTTGCGGCCGCGATGCAGGCACGCGTTGTAGTACGCCTTGAACTCATCCTGGCCCGTGCGAACGATCAGGAACGACAGGTTCGCGATGTCGTAGGGAATGTAGTCGCCCACATTCGGCAGGTCGTCTTCGTGGCAGGCCATCTGCCACACGCGCTTCCACACCTTCTCGATCTCGACATCGTGGAATTCGCGGGCGATGTAGCGGCTGATGGGTACACGCGTTGGACCCGGCTCGATCGGCGAGTCGCGACGATAGGACGCCGGGATCGGATGCGTGTCTGCGTCCAGCAGTTTGTGGTACGCCGTATCGATGGTGCGGACCTGTGCCTGCTTGACCCCTGCCTTCTGGACCTCTGCCTCTGCCATGTTCGGTGCCCCCTTGAAAAGATGCGGTTTGATGCGATGCGACCGGCCGAGTATCGCTTGAGCGCCGGCACACCGGAACAGCGCAGACAATCTGTCGCTCGGAGAGTCTGCGGCGGGATGCGCCACAGCGCTGCCTGTGACACCTTGCCAGAATTGCCGGCCAAGCACCCAGCACCGAGTACCCGAACAGATGTCGCTGCAAAGCAGACTGCAGAAACTTGTACAGACATTGACCGCCCAGCCGACACGCGCGCCGGCGGCACATGCGCCACCTGCACACGCGTTAGCGCGCGCCACCGTAATGCTGTTGCTTGAGGTCGCCTGGGCCGATCACGAGGTGACTGCAGACGAATTGCTGCAGGTAAAGGCATCGCTGCGGCTTCTGTACGCGCTGACGGATGGCGCAGCCGACCAACTGATCGCCGAAGCCCGCGCGGCGCATTCCACTGCGACCTCCATTTATCCATTCACGCGTGCGCTGAACGACAGCTTGTCGCCCGAGGAACGGGTGGAGCTGGTGACGGCGCTGTGGCGACTTGCGTACTGCGACACGCAGCTGGATCGCTACGAGGATCTCGAGATCCGCAAGATTGCCGACCTCATGTATGTGTCGCACGCGGACTTCATCAAGGCCAAGCTCAACGCGAAGCACAGCGCACCGGGCAGCGGCCACGCAAACGCCACCCCCACGCCCTGAGTGCGCCTGTGCACAACCAGACCTTCGGAGCACGCATGAACAGATTCAGCAAAGCACTTGCGTTGACAGTCACTGGCGCTTTGTCGTCAGCCGCGCTGTCGTCAGCCGCGCTTGCAGCGGCAGCACTGCCACCGCCTGAACCAGCGTTCCGCGCCATCTATCAGGAGATGGTCGAAACGAACACCACGTTGTCGGTGGGCGATTGCAGCAGGATCACGGTCGCCACCGCAGCCAAGCTTGCTGCAGCCGGCTATCCCGCCGCAGATGTGCAGATCATTGCGCCAGCGGATCGACCGACCAAAAGCAACATCGTGGCCATTCTCCATGGCAGCCAATCAGGCCAGGCCGGCCAATCCCGTCGGGCCATCCTGCTGCTGGCCCACATCGATGTGGTGGAAGCCAAACGCGAAGACTGGGTACGCGACCCGTTCAAGCTGGTGGAAGAAGACGGCTACTTCTATGGCCGTGGCACCGCCGACGACAAATCCATGGCGGCCATCTTTGTCGACGCCATGCTGCGCTACAAACAATCCGGCTACCGCCCCAAGCGCGACATCAAACTGGCGCTGACCTGCGGCGAGGAAACGCCCAACGATTTCGATGGGGCGAAGTACCTGGCCGAGCATCATCGCGATCTGATCGACGCCGAGCTGGCACTGAACGAAGGCGGTGGTGGCCGCATGAGCCCGGACGGAAAGCTGCTGTACAACGGCGTGCAGGCCGGCGAGAAGGTCTATCAGGACTACCGGCTCGAGATCACGAACCCCGGCGGTCATTCATCGCGCCCGGTGCCGGACAACGCCATCTATCGACTGGCAGCGGCGCTGACGCGTCTGCAGGGTTACGCCTTCCCCATCCAATTCAACGATGCAACGCGCGGCTTCTTTGCACGCATGGCGAAGATCGAAGCCGGCCAGAGTGCGCTCGACATGCCCGCAGTGCTGCGCACACCGCCCGACGCGGCCGCACTTGCGCGCCTGCAGCAGAACCCCAGCTACAACGCGATTCTGCATACGACCTGCGTGGCCACCCTGCTCGACGGCGGCCATGCACCAAACGGACTGCCGCAGCGTGCCGGCGCCAACGTGAATTGCCGCATCTTCCCCGGCGTGACTCAGGAGTCCGTGCGGCAAACGCTGGAGCACGTTGTCGCAGACCCAGGCATCAAGGTGAGCTTTGTCGATGCGCCGGAGCAGGTCTCACCCGCACCGCCATTGACGCGCGCCATCCTTGGCCCCATCGAGGCGATCACCGAAGCAATGTGGCCCGGCGTGCCGGTGGTGCCTTCCATGGCCGCCGGCGCAACCGACGGCCGCTTCCTGACACCTGCGGGCATTCCCACCTACGGCGTGTCGGGCATCTTCAGCGATCCCGCAACCACCAATGCACATGGACTGAACGAGCGCGTCCGAGTGCAATCGTTGTATGAAGGGCGTGAGTTTCTGGATCGGCTGATCAAGGCGTACGCGGACCGCAAGTAGGCGCGCCGGCCAACTCAGAACGTGCTGTTACCCACGCCGCCGTCAACCACAACGCTCTGCCCCACAACGTATCTGGCCTGCTGGCTGCACAGCAGCGCGCAGAACACGCCGAAGTCGTCTGCATCGCCAAAACCGCCCTGAGGAATGCGAAAGTCGCGCGCGAACTTTGCGACTTCGTCATCGTAGGTTGTGCCGTTGGCAGCGGCCCGGCTGTTGAAGCCGTCCAGAATCCCCGCCGTGTGATGCATGCCCGGCAGCAGGTTGTTCAGAATGACGTTGTGCCGTGCGACCTTCTTCGAAACGGCCACGATGTAGTTGTTCAGCGCGGCACGTGGTGCGCCCGACAGAATACGGATCTCCACCGGATACTTCGCAGCCCCCGTACCAATGTTGACGATGCGCCCCCAGCGCCGTTCGATCATGCCGCCAATGGTCGCGCGCACGAACTCCACCGGGCTGATCAACGTCACGGCGAGGTTGACCTGCCAGTCGTGTGGCTCGATGGCCAGATAGTCGCCCGTCACCTGCGGTGGCGAGCAGGTCATGACCAGGATGTCCGGGTTCGGACACGCCGCAAGGATCTTCGCCCGACCTTCAGCGGTGCTGTGGTCTGCAACGACCGGCGTAACGCGGACGCCGGTTTCACTCGCAATATCAACGCAGGTCTGGCGCAGACGCTCTTCACCCCGCGCAGACACCACCAGATCCACGCCTTCCCGCGCCAGCGCCAGGGCACTGCCGCGCCCGAGCCCCGCACTGCCGCCATTCACGATCGCCCGCTTGCCACGAATACCAAGGTCCATGCTGTGCTCCAACGCTGTTGAGGCGCGAAGTGTCCACGGAAACCCTGGTGCGCTGCCGACAAAAGTTCTTCAATGCCCTGCACTCGCAGTGCCACTGCTCGGCCCGGCGATGTCACAACCGTACAACCCACACAGGGGCTGACGCATGGCAATTCAAGTACTGAAGAAGTTCTTCGCGACCCGCGAGCAGGTGCTCGACGACATCAAGCAGGATGGCTACTGGCCCACCACACTCATTACGCCGGTGTCTGGCGAACTGCCCACCCATTGGCACGACTCCGAAGTACACGCCTATGTGATCGAGGGAAGCACCTGGATTCTCGATGCCGAGACGGGCACGCGTCTGCCGATGGAAGCCGGCGACAAGCTGATCATCCCGGTAGGCGCGCTGCACGCAGAAGGCGATACCAGCACACCGATGGTCTACATCGTGGCGTTGCCCGACGCGCGCCCGATGAATGAGTTTCTGCGCATGCAGAAGACGGCCTATGTGCCAGGCACGCCTGCGGTTGCGTGATCGTGCTGCAGGTTCGATAGAACAGACGCAACGGTGACACCCAGGTCCCGGCACAACCACCGGCCCCGCAACACCCACTGACCTTGCAATACCCACTGACCTTGCAACGCGAGCACGCAGTTCGGCATGCTGTTCAATTCGTTTCTCTTCATCACGCTGTTTCTGCCACTGTGCTGCGCGTTGTTCTTTGCGCTGGCACGCGTGCAGCCACGGCTGGCCGCGGCCTGGCTGGCCATCGCATCCGTGCTGTTCTACGGCTACTGGAGTCCGCGCTTCGTGTTGCTGCTGCTCGGCAGCATCGCCTTCAACTATGCGATGAGCCTTTGGATGTTGCGCACCCGCGATCGCGAGGCGGGACACGCAAAGACAATCCTCATCGCCGCACTGGTGGGCAACCTAGGTGTGCTGGCCATCTTCAAATACACCGACTTCGCGCTGAACACGGTCAATGCGCTCGCCGGCCTGTCGCTGCCCAACACCAACATCGCGTTGCCACTCGGCATCTCGTTCTTTACGTTCACCCAGATTGCCTTTCTGGTGGACGTGTACCGCGGCAAGGTGCGCGAATACGACCCGGTGCACTACGTGCTGTTCGTCACCTACTTCCCGCATCTCATTGCGGGGCCGGTACTGCACCATGGCCAGATCATGCCGCAGTTTGCAGATGCCGCGATCTACCGGCCCAATGCCAACAACATTACTGTGGGGTTGGCGATCTTCGTGATCGGACTGGGCAAGAAGGTGCTGCTGGCCGACACCTTCTCGGGCTATGCCGATCCAGTGTTCGCTAGCGCCGAAGCCGGCGCACGACCCTCAATGGCCGCAGCCTGGTTCGGCGCACTCGCCTACACATTGCAGCTGTACTTCGACTTCTCCGGCTACTGCGACATGGCCATCGGTGTGTCGCGCATGTTCAACGTGCAGCTGCCGATGAACTTCGAATCGCCGTATCAGGCGCGCAACATCATCGAGTTCTGGCGGCACTGGCACATGACGCTGTCGCAGTTCCTGCGCGACTACCTGTACATACCGCTCGGCGGCAATCGCCATGGCGAGTGGCAGCGCTACACGAACCTCATGATCACCATGTTGCTGGGCGGCCTGTGGCACGGTGCAAGCTGGACGTTTGTTGCGTGGGGTGGGCTGCATGGTGTGTATCTCGTGATCAATCATCTGTGGCGGCGTGCGACATCGGGCGCGGCTGCACAAGCGCATGCGCCAGCCGCGAGCAGCCTGCTGGGAACAGTATCCAGTTGGACGCTCACCTTCGTTGCAGTGGTCGTGGCCTGGGTGTTGTTTCGCGCAGAGACCTTGTCCGGTGTGCGTATTTCAGCGATCGTGGCCACTCATTTCATTCTGATCGTGGACGCTGTTTCAGCGTGATCGTGGACGCTTGAATGCGTGCATGAGTGACGGGGTGGATGGTAGCGCAGGTGGCCACGATCAGCCTGAAACGCTGCGCGGGTTC
>CAMAVY010000021.1 GCA_945861675.1 Klebsiella pneumoniae | reverse complement strand
CGTACAGCTGACACCGGGCGAAATACGCGCGATTGCCGGTGTGCAGGTCACGCCCAAACTGCAACTGCACGAAGGCGACTCGTACGGCTATCGGCTCGAGCATCAGGATCGCGTATGCGTGTACACCACCGACTCGGAACACAAGCCGGAAGACATTGCGCAGATGGATGCGTTCGCAGCGTTCTTTCGCAACGCCGACGTGGTGGTGTTCGACGCCATGTACTCACTGGCCGACGCAGTGTCCATGAAGGAAGACTGGGGCCACTCAAGCAATGTGGTCGGAGTGGAACTATGTCAGATGGCTGGCGCGCGGCACCTGGTGCTGTTTCATCACGAACCCGTGTTCGATGACGCGCGCATCGCGGCCATTCTTGCGGAGACCCAACGCCTGGAAGAAATCACCCGCGACGACCGCGCAGCACTGCGCGTCTCTGCCGCCTACGACGGCATGGAGCTGGATGTCTGACGGTCTGCCCGTGACCAATCCACACGAGCAGGCGCCGCACACAGCCATGCGTTGGCTGCTGCTGCGCTGGTTGCCCGTGGTCACCGTGTTGACGGCAGTGCTACTCACGCCACTGCTGTTGCCGCAATGGCTCGCACCCGGCCAGCGCACGAGCTTCGATGCCTATCAACGTCTGCTGCCGCGTGTACGCCACAGCAACCCGGTCACCATCGTCGCCATCGATGAGGCCGCAGTGCATCGCTACGGCCAGTGGCCCTGGGGGCGTGATCAGTTCGCGCGCCTGATCCGGGCCATCAATGCAGCGCACCCGATCGCGATCGGCGTCGACATCGTGTTTGCAGAACCGGACCGCAGTTCGCCGGAACAAGTGGCGTTGCACATGCGACAGGTAATCGCGCAGGCGCAGCATGCAAGCGTGAAGACGGATCTGGCACGTGCGCTGCAAGCGCTGCCGCACCACGATGATCAGCTTGCCGCCGCACTGTTTGATGCGCCGGTTGTGCTTGGTGCCACGCTGCACAACGATGCATTGCTGGAAAAGCTGAACGGCAACACGCTGCACAATGCACTGCCGGCCGTGCGCATCACAGGGCCCGACCCCATCGACCAGCTGACACGCTACCGTGGCGCGTTGCGTTCATTGCCAGCGCTGGAAGCTGCGGCCGCCGGGGTTGCCGCGCTGAGCTCGGAACCCGAGGGCGGTGTGGTTCGGCGCGTTGGTCTGCTCAGCCGTGTGGACGCTTCGCTATGGCCGGCGCTGTCCATGGACCTTCTGCGCGTCGCCGCGTCAGCGCCCGCACTCAACTTCGCAACGGACAGCAGCGGCGTACGCAGCGCCGAGGTTGCAGGGTTCCTGGCGCGCACAGATCCCGATGCACGCATGTGGGTGCACTTTGCGCCCTTCCAGCCCGAGCGCATTCTGAGCGCTGCCGACGTACTTGCAGGCAAGGTCCACAACGATGCACTCACCAACAAGCTGGTGTTGATCGGGTTCTACGCCCACGGACTGCTGGACGTCGTCAGCACGCCGCTGGGTGATCGCCGCGCTGGCGTTGAAGTGCATGCTGAAGTGCTGGAGAACGTGCTCGATCGACGGCTCATCTTTCGGCCGTCGTTCGCCCTTGCCGCAGAAGCGTGCGTAGCGTTTCTGTTGGCATTGCTCGTCGTCTTCGCGGTGCCACGGCTGAGTGCGCTGCAGGCATCGCTACTGCTGATCGGCGTAGTCGGATTGCTCGTTGCTGCGGGTCTGTTCGCCTTTCAGGAACTGGGCTGGTTGATGGATGTCGTGAATCCAGGCATCGCAGTCGCCATGCTGTTCGCCATCATGTTGTCGCTGACACTGGCGGACACCGAACGCAATCGCCGGCGCCTGGCTCGGGACCTCGCGGTGCAACGCGAGGCGCAGGCACGCGTACAAGGCGAACTTGCAGCAGCTCAGCGCATTCAGCTCGGGCTGCTGCCGAAGCCCGCTGTTGTGCTGGCCAACGAACGCCGTGTGGATGTGGCTGCGTTCATCCTGCCTGCGCGCAGCGTGGGTGGCGATCTGTACGACTTCTTCATGCTCGACGCCGATCACCTGTTCGTGAGCATCGGCGACGTGTCGGGCAAAGGCGTCCCCGCAAGCCTGTTCATGGCGCTGGCGAAGTCGCTGACGAAGAGCAGTGCGTTGCGCGATGACGCAGCGCTGGCTGAGGTGATCATCCGCGCGCAACTCGAGATCAGCCGCGAAAACAGCGAACTGATGTTCATGACGCTGGCGGCGTTCGTCATCGACCTGCGCGACGGCCACGGCCGCTATGTCAACGCCGGGCATGAAACACCCATCATCGTTCGGCGCGCAGACCCAGATGCAAGCGAACACAGGCCGCGCGTGCAGCTGCTCGAGGATGGCGGCGGGCCGCCTATCTGTGTGCTGGATGACTATGTGTTCACCTCTGCCTCATTCACGCTGCACGCGGGTGATCAACTGCTGTTGATCACCGATGGTGTCACCGAGGCGCAGGATGCCGCTGGGCACTTGTATGGGCGGGATCGATTCGAAGCGCTCGTGCAACGCGGCATGCACGGCGATGCAGCGAAGCGCGCGACAGCGGCCGAGCTGATCGACGCGCTGCACGTAGACGTGCTCGCGTTTGCCAATGGCACGGAGTTGCCAGACGACATCGCAATGGTCGCGTTGACGTGGCAGGGCCCGCCGCCACCAACGCTTTGAGCAGCCGCTGCAACGCGCTGCAGATGCTGCTTGTTCATCCAGGCGCGCACCTGCTCAGTGAATTTCATTCAGTTTGAGTTCAGCCCTTGGGTTGCACCCTGACTTCACTCGAACGACACGCATGCCACAAGGTGCACGACGGCGTGCTGCTTTCCGCTGCCAGCGTCCGGATTGTTCGAGCCTTGTCTGGTTCACTCTCTGAGGATCAAACGCATATGTTGTCAATGAAATCACTACTGGTTCTGGTGCCGGTGTTCGGTCTTACGGGCGCAATACATGCAGATGAGCTCAGCTACACCTACGGTGAAGCAGGTTACGCGCGCGTTATGGGCGAGACGGGTGATGTCGACTTTGATGGCGGCGGCATCGGCCTGTCCGGCTCATTCGCGTTCACGGAAAGCTTGTTCGCGATCGCAAGTTATGGCCACACCAAGGTCGACTTCAACCACAGCGATGTCGATGCAGACTTCGATTCGTATCAAGTCGGTGTTGGCGCGCACCTGCCGCTGCAGGACAACCTGGACGTTGTCGGCACACTGTCGTGGGTAAAGGTAGATGCCGAAGATGCAGGCAACGACAACGGCCTCAATGTGGGCCTGGGTCTGCGTGGCATGGTCACCGAGCAAGTTGAGTGGGGTGCGGGAATCGACTACACAGACATTGACGACGAAGGCGACTACGGCTTCAACGTGTCGGGGCGCTACCACTTCACGCCTGCGTTCTCTGTAGGCCTGGCAGTGTCCACGGACGACAACGCCGACGTGTTCACAACGGCCGCGTCGGCGCGGCTTGAGCTGCGTTGATCGAGACTGGAGGTGTTGCGAAAGCGGCGCTTCCAGCATGACGCAACTGCACTGACACCCGGTCCTGCAGCGCAGGTTGCCGGACCGGACCAGCAAACCCGATCAACGCACGTTGATCTCGACGCGTCGATTGCGCGCGTTCTGCCGCTCTGCAGTTTCGCCTTCGATGGCTGGCAAGGGTTCACGTTCGCCACGTCCGGCAACATCGACCTGCCGCGCGTCGAGCTTCAACGACGCCAGCCGGCGCCGCACCTGTTCGGCAATCACGGCCGCGCGTTCCAGCGACAGCTTGTCATTGTACTCAACATCGCCTACTTCGTCGGTGTGGCCGATGATGGTGATCTCAGGCGCAGCGCGGATGGCGATGTCCTGTAGCGCGCGGTTCAACTCCGCCTGTGCTTCCGGCGATGCCGCATCGATCGCGTCAGTGGCGAAGTTCATCACATAGCTGCCGGGCAGCACCGGCATGGCCGCAAGCAAGGCGCCGTACTTCTTCTGAATGTCGGCTTCGCTTGCGGTACTGCGTGTCGGGCGTCCGCTTGAACTCACCGAGACCGCCGCGTAAGGCGCCGCCAGCTCGGTCTGTGCGACACCGTGTTGAACAACCAGCTTGCTGGCGTGGCCGTCTGCATTCGGCAACAGCACAACGCGATCGCTAGCGCAGCCTGCGACGAGCGACCCGGCCAACAACGCAAACACCAACGCTGCGCAGCGGCCCAACCTGAATGACAGCGCGCGCGGGCTCATTGCACGTCCACCACGAAATGCGTGCCACGCACACCGAGCATGGTCGACGGGGTGCGCACGGTCACCGCATCCGGCGACTGTTTCGCAAGCTTGCCCGACACCATCGCCAACGAGCCGCGACCGAGCCGCGAGACGAATTCGCCTTGATGGGTCGTGGAATTGAAGCGGAACCGCTCGACGCTGTACCGGCTGTTCGGTCCCAGCGACACTACGGAATTGTCGGCGAATGTCACGCCCAAGCTCGCACCGCGCGCCGTCCGTAATTCATCCCCCGCCAGCACCTGCATGCCTACGCTTGCAGGCATGCTCTGGCCACCGCGCACGACGGTCACCGCGCCGACAAGTCGTTTGACCATGCCCGCGGACGCCATGCCGGCAGGGGACACCCCGGCAGCGACCGCTGCGACTGCGTCCAGAGACAGCATCGACAACGATGCCGATCCCAATGCGCCGACCAGCAGGCTCATGCCCACGTTTCTACACCACACCCTGACTCGCTTACTGCTCATATTCACCACTCACTGTTGAGGAAACTCGCGCACTTCCGAATCGTCTGCACTGCCTCTGGTTGCCAGCTCTCATGGAAACGGCAACCATGCGGTCCAACTCAACCAAACCTGATCCACGAGCCGCAACGTGCAGCACTACACGGCCAATTGGGATGCAACCGAAGCAGCACTGGCGCGCGCAACGGCTGAGCTGGAAGCGCGCGCCCTGACACTTGGTCTCAGCCACAGAACTGCACTCACACTGGTCCTGATGCTGGAGGAACTCTATACCAACACATTGCGCCACGGCGTTCAGGAACGTAACGCTTTGGAAAGTGCATCGCCTGTCAGAACCCGCATCCGCGTTCAGCTTGAGTTGCTGCCCGATGGCGACGTGGCCCTGACCTACGAAGACGATGCCGCGCCCTACGATCCCTTCCAATGGCTGCGCGATCAGCAGCTCGCAACAACAGACCTCGCCGTAGAAGACCGACCCGTCGGCAGGCTTGGTGCCGTACTGCTTGCACAGTTGTCCGACAGCGCAAGCTATGTCTACCAGGATGACCGCAACCGCATACGGTTGCGGCTGAACCCGAACAGGAGAGCCGATTCATGAGCAGGGAGCTTCTACAGCCCGGTCCTCTTCAGGCAGGCCTGCTTCAGGCAGGAAAGGTCGCAGTTGTCACAGGCGCCGCCAGCGGTATCGGTCTGGCATTGGCGCAGGCCTTTGCCGATGCTGAGATGCATGTCGTTCTGGCCGACGTCGAAGCCGAGGCGTTGCAACGCGCCGCGCAGAGCATCCCCACCAAATCCACCAAATCCACCAACGGCCGAATCGTGGCGCAGGTATGCGACGTGACGCGCCCCGAGCAGGTGGACGCACTGGCCGAACGTGCATTCTCGGAGTTCGGCGCAGTTCATGTGCTGTGCAACAACGCCGGCGTGACCGGTCGTTTTGCGCCGGTCTGGGAACAGACCGACGCCGAGTGGCGCTGGGTATTCGCCGTCAACGTACTGGGCCTCGCCAATGGCGCACGCAGTTTCGTGCCGCGCATGCTGGCGCAGGGCCAGGCCGCGCACATTGTGAATACGGCGTCGGAAGCCGCCTTCTCACCGCGCCCCTTCGTCGGCGTTTACCACGCGTCCAAGTTCGCCGCCCTGGGTCTGACCGAGAATCTCGCCCAGGATCTGGAAATTGCGGGCGCCAACATCCGTGTGTCGGTGCTGTGTCCGGGTGCCGTGAACACACTGGTCATGCAGGCGGCACGCAATCGCCCAGCGGAGTTCGGCGCTTCTGCTCCGCCGAGCAATGCTGCCGCACAGTCGTTGCTGAACAACTACAACGCGGCCCTGGCGAACGGCATGCCGCCTGCCGAAGTTGCAGCCTGCGTGCTGGACAGCATTCGCAGCGGTCGGTTCTACGTGTTCCCGCACGACGATGTCCGCACCAGCCAACTGGCGCGCGCACAGGCCATCGCCGATCATCGCTACCCCAACGTGCATCCAGGCTTGGCAGCTGAGTTGCGCGCTGCTGCGAATGCAGCAACAACAGATATCGGAAGGAGTTGAGTGCAGTGCATCCCCATCTCGAGTTGTTCTGGCAGGGTCAACAAGTGGGCAGCACGCAGGCCAATCACTTGTCGGGCAGCATCACTGTCGAAGAAGGCGAAGGCATCCAGCTTGCGGTGCTGGATCGATGGCGCGCGCAAGGTCTTGAGCTGGGTGGTTGGAAGGTCGGGCTCACCTCCGGGCAATCCCGCAATGCATTCGGACCGGGCATCCGGCCATTCGGCAACGTGCTCAAGCAGCGCATCTTTACCAGTGGCGCGCAGATTCCCGCGGCCAGCATTCCGAATCTTGGTCTTGAAACCGAGGTGTGCTTTCGCATCGGCGCACGTTTGCAAGGCAAAGACGTAACGGCCGCCGAGGCCAGAAGCGCCGTCGCCGCGGTCATGCCTGCCTTTGAGCTGAACCAGAAGCGCACCGATGGCGGCGCCGACAGCGGCGTTCGCGTCGCCGACAATCTGTCGCAATGGGGCATCGTCATCGGCCCGGAGCTGGCGCTTGTGAATGCACCAGACCTGGCCTCGATCGTGGTGACCCAGCATCTCGATGGCGCGCTGCAGGAAACAGTGCACGCCGCCGGACACATCGACGATCACTTCGCATCGCTTGCAGCGCTGGCACGTGAACTGTCGAAATTCGGCCTGGCGCTGGACGCCGGCATGCATGTAATCACGGGCGCGTTCACCCGCAGCAACAACGCAGGCACCGGCACCTATGTGGGCAGCTTCAGCGGTCTGGGCGAAGTTACTGTCACGTTCACCGGCTGAGCTCTTCCGACAGCCGCCAAGCACCCACGAGACACAGCCCATGCCCCGCATGCAATCGGACATGCTCGACGCGTTTCTGCAGCAACCCTTCGTGGGGGTGTTGGCGACGCTGCGTCGCGATGGGCGGCCTTATACGGTGCCGGTCTGGTGGTTGTGGCACGAAGACGCGTTCTGGATCACCGGCACCTACCCACGCGTGTGGTGCAAGCAACTGCTGGCTGATCCACGTGCTTCGTTGTGCATTGAGACCCTGACGCCCGCCGCCGGTCACGTGGAAGCAGACGGTAGCTGTACCCCGCATGAGCTGCCGGCGTTTGATATCTGGCCGATCTCCCGGCTGCTGGCTGACAAATACATCGGGCACGGCGACCCGGCCAATGCGCCGCGTACTGACGCCTTCTTCGCCAACATGCGCACTGAACCGCGGCTGCTGTTCCGGCTGGTGCCGGACGTGCTGCGCGCCATCGACATGACGGTGTATCGCGGCAAGAAGGCGGATCGGGCGTTTCAAACGCAGCGGCGTTGATTCACGCTTTGCGCTACGGGAGCAGCGCCTGACCAAACTTGCTGGTGATCGTCTGCGTGATGCCGGTCACGCCGGCCGACGTTATCTTGATGTGCGTGTCGATCGCACCGCCCTGCGCCTGTTCAGCGTCTTCTTTTCGTCTGCCGTGTGTATGTACTCCTTCGGATGGATGCGCGAGGCACGCCCCCTGAACGCTTTGTTCACACTGCACGTCCGATCGGCGCTCCACAGCCCGCCGTCAGTTGACCCAAGTCACACGTTCAGGTTTCTCAGTCAGCCAGCCAGTAAATCAACTGACCAGACCTGCGAATGACCCAACACAAGACCATCGATGGCTACGTCGCCGGCTCGAGCTACCCGGCCAACTTTCCGCTGCACTTCCAACCGAGCTGGACCGACGCACTGTTGCTGCTGGATGGCCGGCCGCCGCCGCGTGCGCCGCGTGCCCCATTCAGCTACGTGGACCTCGGCTGTGGCGATGGTCTCGGACTCATTGTTGCGGCGGCCAGTTATCCCGAAGGCCGCTTCGTCGGCATCGACGCCATGCCGGAACACATCGCCCGTGGTCGGGCGCTGATCGAACGTCTTGCGCTGCCGAACATCGAACTGCGCCAGGCAACGTTCCAGGAAGCGCTGGCGCTACCTAGCTTCGCGGCCGACTACGTCTGCGCGCAAGGCGTGCTCGCCTGGGTCAGCCCCGAGAATCAGCAGGCGTTGATCGACCTGGCCGCACAACAACTTCGGCCCGGCGGCGTGTTTTCAGTGGGCTACAACGCGATGCCCGGCTGGGCCTGGTTGATGCCGTTCCAGCGCCTGGTCGCAGCCCTTGCTGAAGAACTGTCCGGCACGCCCGCCGAGCGCTTCGAGCAGGCACGCGCCCTTGCACTCGCAACCGGCACGCTGGACGCACAAATCACGACGCTCTTCGACGAACGGCTGCAGGGGCTACCGGCCGACTACTTTGCCCACGAGTATCTGAACGCACACTGGAATCCGCTGTGGTGCAGTGATGTGCTGAACACAATGGCCGCCGCCGGTCTGGAACACATTGCCGAAGGCTCCCCGCAATGCTTGCGTGAAGACTTCGCGCTACAGGCAAAGTGGCGCAGTGCATTGGCCGACATCGCGTCGCCAATTGCCCGCACGCTGGCCATAGACCTGTTGATCAATCGCACCTTCAGGGTGGACGTGTTCTGCAACGGACCGATGGCGACGATCTCAGACGAGGCACGCAGCGCCGGCCGGCTGGCTGCCTACTGGTACGCGGCGCAGCCTGCAGACCAGGTGGACTACGCGCTGGCTACGCCCGGCGGCAAACTGAAATTCGACAACGAAGCTGCGCGCGCAATCATGGCCCATCTGCAACAAGGTCCCATGCCGCTAGGCGCCGTGCCCGACATGTTGCCAGTGGATCTGCTGAACACCGTCGATGCCATGTGGATGGCGGGCTTGATCACTCCAGCCGAACCGCCAACCGGCGTGCCACACGCCGTCGCAACCAATGCAGCATTGCGCAGCATGGCGGCGAGCGAGACCCCCATGAACGCGTTGGCCGGTCGACACGGCGGCATCGCGATTGCGCGCGAATCGATGCGCATGAGACTGCCGCCCACCACATTGCGCCGCATCGGCGTGCCCGAATAGCAGCACAACAATCCACTCAGGAAGCCACTCAGGAGCCCGCTCAGGCGTCCACTCTGCGCACGCGGAACTTGCGGCCCTTGATCTTCCCCGCGCTCAATGCGCGCAGCGCCTGATCAACGGAACGCCTGCCAATAGCGACGTAAGAACGCGTCGTATAGATGTCGATCTTGCCCACTGCCTCTGCCGGCAGGCCTGCGTCGCCCGTCAGCGCGCCGAGCAGGTCGCCCGGCCGCAACTTCTCCTGTCGCCCGCCATCGATGACAAGCGTCACCATGCCGGCCACCAACGCTTTCGGTGTGCTGCGGCTCGGCACAAGCTTGCGCCAGCTCAACGGCGCACCTTGATCTTCTTCAATGGTCTGCACACGTGACCGCTCTTTGCCGCAGCACAGCGTCAAGGCCAGTCCTTTCCTGCCGGCACGTCCTGTACGACCGATGCGGTGCAGATGAATGTCCGGATCCAGCGCCACGTCGTAGTTGATCACCATCGGCATATCTTTGATGTCGAGTCCGCGCGCTGCCACATCGGTTGCCACCAGCACCGCGCAACTGTTGTTGGCGAAGCGCACCAGCACTTCATCACGATCGCGCTGTTCCAACTCGCCGTGCAATGCCAGCACCGAGTAACCACGCTCGCTGAGCTGCGCCGCCAGTGCACGGGTTTCGTGTTTGGTATTGCAGAACACCAGCGTGGCTTCCGATCGATGCTGGCCGAGCAGCGTGGTCAGCGCATCGAACTTGCGATCCTCGTCCACCTCGATGAAGGCCTGTTCGATCTCGTCGCGCGACAACGTGGCCTCGACACTGACGTCCAATGCGTCTTCCTGAAAGCGCCGGCTGATATCACGCACTGCGTCGGAGTAGGTTGCAGAAAACAACAGCGTCTGGCGCCGTCGCGGCATATGCGTGGTGATCGTCGCAATGTCGTCGGTGAAACCCATGTCCAGCATGCGATCCGCTTCATCGAGCACCAGCACGCGGATGCCGGTCACCGGCAGGGCACCGCGTTGCTGAAGATCCGGAATGCGGCCGGGCGTGCCCACGACCAGATGCGGCTCGTGCACCAGCGACGCAAGGTGCGGCCGCAAGGGAATACCGCCACACAACGTCAACACTTTGAGATTGGGAATGAAGCGTGCGAGGCGCCGGATTTCCTTGCTCACCTGGTCCGCGAGCTCGCGCGTCGGGCACAACACCAACCCCTGCAGCAGCGTGACCGAGACGTCGATGGCGGCCAGCAGACCGAGTGCAAACGCAGCGGTCTTGCCACTGCCGGTCTTGGCATGCGCAATGACGTCTCGGCCCGCCAGAATGGCCGGCAGGCTCGCGGCCTGCACCGGCGTCATCGCAACATAGTCGGCAGCTTCGACACCCTGGCGAAGGGCTGGGCTGATATCGATTTCGGTAAAGCTAGTCATTGCGCATCATCGCATCGATTCGTCTGCGGGCTGCCAGATTCCCAAGCAACTTCCTAACGCGCCCGGGGTGCATTCGGCACGTCTGCTGGCAGCAGATGGGCCACCTCCAACGGCAGCCCCGTGCGCATGCGTGCCCGCAACGCGGTCACGCGCGCGCCGGCGGCCAGGTCATGCAGCAGTTGCGAGCGCGCGCAGGCGACCAGCAATTCGTCGTAGGGCATGTCCAGGGTAACCGCCAATTCGCTGCTCTTTTTCCAGTACTGCCATGCACGTTTGGTTTTGCCTTCGTACAGCGCATGCTTGCCGCGCAACCAGTTCAGCTTCGGCCGAACGACTGAAAAACTGCGCGCTGCAGCGCCGATGAAGCCAAGCGCGGTTTCGATCCAGGCTGGCGCCAGCGTTTCGTCCGGGTGACAACGCCAGAACTCCAACGCACCTTCTGCGTACAGTTGCGTGGCAGTGACAATGCGGAACTGGCTCGGCAGCCCGAGTGCCTTGATGACCCCGGCGCCACGCATGAGCAGTTCACGCGCGCGCTGCCAATCCTGATCATGCACCGCTAGCTGCCCCGCAAGGCCGATCGCCTCGAGGCGATTGATCTCATCGGAGAACGCCGGATCGGGATCAACATCGGCCATGAACGACGCGAGTGGCGCACGCATGTCTTCAATACGCTGCTGGTGATGCGCAAGCAGCGCCTTGAGTGCGTAACCCCAGCCTTGCACCTGAATGGACTGCCGGCGCAGCCCCGACTCAAGCACCGCGTTCACAAGCGCTTCCTCAGGAGAATCGAAGCGCCCATACATGTTGCGGATCAGTTCGATGTTGGCGGCGCACTCTTCCCAGCCACGATGGTCACCCAGCTGACGATTGATCTGCATCGCAACCGCCGTCATTTCCTCCGCGCGCTGCCACTGCGCCCGACCGGCCGCGACCACGGTGAACGCCAGATGCGCCCAGGCGCGAATCGATTGGTTTTCCTGAACGAGCAGGGCTTCCCGAGCGCGCTGCATATACGCATCGACAACGCCCCGCAACGGGATCGCTTCCAGCGCAATGGCGAAGCTCACGTAGCCGCGAATCAGACCCGGCGAAACCTCATTCGCTTTTTCGGACAGGTTGATTGCCTGCAGGGTCGACAGCAGCAGGTTCGGCACATCATTGTTGAAGAAATAGACCAGGAACAGCTCTTCCGAGACCACACTGCCGAGCACCAGCCGCCGACGCTCATCGGCATTGCTTGGTGCCTTCGGCATGCCGAACCTGCGATGGCTGATCTGTACGAGCAACTCGCGCACAACGCGCAACATCACGCGCCCGTTACCTGTCGGCATCGGCAATGCCAGCGCCGACATCGCGGATCGCAGCGCAGACTCGGTCGGCTCCAATCGCCCCAGCGAGTGATTCGCCGTTGCGCGCAGCCGCAACCGATGTGCGCGCTTGAATGCCTGGCTCAGGTTGCTTGCGCCCGATGGCGCCAACGCGGCAGCCTGGGCCATGGCCGCGAGGCGTGCATCCAGCTCATCGAGCAAGCGCAGCGCCTCGGTGTTCGCGTTGGCGGCGCAGGCGTTTTCCGCGGCCAGTTCCAGATACTCGATGGCCTTGGCTGGCTCATCCGCCTGCGACCAGTGATGCGCAAGCAGCCCATGAAACTGCGGTAGTTCAAAGGCACGTTCACGTTCGTACCAGGCGGCCACACTGCGATGCAGTTGCTTGCGTTGTTCACGCAGCATGAGGTCGTAGGCCACCTGCTGCGTCACGATGTGTTTGAACAGATACAGGTCCTTTGACGCCGCAGATTCGAACGGCGTCAGATCGAGCCCGCGCAACACATCGAGATGCGCACCCAGATGCTCGCGTTCCGATTCCTGCGGAAACACATCGTGAAGCAACCCGGTCGAGAAGGTTCGGCCGATCACGCTGGCCACCTTCAGCGTCAACTGCTCGGGTGGCGACAACCGGTCGATGCGGCTGGTGATGATGCCTTCGACTGTACCGGGCAGGTTGGTGTGCTCAAGGCTCTGGCCTTCGCGTACCGTGCACGTGCCGTTCTCGATGTGCAGAAAGCCCGCATCGCGCAACGCATAGCCGATTTCCTCGGCGAAGAACGGATGACCCTCGGCGCGTTCGCGAATGAAACGCGCAGCGTCTGCGGGCAGGCTGCCAACGCCCAACCGGCGTGCGACCAGCGTTACTGTGTCGTCGGGCGACATGCGATCCAGCTGCACACTGCGGACACTGTTGTCTGCGCGCAGCGCAGACAGTTCCGGCCGCTGCAACGCGCCCATCGGCCGAGTGAGCAATACGAACATCACCGGCGACACCTGCTGCCACACCGCCATCAGCAATGCCCAGGATGCCGAGTCCATCCAGTGCACGTCGTCGATCACAATCACCAACGGTTGTCGTGCTGCAGAGAACGACAGCAGGTTCGTGACCAGCACGTGCAGATTGCTGGCGCGCACCGCGCCGCTCATCTCACGTGTGAGCGCACTGTCCGGCAGATCGAGATTCAGGATGGCATTGAGCAGCGGCACCAGCTCGTGAATAGCGGCATCGTGCGCAAGCAGTTTTTGAACGTGCGCGCCACGTGCGGACGGTGCCACGTCGCCCAGTTGCAGCAACTGCAACAGGAGTTCCTGCCACACCAGGTGGCCTGTGGACTGTTCAACCGCATCAGCCGCAGACGTGAGCACGCGCATCGGACGTTCGGCCGCCCCTTCAAGAAACGCTGCCAGCAGGCGCGACTTGCCGATCCCCGCTTCACCCTCTATGACAACCGTGCCGCTGCGTCCGCCGTCGAGCAGCGCTTTGAGCTTGGTCTGCATGAGCGCCAGTTCGATCTGGCGTCCGATCAACCCGGTTGCCGCACCGCCCTGCTCGCGACGCGTTGTGCGCTTCAGGGCACACAAAGGCTCGTACACGCGCACCGGTTCTGACTTGCCCTTGACGCTGATGTCACGGCCGCTACCGAACTCCACGTCATCGCGCGCCCGGCCCTGGGTTTCTGCATCGCACAGCACGCCGCCCTGCGCGTTCTGCATCAAACGCGCCGCGAGGTTCACCCGGTCGCCCATGATCGTGTACTCGCGCCGCAGCGGGCTGCCCACAGTGCCTACATACACGCGCCCCGTGGTCACGCCGATGCTGCAGCGCAGCTTCAGGCCCTGCAGCACCGCATGCATGGCCAGCGCGGCGCGTGCGCCGCGTGACGGGTCGTCTTCGTGGGCAAACGGCGGCATGCCCAAAGCCGCAATCAACGTCACGCCCTTGTCGTCGACCGACAGTTTGTTGATGCTGCCTTCGAACGGAAAGTACAACGCACGCTGCAGCCCACGCATGGCGGTCTGTGCGTCTGCCAGCGGCGTGTCGTAACGCATGTCGGGCAGGTTCACGAACAGAATCGTCAGGGTGCGCAGCTCGCCGATGTACTCGCTCTGACCCGCGATGATGCGCCGCGTGACCGATGCAGGCAGGTAGCTGCGTACGGCTTCTTCGAGTTCGAGTGGCACTTCGATCGGTGTTGGTTCATGGCGAACGAGCACGCGATTGAGCTGCTGCAGGCGGTAGTGACCATCGGCCAGCGCATCGCCTGCCGCGAACGGACCGATAAGCGCCCAGGCGCGCGGCGACGCAATCACATCGTTGGCTTCGGCCAGGTGACCCGCTGCGGACACCTGATGCATGGGCTCACCGGAGATCGCGAACTCCCATCGATTCAACTCGCCGCCGACATGGACAACGGCGATGCGACCTACGCCAATGGCAAGCTTCAACGACAAGGCATGGCCATCCGCGTTGTAACCCGCAACCGCAGCACGCACCTGCAGTGCTGCGTTGGCGGCACGCAGTGTCAGTGCCACGTCGCCATCATCGTGATCGTTTTCGCGCCAGATGGCGGTGATTGCATCGCCGGCAAACTTGACCACGTCGCCGCCGTGATACTGGATCACATCGACCACGCGACCGAAGAAGTCGTTGAGGATGCGCGTGAGCAGTTCCGCGCCCTCTGGCCCGCGGCGGGCATAGTTTTCGGTCAGCTGCGTGAAGCCGGAGAGATCGACAAACAGCACCGCGCACTCGGTCACCTCCAGCGTCGGACCGTCCGGCCGCCCTTCCGCCATCAGCCGGGAGAGGATGAGCTCGGGCACGTACTTCACCCATTCGTTCAGCAATGCGCGTTGCTGATCGCTCATTGGCCCGCTCCGTTCATGTGCCTGCTCCGGTCATGTGCCTGCTCCGGTCATCTGCCTGCTCCGGTCATCTATCTGCTCCAGTCCGGGCCAACCTGTTGGTCGAGGCGCCTATAGTGCAGCACACCTGCGGTCGACCGCGGCCCGCGTCCACGTCACATGATGCCGGAAACACACGACTGCCCGGGGCCAACACAGCCAATCAAAGTACTGGTGCTGGGCGGATCGGGATTCATCGGGCGGCATGCGGTCGCGAGCCTCATTGCGAAGGGTGCGTTGGTGGTCATCGGCAGCCGGCGACCGACACAGATCCAGCCACGCCTGCCGGAGGTCGCCCTGGGCTTTGCGTGGCGCCTCGTACGCTTTGAAGAACACACGCAAGCCGAGCACTGGCGCCCGGCAATTCGCGATATCGACGTGGTGCTGAACTGCGTAGGCATCCTGCGCCAGCGCGGTCGCGCCACCTACAGGCGCGTACATCACGAAGCGCCGGCAGCACTTGCGCACGCATGCCGTGAGCAGACGAAGCGCTTCATCCACGTATCCGCACTTGGGCTGCATGCAGGGGCGCGCAGCCGATTTCTAACGTCCAAGCTGGCCGGTGAAACCGCTATCAAGGCCAGCGGCGCAGATTGGTCCATCGTTCGTCCATCGCTGCTGGACGGTGAAGGCGGATTCGGCGCCTGGTGGCTGCGGGCCGTGGCGCGATTAACCCTGTTTGCAGTGCCGGCCGACGCGCGCGGCCGCATTGCCGCACTGGATGTAGGTGAGCTGGGGGAGGCGCTGGCCAATCTGTGCACGAGCGCACCATCGCAGCCGTCGGATGCAGCGGCGACGGCTCGCGAATACGACCTCGGTGGTCCACAGGAGATGACGCTGCGCGAGTACATCCGGGCGCTGCGGCGCGCCCATACACCGCGGCAGGCGTGGTGTGTTCCGGTGCCGGGCTGGCTGGCACGCCTGGTTGCGCACGTCTGCGACATGCTGCATGCCACCCCGTTTTCGTTCGGGCACTGGGAACTGCTGCGCAATGACAATGTGCCCACGCACAATCGACTGCCGGAACTGCTGGGGCGCACGCCGCGGCGGGTCGGCGGCGCGATACCTGCGCGGACTGCCAGCACCGGCAACTGAACAAATTGCGGCGCGAACGAAACGGTGCCAACGTCGCAGCATCAGGCCCGGCCAACACCGGCAAGGAGTCAGCACATGCCCAACCGGCTTCCACCCATCGACCAGATTGAACTGACCCGGGCACGCTATACCGCCCTGGGCTACACGCCTTACAGCTGGGTGCACAACACCACGCCGCCGCCCTTCGTACCCCTGCAGAAACCTGTCAGCGCAAGCAGGCTGACGCTCATCGCGTCCGGCGGTGTGTACGTTGCGGGCCAGGTTGCGTTTCACCACAAGGACGACGTGAGCCTGCGCATCATCGATACCGACACGCCGACGTCGGCGCTGCGTACCAGTCACTTTGCCTACGATCAGTCCGACGCACGCGCGGATCCAAACGTGGTGTTTCCAAAGGACACGCTGAAGCGGCTGGTGCAGGCCGGCGTGCTGGGCGCGTTGGCACAGCGCGCCTACACCTTCATGGGCGGCATCTATAGCGCGCGCAAGGTGCGTGAGCTGCTCGCGCCTGCGCTTATCGAGCGGCTGCGCGAAGACCAGACCGACCTGGCGCTGCTCGTCCCGGTCTGACCCGTGTGTCATCAGTCCGTGGGACTGATCGCGCGAGCACTGGAAGCTTCCGGCATTCCAACGCTTTGCATGTCCAGCGCACTCTCCATCACGCAGTCGGTGAATGCGCCGCGCAGTGTGTTCGTGGACTTTCCGCTCGGCCACACCAGCGGCAAACCGTTCGACTCCACGCAACAGGACAACCTGCTCACCCGCACATTGGCGGCATTTGCGGACATTCGAACACCCGGCGACATCCGCCAGTTCTCTGACTGCTGGGGTAGCGACGACAACTGGAAGATCGACGTGCTGAACCCCGTCGGCGATAGCCGCACAGAGCGCGCCGACGGGCCGCAGTATCAGCTTGATGCCGACCGGCTGGCGGCCACAGCTGCGCTCGCACGGGACGGCTGCCCTACCTGCATATGGGTCGGCGAGACGAACTAGGGAAGCTCTGATCAAGCAGAGCTTCCCGTGTGGGGCATGGATGCCCCACCATTTTCCCTGCGTGAACGCTGGGAAAATGCGAGGAACGCAACGCGCTCCGACCCGAACAAGCCGCAGGAGCGGCTTGTTCAGAGGATCACTAGCTTCCGCGCAGGAAGCGCAACAACCCGAGGCTGAGTATTCCGGCGCCAATCAACATAAGGCTGGAAGGTTCGGTTTGCGTCGTCGCTTCTGCGGATTCCTCCCAGACCACTGATGCAGCAACAGAGACCAGTGCGACCAACAGACACGACAGCGTCAGGACTCGGATTGGGAAGGCCTTCTCAAATCAAGGGCGCGAAGAACATGTCAGGCACCGCCGGAACACCCGCACTGATTGCGCTCAGATTGACCGCCACTGCACAGGACCGATGTCCGCAAGCGAACGTTCGCGGCCGTCGAACATGCTGCTAGCATCGCGTCATCTTTTCTCATCGGCTCAGGTTCACTGTGGCTATGTCGTTGCAGGATCAGCTGCGCCTGGCAGGTCTGGTCAAGGAAAAACAGGTCAAGAACGTCCAGAAGCGCCAGCACGCCGAACAGGTGCAACGGCGCAAGACGCCCACGCCTGTCATCGACCCCCTGAAGCAACTGGCACAAGCCCAACTTGCAGAGAAATCCGAACAGGACCGCCTGCTGAACCTCAAGCGCGAGGAGAAACTGAAGGCGCGCGCGCTTGCGGCAGAGATTCGCCAGATCGTTGAAACGCATCGGGTGCCGCGCGCCAAGGGCGACATTGCGTACAACTTCGTGCTCGGCACGAAGATCAAGAAGATGTACGTGAATGCGGAGCAGCGCGATGACCTGATGGCCGGGCGCCTGCGCGTGGTCGTTACTGGCGATCAATTCGATCTGGTCCCGCCAGCCATCGCCGAGAAGATTCAGGCGCGCGATGCACGCCGCGTCGCGCCGCTTCGACAGCAGGACAACGCCAGCGGCCACGCCACCCAGAGCGGGAGTGCCGAACTGGACGACCACTACGCCAAGTTCAAGGTCCCGGACGATCTGGATTGGTAAGGGCTGGAAGGCGAGGACCCTGCGTACCACGTGAGCCGCAGGTGCAAACTCTCGCGACACGCTGAAGGAGATTGCAAATGTCCGCGCCCGAGGCCTGGCTGCAACCCGTGACGCTGCGCTCGGATGCGGCCCATCTGGTGCCACTCGATCCAAGCCATCACAACGACCTTGTCGATGCCATACAGGATGGTGACCTGTCGGCCCTCTGGTACACACACGTGCCGAAGCCCACCGATCTTGCACAGGAGATAGAGCGCCGACTGGCCGAGCATCGCGCCGGGCACATGCTGCCATTTGCGGTCATCGAGCCGCGCTCGGGCCGTGCGGTCGGCATGACCACGTTCATGCACGTGGACGCGCGCAATCTGCGCGTCGAAATTGGTGGCACCTGGTATCGGCGCGCCGTTCAACGCTCGCCACTGAACACCAGCTGCAAGCTGTTGCTGCTGACCCATGCATTCGACGTGCTGGATTGCATCGCGGTGGAACTGCGCACGCACTTTTTCAATATGCAGAGCCGGCGCGCCATCGAGCGGCTGGGTGCAAAACTCGACGGCGTGCTGCGCAACCATCAACGCGCGGCCAACGGCACACTGCGCGACACCTGCGTATACAGCATCATCCAAAGCGAATGGCCGACTGTGCAGGCCCATCTCACGCACCAGTTGACGCGACCGCGCAACGACGCATGAACCGCAGCAGCACCCGAACTGCCGGCGCTACCAATGGACCAGCGTCATCGCCCGAAAACTGTACGAGGACTCATCTGTGGCCCTGTTGAACCAACGCTGGACCCTTGCACGTCGACCGCCGGCTGGCATGCCGAGCGACGGCGACTTTGCATTCAGCGAACTGCCTGCCGAACAACCAGGCGCCGGCCAGCTCCTGACCCGCACCATCTATCTGTCGTTGGACCCATACCAATGGGGCCGCAGACGCAGCGGTACGGAAGCCGTCGGCGAGGTATGTCATGGCCGCACGGTCTCGCAGGTCGTTGCATCACGCAGCGCGGACTACGCCGAAGGTGACTATCTGTTCAACACCAACGGCTGGCAACGCTACGGCCTGACCGGCGCCGGCATCAGCACGTTCAACTACATGTTTCCGCGCAAGCTCGACCCGAGCGCCGCGCCCATCTCCACGGCCGTGGGTGCGCTTGGCATGCTCGGACTGACCGCTTACGCGGGTTGCTACCTGCAGTGCGCTCCACGCGCAGGCGAGACGGTGGTGGTTTCGGCTGCGTCGGGCGGGGTCGGGCAGATCGCCGGGCAGATCGCACGCATTCTGGGGTGTCGAGTCGTGGGAATTGCGGGCGCAGCGACAAAGTGCGCCTTCGTGCAGGCAGAACTGGGCTTCGACGCCTGCGTATCGCACCTGAGCCCGACCTTCAGCGCAGACCTGCGCGCTGCCTGTCCCGATGGGGTGGACGTGTACTTCGAGAATGTCGGCGGCAACGTGTTTGCAGGCGTGTTGCCGTTGCTGAATCAGCAGGCGCGCATCACGGTGTGTGGCCTGATTTCGCAGTACGGCAACGAGGACGGACGCAATCCGCGCGAAGTCTGGCAGGCGGCGGGCGAATCCGTATTCACGTCGCGCGCGGTCCACGTACACAACCTTGCCGTGGGCAGCTACGTGCCGACACACCAGGCGCAATTTCTCGAGCAGATGGCGGACTGGATCAGACAGGGACAGGTGAAGTACCGCGAAGACCTGTGGAGCGGCCTCGCGTCCGCGCCGGAAGCGTTCAGCGCCATGCTGATCGGCGGCAACTTCGGCAAGACGCTCGTACAGGTGGGCGACGATCCGACGCTGACCGCCGAACTGCAGGCAAAACGCGCGCAGGGCAACATCCTGACGACGTGAACAAGCGGCGCGCTACGTCCAGCAACGCGCTGCTCAGCGGTCGTTCTCAGAGCCGGCTCGCAGAACTCGCGACGCTCGTCTTCCAGCAATCTGCGTGACGAATGCCAATGCCAAGCATGTGCTCGATGGCCGCCTTGGCTCTGAAGGCACCGCTCATGAACCTGTGGTGACCCATCACACTCTGCTGAAACGCCGGCCGCGCCCGGATGCGCTCGAACCACGCGTGCAGCGCTGGATGGCGTTGGCGGAACGGGTAGCCGCACTCATGGATGCGCAGTACCTTCAGCGCCCAGAGAATGTCCGACGCAGACAACGCATCGCCGCACAGGAACGGCCTGCCATCCTCGGCCAGCAGTTGGTCGATGCCTGAGTAACCACCATTCAGCGCCATCAAGTGCTGGCAGTAGATCTGTTCATCGATCTCGTCACGGTCAAAGCGGCCGTAGAAGCTTGCCATGTGCTCGGGCGAGTCTGCGCGCTCCAGGCGCTTCAGCGTCTGCTCGTGTTTGGCGTTGAGTTTGCCGAGCCTGCCCAGCCCCCACCGAAACGACACGTAGCGCACAGACACATGCAGCTCTACGCCCTGCTTGATGAGTTGTTCATTCAGCTGCGCGGCATTGGGTTCTGTCGGGAAGAGCCGCGGCCTGGACCATTGCTCGTCAACGTAACGAATGATGTCCATCGACTCGACATACAGCACACCATCGTGCAGCAGTGCGGGCACCACCATGTTGGGTTGAATGGCAGCGTATTCGTCACTCAGGTGCCGCTTCTTCAGCAGTGACACCTGACGACTGATCCATGTGCCCGGCGCAGCAAGCAGGGTTTCTGGCGCTGTGGAATTCCACGCCGACTCGACACCGCGCACCAAACCCTTCTCGCCCAGCGCAAACCGAACGCGCTGCGCGCACGGCGCACCATCGAAATGAAACAGATGCACGCCCTGCAGCTTTTCTACCAGGGGGCTTGGCGGGTTGGCTAACCTTGGCATGATTGAACAGCTCCGGCATCTTTATGTACTGCCTAGTACATAAAGACACCTTCCGCTTGGCAAGCCCTTTGTTCGGCCGGCTCATGCAGTTTCATTCCTGGAGGTAGGACACATGGCGCGCACCGCCGGACGGCCCAGACAGTTCGATCACGACCAGTCGATGGATGGCGCACTTCAGCTGTTCTGGCGGAACGGCCTGACGGGCACATCGGTCGATCAGCTCGCAGCCGCGATGCGTATCAACAAGCCAAGCCTGTACAACGCATTTGGCGGCAAGGAAGCCGTGTATCGCCTTGCGTTGCAGACGTTCGTTGACAGGATGGAACAGGAAGTCGGCACAGCCCTGGACCACACCGACATCAATGTGGCGCTGACGGCATTCTTTGAGCGCGCGCTGCAGGTGTACTTCGAGGCGACGCCAGCCCTGGGCTGCTTCGCCATGTGCACAGCAGCGCTTGACGCCGGCAACAACGACGACATCCGCGACGATCTGCGACAAGTCATCCGGCAACTGGATCTGCGTTTGAAAAAGCGTTTCGCACTGGCGCAGCAGCAGGGCCAGGTGGCGCAGAGCCAGAACGCATTGCACCTTGCACGCTTGAGCCAGAGCGTGCTGCACGGACTGGCACTACGCGCACGCGCCGGCGAGCGGCGTAGCACCCTTCGGCAATTCGCCAGACAGTCGGTTCGATTGATCTGCGCTGCAGTGTGATCGGTGGATCGCAGCGTCAGATCTGAACCCGTGGCAGCGACTGCACCAGCTGCCAGGTTTCGGCCGCCAGCTGTGCATCGATGGGACGCACGTGAGCAATGGAGAAATCCAATGCCTCGCGCTGTACATAGTCCTGCAGGCCAATCAGGGCGCGCACGAAATCCGCTTCGCCAATGCCAAGATCTTCAGGGTGCGCACGCACACCGCTGCGCTTGATCACGCTGCGCACCAGCTGCGCCTTGTTGCCCTGCAGACTGCTCATCGCGAACACGCATAACGCAATCAACTCGCCGTGCAATGGGTGTGCGCCGGTCTGATGCTCGTAGGCGTAGGCAAGGAAGTGCTCGGCGCCTTCCTCGAATCGCGAGTGCCGAAGCTGCGCGCAGGCAGCGCCGATGCGACGATACGCAGACGCCAGCCAGCGCACACCCTCTGCAGAGACTGCCGATATGTCCTCCGCCGCAGCATCGAGTTCGCGCAACAGCGTCTGACCCAATGCCGCCGCTTCATCGTGCCAGGGCACACCTCTGCCGTGCAGCACCGCCATCTGCCAGTCCCACAAGCCGGTGTGACACGAAAGCACGTCGCCCATTCCAGCGCGGTTCATGTGCTTTGGCGCCGACTGAACCAGCGCGATATCCAGCACCACGCGCTGCGGCAACACGTTGCCGATGTAGCGCACGCGGCCATCAACGCGCACGCCGATCGCATCGGTAAACGCGGCGTCCACGGAGGTGATGGACGGAATCTGCAGCAACGGTTTTCCGGTCTTCCAGGCGATGAATTTGGCCGTGTCCATCGCAGAGCCACCGCCAAGACCCACCACGGTTTCGCAATCCAGGATGGCGCTGTCAGTAACGCCGCTGTCGGGCTGTGCACGCAGCAGAGCTTCAAGCCCGCCCAACGTCATATCGCCCGCATGAATGAGCCGCGCGGGCGCAGGCAAGCTCGCTGCAATGCGCGACCACGGCGGGTCATTCGCACACAGGGTGTAGCGACCTGCGCCAGCAAGCACCTCGGCAAGCGGTGCCTCGAGCAATGGCAGCAGCGGCCACCCCCCAGGGGCGGTGTCAGTCGCAGCGTCAGGCGGGCTCACGTGGGAACCCGCAGTTCATCGCGATGCGCGTAGACCTTGGCGAGCGCTTCAACCAGCGCAGCTGCATCCTGCCGATCACCCATCAGCAGCTGGTGCTTGCACCACAGTGTGGTGTTGGCCATCTGCCGGGTGACAGGCAGATGCTGCGCACCATAGTCCGGATGCAGGTACCGGCCGCGCTGCCGCGGCGCGAAAGCACCTGGCGTGCGGAATGCATCAGTTGCGTGAATCTCCGGGTAGCTCATCGTCAGTGGAATGCCCTCGGCCACGAGCGCCTCACGAATGACGTCGCGCGGCAGACCGAACTGCGCTTCATCGATACGCACCAGATAGCAGTAGTAGCCCTGCGACGTGGTGCGTTGATCGCGCCACTGCGGCACCACACCCGGCACTTTGAGCAGTTCCGTGTTCAGAAACACAGCGTTCTCGTTCCTGCGCCGGTGTTGTTCAGGAAAACGCGCCAGTTGCGCCAGCAGCATGGCGCCCTGCCACTCGCTCAAGCGGAAGTTGCCACCCAATGCGAAGTGCTTGTAGAACCACTCACCGGGGCGCCGACCGCAATCGGAGAATGAGCGGATCTGCGCCGCGTGCTCAGCATCGCGGACCACGACTGCGCCCCCTTCTCCCGCCGTCAGCAGCTTGGATTGCTGAAAGGAAAACGTACCGGCCGCGCCAAAGCTGCCCACCGACCGGCCATTCCAGGTCGAACCGTGGGCATGTGCGCAGTCCTCGATGAGCGCAAGGCCGTGCGCCGTGCATAGCGCAACAAGCTGATCGAGGTCGCACGGGTGGCCGGCCAGATGTACGGCAATGACCCCGCGGGTGCGCGGCGTGATCGCGGACGCCACCGCAGCACTGTCGATACAGAACGTCTGCGGATCGACGTCGACCAGCACAGGCACTGCATTTACGGCAACCACCGCAGACGCTGAGGCAAAGAAGCTGTAGTCGGTGACGATCACTTCGTCGCCTTCGCCAATGCCGAGCCCAAGCAACGCCACTTCAATGGCGTGCGTACCGTTGGTAACCGCGATGCAGTTGGGCACCTGGCAGTAGGCGGCCCATGCAGCTTCGAAGCGCGACACCTGGTCACCCTCAGTCGACCACCAGTGACCCGAGTGCAGCACGTGCAGCAGCGCATCCTGCTCGCGCTGGTCCCACTGCGGCCAACTCGGGTAGGGCGCAACCCGCACCGGCACGCCGCCGCGCAGCGCGAGCTTACTCATTGTTGATTAACTGCATGAGTTGATTGCCTGCATGAGTTGGTTATCGGCCTAAGCCAGTGACTTGCCGGAAAGGGTGAACTGCCTGACGCCGAACTAGCCTTTGTCGAGCGGCGCAGACGCTATGCCCAGGTACCGCTCCAGGCCACCAAAGCGCACCACCCGAAACTCCTCCGCCATGACCAATCCATGCCGTCGGCCGCACGCCGTCGCACCGCCGCGAATCATCGGCTCCATGAGCGAACGCAGATCACCGTGTTGCGCCTGCTCGAGCTGCGCTATGACATGCCCGCCTGTGCGCGCCTGCAGGCGCAGTTGCTGAACGTAGTTGCGCAACATGGTGTCGTGGGCGAGCGCCGCATCGACCTTCTGCTCTATCGTGCTCGACACATCCACTACCGACGTTACTTCGGTGAGCCTGCGCGCAAAGTACCAACGCTCATACACCCCGTGCAGTGCCAGACCTTCGGCGAAATGCTCAGGATGGTGTTTGTCGAACTGCGCGGTCCAATAGGTCTCATCGACCGCGCGGGCAATGACCATATGGTCCTGATTGTCTTCGTGATACGCGCCATAGGGGTCGAAGGAGATGACCGCGTAAGGCTTGAGCTTGCGCACGAAATAAATGAAGCGCTCGCGCAGCACAGTCTCCTGCGCATCGCCAAGCCTGTCGGTCTCCCAACCCATCTCAATGATCTCGGCGATGCCGAGCACCGCCGCTGAATGCTGCAGTTCGGCGGTATTGCGTGCGATGGTCTCGGCCGTGCTGTAACCCACCGAGTCATAGCGATCATCGGTTACACGCAGCAGCACCACACGCGCGCCGTTGTCGCTCATCCTGCGCAACGTGCCGCCAATGAACAGCGCGGCATCGTCCGCGTGCGCCAGGATCGCAAGCACCGTCTGGCCAGCGCCCGGCAGGCGTGGCTGTGTTGCAGCTGTAGTCATTGGCGAGTCTGCCGGTGCCGGTGAGCCGCCTATGCTGGGCGACCCCGGACGAAAGCGTCAATCACCCGAGACGCCACAGCACGCAATCCGACACGACATGGCGCGACAAGACATGGCGCGGCATGCGGCGACGCGCGCGCGGATCAAGTCGCGCCAGGTTCAGCCCGGGACCGCGCTCAGGCCATGCACGCTCAACCCAGGAAAGCGCGCCATCCGCCATGCGCGCTGATGTCCTGTGCGCCGACCACGCCTGCGGCTTCGCACAGAAAGCCCAGTACGTTGCCACCGTCTTCCAACTGCACACGACCAAGCCCCAACGGGGATGGAATGCCGCGCAGGAAGCCACCAATGGCCGCGGCCGGCAGCGTCCAGATTTCCAGTGCAATGGCCGCGCCTTCACTGCCTGCTGGACCTGCGGCAGACGGACCTTCGACCGCTGCGGGAGCTGCAACCCGTAGCAATCCCGGACGAGCCTGCACGCCTGGCAGCGCAAATAGCCGGTAGACCGGCGCGGTGCGTGTTGCGCGCACGAAGGCACCACCGCGCCCTGTGAGTTCGTGGTTCAGCGGCAGTCCGGTCATGTGCGCGCCGCATACCGCCAACTCGATCTGCTCCTCTGAACTGGTCGTCGCAACCGGGTTCATATCCGTCTCCTGTACAAACTGCTTCGCCAAGTCAAACAGCGCCGCATCGCTGCCGGCGCGTTGCATGAAGCTCACGCCAAATGGCAGCCCGACGACATCCTTGCCTGCAGGAACCGAGATCACCGCCAGATCAAGCAGGTTGGCGAAGGTGGTGTAGCGGCCAAGTTCCACATTGCGCAGCACCGGCTCAGCCAACACTTCCTCGATGGTGAAACCGCCGCCCACCGTTGGCAGCATCAACGCATCGACGTTCGCCAGCAGCGCATTGGTGGCCTGCTGCAGCACGGCCAGCTCATGCAGACCAACAAACGCATCCGCAGCACTCATGCGCTCGGCCGGCGGCAGGATTTCCCGTAGCACCGGATGAACAGCTTCCGGGGATCGCGTAAACGTCTCGCGCACCGCCAGCCAGCGTTCCGCCAACCACGGACCGCCATAGAGCAGTTGTCCGGCGCGCAGCAACGCGCCGATGTCCAGCTCTACAAGTTCGTTGCCAGCACGACGCAGCTGGTCGCACACGGCGGCATAGCGCGCAGCGGCACCACCGTGCGTCACGCCGCTGCCGAACCACTGCAGTTGTGCAGGCTGTGCAATGCCAATGCGAATTGCTGTGCCAGCGCGGGCAGGCGTGCGCCAGGGCATTTCCGTTGGCACGCGACTGTAGGGATCACCTGAATCGAACGCTGCAAGCACGGCGCTTACGGATTGCGCCTCCCCGACCGAACCGGTGAACACGCTCACACAATCAAGCGACTGGCACGCAGGGACAACGCCACGCGCGCTCACCAGCCCCCTGCTGGGTTTCCAACCCACCAGGCCATTCAGTGCAGCGGGTACTCGCCCCGACCCTGCCGTGTCGGTGCCCAATGAAAAACTGACGTGACCGCGCGCAACCGCAACTGCGGAGCCGGAACTCGAACCGCCCGATACATACGCAGTGTCGATCGCGTTCCGACACACGCCGTACGGCGACCGCGTGCCGACGAGGCCAGTCGCGAACTGATCGAGATTCGTCTTGCCGATGGGAATCGCGCCGGCGGCAAGCAAACGCGCTACTGCATGCGCGGACTCACGAGGTTCATAGCTGAACGCAGGGCATGCCGCAGTCGTTGCCACGCCCGCCAGATCGATGTTGTCCTTGATTGCGAAGGGCACGCCATACAGTGGCAGGCGTTGCAGTGCGTCCTGGGTTGCCGCCGCGTGCTCAAGGCGGGCCAGATACGGCTCCAGTTCGGCGGCCGACAACACGTGGATCCAGGCGCAATACGCGCGATCTGCTTCGATGCGCGCACGCAACGATGCAACCACAGCGCGCGGTGTGAGTGTGTGCCCGCGGTAGGCCGTGAGCAGGCCGCCTATGTCCAAAGGGATGTTCATCGGCATGTCCATCGGGATGTCCATACGCGGGTCCGGCTCGTTCATCGCGGCACCATCACGCTGCGTCGAACCATGCCAGCAATTGTCCGGCATGGACGGCATCACCCGGCTGTACAAACAAACCACGCATGCAGCCGGCAGCGAGCGCAACCACTGGAATTTCCATCTTCATCGACTCGATGACGCACAGCCGATCACCCGCCAGCACGGTATCGCCAATCTGCGCATCCACAGCAGCGACGACGCCAGCCACATCAGCGACGACGCGTACCGCGTCCTCGGGCACCTCGTCCTCACGCACCTCGTTCTCAGGCAGAGGGGACGCACCTGTCGGACTCGATGCCGCCAGCTTGCGCACAGGATTCTGCTCATCCAGCGCGTCCTGCACGCGCCAACGCTCACGTTCGGCCGCGAAGGCTGTGCGTTGTGTGGTTCTGAACTCCGCGATGGATCCGGCGTTGACGCGCAGCGAGTCTTCGTATGCCGTCAGGTTGAACTCGGAAGGCGTAATGCGTGGCACATAGCGCCCGTGCGGAAACGCCGCACGCATCTCGAGCAGTTCCGCTGCATCGACTGGGTGAAAACGAATCTGATCGAAGGTGCGCAACAACCAGGGCTGCGTCCACAGGTCATCTGCCGTCTGGAGGGGCGCAACCCGGCCGCGCGGCGCCGGCGCATGCCCATGCGGGAAACGATTCCACATCTGCACTGTACGGCCAACAAACTGATAGCCACCCGGCCCTTCCATGCCGTACACGCAGAGGTAGGCACCGCCAATGCCGACTGCGTTCTCCGGCGTCCAGGTACGCGCGGGGTTGTACTTCGTGGTCACCAGACGATGCCGCGGGTCCATGGGCGTCGCGACGGGCGCGCCGAGATAGACATCGCCGAGCCCCAGCACGAGATAGCTTGCGTCGAACACGATGCGCCGCACTTCGGCCTCATCGGCCAGCCCGTTGATGCGCCGAATGAACTCGATGTTGCTCGGGCACCACGGCGCATCGGCACGCACCACCCGCATATAGCGCTCAATGGCCAGCCGCACCGCCGGATCATCCCAGGACAACGGCAGATGCACGATGCGCGCAGGCACACTTACGTCTTCGCTGCGGCGCACGTCGCTGTCCAGTTCCTGAATCAGACCCAGCAGCTTGCTGCGCGCCAACCGCTGCGGATCGAAATGTACCTGCAGCGAGCGCACGCCCGCAGTGAGTTCCTGCATACCTGCCGGCGCCACGTCGGCAAGCGCACGCTGCAGGCGTTCAATGCGAAAGCGCTGCCGCAGGTCGAGCTCTGCGGGGCCTACCTCGATGAGCAGATTGCACTCGCCCGACGCGCGCGCCACCAGCGCCGTGTCGCCTTCACCGGTACTCGACAACACCGAGCCATTGCGTTGCCAGACCTGCGGGCGTGGCGGCGCACCGTTCTCGGGCCGCAGGAACTCGATGCCTGCGTCCTGACGCGCCAACAGATGCAACGCATCTTCGGCACTCACCGGCACGAACTGCACACGGTCCCCTGCACGCAGCTGGCCAAGCATCCACTGATCTGCAGCAATCACTGTGAATGGGCAGACAAAACCACCAAGGCTCGGGCCATCAGGACCAAGAATGACTGGCATGTCGCCAGTGAAGTCGACCGCGCCGATGGCATAGGCGTTGTCATGCAGATTCGATGGATGCAGCCCGGCATCGCCGCCATCCGCACGCGCCCAGTCAGGCTTTGGGCCGATCAGACGCACACCCGTTCTGCTGGACTGGAAATGCACTTCCCATTGCGCGGCCAACAACACATCCATGCCGCGTTCCGTGATGAAGTCCGGTGCAGCATGTGGCCCCATCAACACGCGCAAAGTCCAGTCGTCGCGCATCACCGGTTGCAGGGATGAAACCAGGTTCGCTGGCGACGATGCACGCGCATCAGCACTTGCAACATCTTCGTCCGTGTCAGCCTGTGTCGCGCTATCAGCGCGCTGTGCCGGAAGGTCGCTCAGTGGCAGAACGTCGCCGAACCGCAGCGCGCGACCGGCATGACCACCAAAGGCACCCAGCGTGAATGTGGCAGCACTCCCCAGGTAATCCGGTACATCCAGACCATGCTGCACAAGTAGATAGCCGCGCATGCCGCCGTCACGGACAGTGCTGAGCTTCAGCGTCTGGCCGGCGCGCACCTGCAACGCGATCCAGCGCGGCAGCGGTGCATCGTCAATGCACGCCGCAAAGTCCGCGCCCGTCAGCACGATGCGGGTTGCGCTGCGAAATTGCAGCGTTGCGCCAAGTGCCGTGAACTCCAGGCCCGCGCAATCGGCGCTGTTGCCAAGCAGCCTGTTGCCCAGCCGGAACGACAGCGCATCCATGGGTCCCGATGGCGGCACGCCGACATCCCAATAGCCAACGCGCCCGGGCCAACACTGCACAGTCGTAAACGTGCCGGCGTGCAGCACTTCGATGGCGCGCTCTGCGATGGCCACCGTGGCCAACGTGCGAGTGCTGTGTTGCACATCGCGAAACTGCGGCAATGCCAGCACGCCCAGCAGCCAGCGTCGATTGGTCTGCAGCCCATCGATACTCGAACGTTGCAACACGTCACGCAGCGCGGCAATCGCGGCGTTGCGTTCGCCCGCATGCACCAGCACCTTCGCAAGCATCGGGTCGTAATGCGCACTCACCTGCACGCCGGTACGCACCCATGTGTCCACGCGACCGTGCTCTGGCATGGCCCACTCGGCACGTGTGACAAGTCCTGTCGCAGGGCGGAACTCGGCCAGTGGATCCTCTGCGTAAATGCGCGCCTGCATGGCCACGCCCTGCGTGCGCGGGTCGGCGTCTGCGCGGTCGCCCAGGGTGCCGAGCTCAAGACGCAGCATCCACTCAACGATGTCCACGCCGGTCACCAGCTCGGTGACGCCATGCTCCACCTGCAGGCGCGCGTTGACCTCCAGGAAATAGAACTGCTCGCGCGCTGCGTCATACAGAAACTCCGCGGTGCCGGCAGAGCGATAGCGCACACCGGCCAGCAGACGGCGCGCTGCGGCATGCATGTCTGCACGCACGGACTGCGACAGACCCGGCGCGGGGGCTTCTTCGATCACCTTCTGATTGCGCCGCTGCAGACTGCAGTCACGATCGCCAAGCACACACACGCGGCCGTCGCCCTGGCCGAACAGCTGCACTTCAACATGCCGGGCATTGGCGACATAGCGCTCGAGAATGACGCCTGCATCACCGAAGCTGCTCTGCGCCAGACGGGTGACGCTGGCAAATGCAGCGGGCAACGCCGCTGCGTCCGCACACACCTGCATGCCGATGCCACCACCTCCTGCGGTGCTCTTCAGCATCACGGGGTAGCCGATGCGTGCTGCTTCGATCAATGCAGTATCCACATCCGGCAGCGCCGACGTGCCAGCAAGCACAGGCACTTCCATGAGCTCGGCCAGCATGCGCGCCGCGTCTTTCAGACCGAATGCACGCATGCTGTCCGGGCGTGGTCCGAGAAAGATGATGCCGGCTTTTTCGCAGGCTTCGGCGAACGCCGGATTCTCCGCCAGAAATCCGTAGCCGGGATGGATTGCACCTGCGCCATTCGCCTTCGCGATCTCGACCAGGGCAGCGGCGTTCAGATACGTCACGGCCGCGCGATCGCCCGGCATGTGTACCGCGATATCCATCGCATCCACATGGGCAGAGGCACGATCCGCATCGGAATACACACCCACCGATCCCAGCCCCATGCTGCGCAGCGTGCGGGCAATGCGACACGCAATTGCACCGCGGTTGGCAATCAAAACGCGCGTGAACACGGGAAACGCGCTTGGCGGCAGCGCCGCTGCTGTCGGATTGCTCATGGCGCTAGCCCATGGCCTGTTCGCGCCAGATGTCTATCTGCACGGGTGTCGGGTCGTAACCGTTGCATGGGTTGTTCAGCTGCGGGCAGTTGGACACCAACATGATCACATCCATTTCAGCGCGCAACGCGACCCGCTTGCCCGCCTCCGAGATGCCGTCTTCGAACGTCAATTGACCCGCCGGCGTGACCGGAACGTTCATGAAGAAGTTGATGTTCGCGCTGATGTGACGTTTATCGATTGGCACGCCGTCCCAGTTGGCGATCGCCAGCAGAAACGTGTCGCGACAGTTGTGCATGAACTTGGTACCAAGGTCGTAGCGCACCATGTTGCTTTCAGCCGCACACGCTCCGCCCAGCGTGTCGTGCCTTCCACAGGTGTCGTGCACGATGGTCAGCATCGGCCGGTTCTCGCTGGAGATCAGCACAGTGCCGGTGCTGAGGTACAGCGCGCCCTGCGCGCGGATCGTGTCTACAGCCGAATAGCGCTCACGCGGATCGTCTGCATTGAAAAACAACGTGTCGACGGCCTGATTGCCGTACAGGTCCGTGATGCAGACGGTTTCTCCCCGTTGCACGGTGCGCATGAACGGCGCCCCAGACGGCACAACGACGCTATGGATGCAGGTTGCGTTGTGCAGCCCCGGCGGCGCATCTGCGGGCGTCGCGGATTGCAATCGCGCACTCACGCAGGATCTCCGATACCACGCGGTTTGAATGCAACAACGTGTGCCGGCGATTTCCCCCCGGGTGTATCGCTGCCATCCAGTCCAGCAAAGGATTCGTGCGCAAACAGCGCTTCGGTATTGCGGAAGCCGCGTTCATTCTCCGGGCGCGACGTTCGGCACACGTCGTCGGGGCCGGCAACACCGGACTTCCAGACCGTCATACGAACAGGCTTGCGCGGGTACTCCGAGCCCGGATGAAACGGGTGTGGCGTTGCACTCAGCAGCACCAGTACATTCATCTCAGCCCGCAGGTCCACGTAGCTGCCTGGTTTCGAGTGCGCAGCCAGCAACTGTGTGCGGCCATCGTTGTCCACGGTCACGCGGCTGAAGAAGTTGATGTTTGGCACCAGATCGCGCCGATCCAGTCCCCATCGTCCGAGTTCGATCAACAGGCTGTCGCGACCATTGCGGTGATACTCGTTGCGCGCGTCCTGATAACTGCGCTCTCCGAACTTCTCGTTGATCAACGAGGCGTTGGTCGTGCCACAGAGCGTGTCGTGCCCGCCACAGGTATCCGCACTGATGGACATCAGAATCCGGCCCATGTCGGAGTAACAGACGAAGCCGGCCGTGAGCACTGCCGTGTGCTGTGCCTTCAACGTGTCGGGCATGCAGTAGCGTTCGGCCTTGTCGTCTTTGTTGACCAGCAAGGCGGCGACGTTGGCGCCCCCTTCAAGATCCGTCAGACGCAACGTCCAACCGCGATTGATCACAATCGACCAGTGGCAGCCACCGGGCAGGTCTTCCTCGTACAGAATGTGTTCGCGCGGAACCGCTACGGCGCTCATGTGCCCTCCTGTTGATCTCAGCTACGTGTGTCTGCCGCCTGCTTCGGAACTCAGCCGTGACCCTGTGAAAGTCACCGCCCGCTGAACCGCCCCGCTGTGGCTAAGCGAGATACGTGCCAGAACCGCCCCCGACGACGCTAGAGCCCCGCAGGACAGGAATCGACTGCGTGAGGCAGAGATTGCGCTGCCTTTTGGTGCGGAGGGCGACAGACGTCAACCCGATGTCGCACCAATAGTGGTCGTAGTCACCCAGACAAAACGCCAGGCGACCTGCACTTCGTCCTACAGTGCGCCTGCAGGCCGCTGCGCCGCGCGAATTCACGAACAGATCCCAGCACTCGACGAACGCCCGGCCAATGGCGGAGCATCGGCAACTTCTCGACCAGTCTTCAGGACTACGACCATGACCGCAGAACCCGCACGCAAATACACCTTCGATCTCACCCCGCCCAGCCCGGCCGAAGCCGCGACACTGGCCGCCGACCTCACCCCGGCGGAGCGCGAAGTCCTGCTGCGGCATGGCACCGAGGCCCCCTTCTGTGGCGGCCTGCTCGGTGAGAAACAGGCTGGTGTGTACTGCTGCCGCCTGTGCGGCCTGCCGCTGTTTGTCAGCCAGACCAAGTTCGAGAGCGGGACCGGCTGGCCGAGCTTCTATGCGCCGATCGATGCCAGCCACATCACGCTCGTGACCGACCGATCACACGGCATGGTGCGCGTTGAAACACGCTGCGGTCGCTGCGACAGCCATCAGGGTCACGTGTTTCCCGATGGCCCGAAGCCCACCGGCCATCGCTACTGCATCAATTCCGTTTCGCTGGCGTTTGTCGCGCGGCCAGACGCATTGCCCGATCCGCTCGAGCGTGGGGACGCGATGGATTGGTAGGTCGGCAGCCGGTTCGTCGCCGCGACGCGATGCACGGGCAGATACCACCAGCACTCAACCACGCTGCATCACCTTCGCTGCATCACCTTCCCTGCATCACCTTCCCTGCATCAACGTCGCCCGTCCGCGCACCAGTGCTCGCCAGAACTTCGCGTCCTGGGCGGTTGCGAAGTTCACGCGCATCAAGCTGCTTGCCTGCGGCGCTGCAAGAAACAGGTGGCCAGGTGCCACCAGCCAGTTGTCCTCGGCCAGCAACGCCGCAAGTGCTGCGGTGTCGACATGTGTGTCGCACCACCCGAACAACCCCTGGGTTGGCGCGACAAACTCACAGCCACTCTCACGAGCCAGTTTCACAACTCGCGTACGCGCGGCCTCCAGCTGTGTGGTGAGGCGCTCGGCATGACGGCGCAGCAAGCCCTGCGAGAGCAGCCAGGTCAGGGCGCGCTCAAACAGGCTCGGCGCCGTCAGCGTCATCAGCAGTTTGGTGTCCACGCAGCGTTCGGCAATTGCGGCCGGCGCCGCGAGATAGCCCACCCGCCAATCGGGTGCCAGGATCTTGGAAAAGCCTGAGACATAGATCGTGCGCTGCAGGCCATCCAGTGCGGCCAGCCTTGGCTCGTGTCCCGTGCCCAGCCAGGCGTAGGTATCGTCCTCGACAATCTGCATGTCATTGGCCTCGGCCAGCTTCAGTATCTGATGCGCAGACGCAAGGCTGAGTGAGTTTCCGGTGGGGTTATGCAGGACAGAAACAGTCACATAGAGGCGCGGACGCTCGGACTGCAGCAACCGCGCCATGACGTTCAGGTCAGGGCCATCGGCACCACGCGGTACCGGCAGCAATCGCATGCCCATGTGCGACAGACGCGCGAACTCCACCGCCCAGCCAGGTTCATCGACCAGCACGGTGTCGCCCGCGCGAAGCAGCGTGCGCGCGATGATGTCGAGCGCATGCGTGGCCCCCACGCTGGTGACGATCTGGGACGCCGGTGCTGCGATGCCAAGCCGCTGCAGCTGCTGAGAAAGCACCGCACGAAAGTGCGGATCGCCCGCGGGATCGCCGTAGCGCAGGCACGCATCGACATCACGCAGCGCGTGCCGAAGCGCACGTTGCAGCAGCGGCGCATCCAGCCAGGCCTCCGGCAACGTGCCCATGCCGGGACCCGGCGGGCGACCGCTCTGCTGGAACATGCCGCGCATCAGCGCATGGGCATCCACAGGCGGCGCCAGCTGCGGCCCGAGTCGCGAAGCAGCCGCATCGAATTCGCCTGCAGCCAGATCAGCGGACAGAAGTGGCCGCCGCGCAATCGCGCGCACGAAGTAACCGCGCTGCCGCCGGGCTTCAACAAGGCCCTGTGCCTGCAGCCGGTCATACGCCGCAACCACCGTCGTCGGGCTCACGCCATGCAATTGCGCGCACTGACGCACCGACGGCAAACGCGCGCCCGGCGGCAGTTGCTGCGCATGGATGCGCTCGGCAAGACGCAGCGCAAGCGCCTCTGCTCTGCCCGCACCCAATCCCACCGCGGGCAGCGGCTGTGCAGCGGCGATCGACGGCGGGGCCGGTGTGCTCGACGGATCGGCCGTCCGCTGCGTCCGTTTCACGCTCACTGTCATGCTCAACGTATCAGTACAG
>CAMAVY010000020.1 GCA_945861675.1 Klebsiella pneumoniae | reverse complement strand
CCTATGACCGCCGCGTGGAAAAGGACGCTGCCGACTACGAAGAGTTCCGCCGTCGCTTTGCCTCGCTGCCGCAGCTTGAAGGCCGGCATTCTGTGTTGTGCCTCGGTGCGCGGCTGGGCGGGGAAGTGCGTGCGCTGCGCGAACTGGGTCACTTTGCGGTTGGCATCGACCTGAACCCCGGCAAAGACAACCCCTACGTTCACCATGGCGACTTCCACGCATTGGCGTTCAACGATGCATCGGTAGAGGCGGTGTACATCAACGCACTGGATCATGTGTTCGATCTGGGCCGGGTGGTCAAAGAGATTCATCGCGTACTGCGGCCCAACGGTTTGTTCATTGCGCACATGCTGGCCGGCTTCGAGCAGGGGTTTCTGCCGGGCAAGTTCGAGGCTACACATTGGCGCCATACCGATGATCTGGTGCGCGCGCTGCTGGATGCGGCGCCGTTCGAGCAGGTGGGGTTTCGTGACCTCGGCATGCTCGGGCGCAACCACTGGTTCGAATCGCTGTTGGTCAAGCAGGCATACGACGCGGCGATCTAGTCTGGTGTGCGGAGGGCTGTCGCCATGATCAACTTCGATGCGCTTGAGATGCGCTACGAACCGTTTCCCATCGGCGCCATGCGGCCGGCGCTTGGCAGTGATCTGTATGCCGCATGTGTTGCGGCATTTCCTGAGCCGGGCCTGTTCGAACACATCGCGCATGTCGGTGAAAAGTACTCGCTGTCGGAGAAGTTCGCGGCGAAGAACTACGCGCGACTCATCAGCACCGTGCCGGTGTGGCGCGATCTGCATGCATGGATCAAGAGTGACGACTTCATTCGCAGTGCGCTGGATACGCTGCGTGAGCACGGCGTCGATCTTGGTTATCACGAGCGGCGCGTACCCTGGCTGCGCCGAGCGAAACGCGCAGTGCGCGACCTCAGCCGCGGCCGCACGCTGCGGCATTCGCCGACGCTGAATGCACGTTTCGAGTTCTCGATGCTGCCCGCGCATCGCGGCAGCATCGAGCCACATACCGACAACCCGGAAAAGATCATCACGCTGGTGCTGTCCATGTGCCGCGAGGGTGAGTGGGACAGCAATTTCGGCGGTGGTACTGACGTGCAACGGCCGAAGGATCCGCGCCTGCTGTTTGATCAGCTGAACGACCGCGCGCCCGGCTGGGACGACATGGAGACACTGTTCACCTATCCCTATGTGCCGAATCAGGCGTTGATGTTCGTGAAGACGTTCAACTCCTGGCATGCCGTTGCACCCATGCTCGGGCCACCGGATTCCGGCTTGCGCAAAACCCTCACCATCAACATCGAGGCGCGATGATCCGCCCATGATCAGATTGCACACGGCAGGGCGGCAGAAACCGGCGCGGCTGCTCCGGCTGCTTGCGGAATCGGGGAGCTGGCTGGCGCGCCTGCTGGCGATCGAGATGGTGTTGCCCACCAGCGCAGGGGACATTCGCTTTCATTGCACGAATGCGCAGACGCTGCGCCGCGCCTGCACGTTCTTCATCAAGGAAGAAGGCACGGTGGCGTGGCTCGACCGCACATTGAGACCGGGCGACGTGTTCCTGGATGTGGGTGCCAACGTGGGCATCTACACGCTGTATGGCGCACAACGTGTCGGCCCGAGTGGGCGCGTGTTTGCGGTAGAGCCGCATCTGCGCAACGCCGTTGCGTTGATGGAGAACCTGCAACTGAACAACTTCGGTGATCGCGTCAGCCTGCTGACTACCGCGCTTGCGGAACGCACGCGCCCTGCACAGTTCGACTACCTGGAGTGGCGCACCGGGTCTTCACACAGCCAGCTTGCCGATACCGCGCATGCGCCTGCAGAAGCGGTTCAGGCTGCTGCACGCGCCAGCGGCATCAGCGAATTGAAGATCGCGCAGTCGGTGGACAGCCTGCTGGCCGAGGGCGCGCTGCAAGCGCCGAATGTCGTGAAGATCGATGTCGATGGCATCGAGTTGCCCATCCTGCAGGGAATGCGCGGCCTGCTGACCTCGGCCGCGCGGCCACGCAGCCTGCAGGTGGAATGTGCACCGAACGATGGCGCATTGATTGAGGCGGAGCTTGCTGCGTGCGGTTATCGCCTCGTGCAAAGGCATGCCACGATGGCCGGCAACAAACAGCTTTCGCGTGCGGCCCCCAAAGCGTCACAAGGCGCGGGAGAAGGTGTGGGACAAGGCGCGGGCGCCGAAGCAGAAACGGCCGCCATGCTGAAGATTGCGCACAATGCGGTCTTTGAACCCGCGGCGTAGGCCAGTAGAGCCAGCAGCCCGAGTAGAACAGCGGAGCGCGCGTTAGCCGTCGTAGAACAGCGGTGAATGCAAACCGATGACACGCTTCTCGCGCGTGGTCGAAGCTCGCGCAATCGCCTCGGCCGACAGCTGATTGCTCTCGGCCGTGGTCAGCAAGCGCTGCGCGATGTCGCGCCTGCCATAGTGCACCTGCAGAAAGAAGCGCCCGTGATCGCCCGGTTGCGTGGGCATGCGTCGATGCCAGACATCGGAGACGAACAAGCCCGCGTCGCCGGCCTTTGTGAGCAGCGGCACAACGCGTTGGCCTTCGTAGTCCAGTGCATCGTCGTGATTGCGTTCCTGCGGCGGAAAGCGGCCCGACAGATGGCTGCCAGGCAACACGCCCGTTGGACCATCCTCCAATGCGCAATCCTGCAGATAAATATGCACGCCGATCGCAAACACCGGATGCGGAATGTCCGCAGGCCAGCGCACGCCTTCAGGCAGAGGCACGTGCGGACCCGCATCGATGTGCCAGTTCTGGCCGCCATGCGAACCAGGATGCCCGGTAGGATTACGCCACGCAGTATTGGCGATGACGTGGCAGTCCTCGCCGAGCAACGGTTCAATGACCGCCAGCAGTCGCGGATGCGCCACTGCGCGTTGTGCTGCTGCGGAGCGATTGAGCATGGCGTAGCGGAACATCGCGGCGTCTTCAGGATTGCGTCCGCCGCGTTCGTCCGGCGGGTCGCGGTCGAATATGGCCGCGACTTCGTCATGCAATGTCTGCAGGTCGTCGGCGCTCAGCAGATTGCGAATGACGGTAAAGCCGTCGCGCTCGAGTTGTTCGGTCTCAGGCGTTGCGGCAGTGCTGCGAAAGCTCAGGTAGCCGCGCTGACGTTGAATCATGTGTTTGTTTCCTTGCTGGAGCTTCCTTGCGGAACTAGCCGTCGGCCCGGTGCGCGGCCCGCAGGGCGTGCACCTGGGGCAATACAGTTTCGATGAACATCGGGTCGGCAAGCGTGAGGTGCAACATCTCTACGCCCATGTCGGCGAACACCTGAATAGCTGCGAGGACGGTAGCCGGTGAGCCGATGAGCCGCGAGGAGAAACCCTCGTTGCTGTCGAGCATGCTGAGCACGTCGTCGCTGGACCACATTCCAACTGCGCCATTCGAATTGGAAGCGCGGCCCGCAAGCGCCGCGCGCCGTTGTGCAACGCGCGTCGGGTCAAGCGCCGCCACCCGGCGGTCGATCTCGGCCCAGGCATCCGCATCTGTTTCGCGCACCAGTGGATTCGCATGCAGCGCGAAGCGCACATGCCGACCGCTGACCGCGCAGGCACGGCGCACGCTGGCAATGATCGCGGCAGTACGGGCCGCATCGCCGCCGTTCAGGAACATCCAGTCCGAGTGTGCCGCTGCCATGGCGATGGCGGGTTCCGACTGGCCCCCTTGATAAATTGTCAGCGCTGCGGCCGGTCGTGGCTCCAGACGCAGTCCGCGGGCCTGGTAGTAGCGTCCATCGAAGTCGAACGACGCATTCCCGATCAAGGCATTGTCCCAGGCACCGCGCAGTACCTGAATGAACTCGGTTGCGCGTGCGTAGCGTTCTGTGTGCGGCAGCGGGTCGATGCCATACATGTCGAATTCGGCCATGTTCCAGCCGCTGGTCACATTGACCGCCCAGCGTCCGTTGCTGATCGCATCGATCGTGGCGCCCCACTTGGCGATGGCCGTTGGCTGAAAGAAGCCCGGATGAATGGCTGTGACGAGTTGAATGCGCTCGCTGACGGCTGCGATGAGTGCGGTAGCCGCCAGACAATCCAGGCTCGAGCCCTCCATTTCCTGGCCGCTGCCCCACCAGCGTTGCGCGATCAGCAGGTGGCTGATGCCGAGCCGCTCCAAGCGCGCAACATAGTCGGTCTGCATTCGCAGCAGTGCTGGACCGCGCGGAGTCGGGCGCGCAGACGAGACTGTTCGGCCGCTGCCATCAGGCCCGGACTGCGTGGACGAACCGTCCGTCCGCATTGCCCGTTCAACCGCGCCCGCCATGACCAGGGCTTCGGGCCGTGCAAGTTGCATCGAACTGAATACGGTGGGTGCCCAGGTACATGTCAGCATGGCGTTTGGACCTCAATGACTGGCATGTCCACCGGCAAAAAGGTTTGTGGTGGTCGACCAGGCAGGCTTGCTGCACCGATGATCTAACGCGTGTGCCAAAGAGTCACTGCACTTCGTTGTGTAAACGCGATTCAATAAGGCTCGGCTGTGAACACACCTGCGCGCTGAGTTCATTCATGCTCAGGCCAATCTTTGTTGAGCGTCGGCGTTGAAGCCAGGAGTAGAGAAGCGCGTGAGTCGAACACAATGACGGCAGAGGTGGGCGACGTGCATGGAGCGTTGAGCCCTGCGCGCAGCGTGCGCCGCCAGTTCGCCCGCGGCCTGTTTGTCGGCACATGCATTGTGTTGTCGGTGGCTGCCGTGGCCGCCGTACTGCATGAATTGGACACATCGCAGCTGCAGTCGCAGTGGCTGGCAGGGTTTGCCCAGAACATCGGTTATCGGCTGCGCCCAGGTCCGACCGCAACGCCCATCGCGCCCGACACGGGGCCGTACGACGAGCGGCTTGGTTATGCAGCGTTGCCCACGTTGCTGCCGCGCTTGAAGGCTGCGGGCTACAGCGTGCGCATGCAGGCCGAGCCCTCGCCGCGAATGCGTGCACTACACGACCGCGGCCTCAGCGTGCTGTACCCGGAGAAGACCCAGGCCGGACTGCTGGTGCGCGACGCTACAGGGCAGGTGGCCTCGCAAGCGCGCTTTCCGCGCCAGGTGTATGCGCAATACAGCCAGATCCCACCCATGGTCGCGGCCACGCTGCTGTTCGTCGAAGACCGCGAACTCATGGACCTGAACCGGCCGTACATGAACCCGGTGGTGGACTGGAACCGGCTGGGCAAAGCCGTCGGCTTGTCGCTGTTGAACCGTTTGCGCACGGATGATCGCGTGATTGGCGCAAGCACCCTGGCCACGCAGATGGAGAAGTTCAGGCATTCGAAGGATGGCCGCACACACAACGCGCCCGAGAAGTTCAAACAGATGGCGTCGGCCACGCTGCGCGTCTATCGGCTGGGCGCGGTCACGATTCCCGCCCGACGCCAGCTTGTGCTCGACTACCTGAATGCGCTGCCGCTCGCCGCAATGCCAGGCTACGGCGAAGTGTCGAGCCTCGGCGATGGCATGGAGGCGTGGTACGGCAGCCACTTCGACACAGCCAATCGCGTGTTGCGCGATCCGCAGGCAGATGTGCGTGAGCAGGCGAAGTATTACAAACAGGCGCTGAGCCTCATTCTGTCGGTGCGGCGTCCGGGCTTCTACTTGATGCGCGATGTCGCGCCGCTCGAGCGCCTCACCGACAGCTACCTGCGTGTGATGGCAAAGGCTGGCGCGATCAGCCCTGCACTGCGCGATGCAGCGCTTGCGTATCGCCTGCAGAAGCAGCGCGTTGCGCAGCCCAGGCCCAGCATCGACTTCGCTGCGCAGAAGGGCGCGAACCTCGTGCGCACCCGGTTGTTGCGCCAACTCGATGTGCGCAGCTTCTATGAGCTGGATCGGTTCGACCTGACGGTGCAGACCTCGTTGAATCTTGGTGTGCAGAACGAAGTCTCACGGTTTCTGATGTCGCTCCGCGATCCTGCCGTCATCGAGTCCATGGGTTTGAATGGCGCGCGGTTGCTGGGTGGCGACGATCCAACCAAGGTGATCTACAGCTTCACGTTGTACGAACGCAGGCCGGGCGGCAATCGCATTCGTGTGAATGCAGACAACCTTGCGCAACCGCTCGACATCAATGGTGGCGTAAAGCTGGATCTGGGTTCGACCTCGAAGCTGCGCACGCTCATCACCTACCTTGAGCTGATCGCGGCGGTGTATCGCCAGTACACCGCCATGCCGCTGACCGAGCAGGTGGCCTACGGCGTGCACGAGAAGGATCGGCTGGCCGCCTGGGTGATTGCATATCTGCGGGCGAATCCCGGGGCCACGCTGACCAGCACGTTGGAAGCGTCACTGTTGCGCACGTATTCAGCTGGCTCAGGGCAGGTGTTCTTCACGGGCGGTGGTGCGCACCGCTTCAGCAACTTCGAGCGTTCGGACAATGGCCGCGTGATGACGCTGCAGGAAGCACTGCGGCGCTCGGTGAACCTGGTGTTCATTCGCGTCATGCGCGAGGTTGAGGATCACTACCTGTATCGCGCGCCATCAACCACTGCGCGCCTGCTGGAGAACGCTGACGATCCTGGCCGTGCCGACTATCTGCATCGCTTTGCCGATCGCGAAGGCAAGGTCTATCTGCGCCGCTTTTTCGCCAAGTACAGCGGCAAACGTGCCGACGAAGCCCTGGCGGCGGTGCTCGACGGCGTGCGCGTATCGCCGCGCGCAGTGGCCGTCATCGTGCGCTCGGTGCGCCCGGACGCGCCCGTCGACGTGCTTGCAGCCTGGCTGACGCGTGCAGTGCCTGATCAACCACAGTCGCCTGCGCAACTGGCGGATCTGTACGCGCGTTTTGCGAAGGACAAATTCAGCCTCAACGACCGTGGCTACCTGGCGCGCGTCCATCCACTGGAGTTGTGGGTGCTGGAGTATCTGCAACTGCACCCGAATGCCACGCGCGATCAGCTGCTGACGAGCAGCGTGCAGGCGCGTCAGGATGTGTACAGCTGGTTGTGGAAGGCCAACAAACGCCGCGCGCAGGATCGCCGCATTCTCGATCTGCTGGAGATCGAAGCGTTCCAGGAGATACATGCGGCATGGCATCGGTTGGGCTATCCCTTTGCGTCGTTGACGCCATCGCTGGCGACGGCCATTGGCAGCTCAGGCGATCGACCGGCTGCGCTGTCCGAGTTGATGGGCATCATCCAGAACGACGGCGTTCGGCTGCCGAATGTGCTGTTGGAGTCATTCCACTTCGCTTCTGGCACGCCCTACGAGACGCGGCTTGAAAGCACTGGCGCGCGTGGCGAGCAGGTGTTGCCGGTCGAGGTCGCGCGCGTTGCAAAGCACGCAATCCTGGATGTGGTGGAAAACGGCACGGCGCGGTCGCTCTTGAAGGATCTGCAGCGACCGGACGGCACACGGCACATCGTGGGTGGCAAGACGGGGACAGGAGATCATCGCTTTGAGGTCTTTTCGGGCCCGGGTCGCGTCGTGGAATCGCGCGTGGTCAATCGCGTGGCCACGTTCATGTTCTACATCGACGATCGCTTCTACGGCACGATCACTGCGTTCGTGCCTGGCGCGCAGGCGGCGGACTACCAGTTCACGAGCGGCCTGCCGGTGCGGCTGCTCGGTGCACTGATGCCGACGCTGACGCCCATGCTCGATGCGGGGCGGCCTTTGGTTGTCCCGCCTGTTGCTGCGCCCGTTGCGGGCCTGCAAGCGCCACAAGTTCAGCCGCCGCCGGCAGCCACACCTGGGGCCACACCTGTGGCAACACCCAAAGCCGGGTAATCACGCACACAAGTTGGTGGTAGTGGCGCACACCGTTGGCTGATCTGAACGCCTAGTCTTGCCGCTGGCCAGGCAAACAAGTCCGCTGTTATCCGCTGTTATTCCCAGGAGCGCCCGCTGTGAGCTATCAGAAACTTGAAGCGCGCTTTCGCGAACTGGCGCACCTGGAACATGCGCAGGCGATCCTGGGCTGGGATGAAGCCGTGATGATGCCGTCGGGCGGTGGTGAAGCGCGCGGCCAGGCACTGGCCACCCTGGCAGGCATTACGCACGAGAAGCTCTGTGCGCCTGAGATGGGTGAACTGCTGGATGCTGCGCAGCGTGCTGCGCGCGAACTGTCGTTCATGCAGAAGGCGAACCTGCGTGAAATGCAACGCGTATGGCGCGATGCCACGGCGCTGCCGGCCGACCTGGTGCGCGCGCGTCAGATTGCGGTCACACGCTGCGAACAGCTGTGGCGGGAGAAACGTACGAGCAACGATTGGCAGGGCATCCTGCCGCATCTTCAGGAAGTGCTCTCGCGGGTGCGCGATGTTGCGACCTGCTATCTCGAGGCCGACCTGCAGGCAAACGCTGCGAATGCAGCAGGCGCAACGCGCGGGACAGCGTCCTACGACACCGCCCTGTACGACACGCTGCTTGCGCGCCACCAGCCAGGCATCGGTAGCGAGGAAATCGATCAGATCTTCGGCAGCCTGCAGGTATTTCTGCCGGATCTGATCGAACAGGTGCGCAGCGCGCAGCCACAGTGCCTGCCATTCCCAGGCAGCTACCCGGTGCCCCGTCAGGAGGCCCTGGGCGAACGTCTGATGCGTATGCTGGGCTTCGACTTCGAGCACGGGCGGCTGGATGTCAGCCATCACCCGTTCACTGGCGGTGTACCGGACGACACGCGCATCACCACGCGTTACAGCGAAAGCAGTTTTCTGCCCGCGCAGATGGGCGTGCTGCACGAAACGGGACACGGCCTGTACGAGCAGGGTTTACCTGCGGCGTGGCGTGAGCAGCCCATCGGCACGGCCGCTGGCATGGCAGTGCATGAGAGTCAGTCACTGCTGATGGAAATGCAGGTGGCGCGTTCCAAACCTTTTCTGGCACACGTAGCGCCGATCATGTGCGAAATGCTGGAAGGGGATCGCGAAACTGGTCGTGCGCGCACTGATCTGAATGGCACGGGTGAGCGGTGGAACGGTGAAAATCTGTACCGGCACGCAACGCAAGTCAGCCCGGGCTTTATTCGCGTCGATGCCGATGAACTCACTTATCCGCTGCACGTCATCATCCGCTTCGACCTCGAGCGACGGTTGCTCTCCGGGCAGCTTGCGCTGGTCGATCTTCCCGAAGCCTGGGACGTTTCGATGCGCGAGTACCTTGGCCTCAGCACGCGCGGCAACGATCGTGATGGCTGCATGCAGGATGTGCACTGGTTTGCCGGCAGCTTCGGCTATTTCCCGTGTTACACGCTCGGCGCGTTGATGGCGGCGCAGCTGTTTGCTGCGGCGCGACGGGCCATTCCCAACGTGGAGATGTTGATCGGGCAGGGTGATCTTGGGCCGTTGCGCGATTGGCTGCGTGCCCAGGTGCATGGCCGCGGTCGCCTGTTCTCGTTGCAGGCGTTGATGGTCGAGGTGTGTGGTGAGCGGCTGGACGCTCGCTACTTCCGGGAGCATCTTCAGCGCCGTTACCTGCGGCAGGCCTGGTAGTGCGTTGCACAGCCTGCTGAACCAGCGGGATGCTTGATGAACGGCAAAGCCGGCGCTACGACCGAGTTGGATCAGCTGCTTGCGGACGTACGTGCCTGCACGCTCTGTGCAGCGCACCTGCCGCATGGCGTACGGCCGGTACTGCAGATGGGCATTGGCGCGCGCATCCTCATTGTCGGGCAGGCGCCTGGGCGCAAGGTGCATGACAGCGGCGTGCCGTTCAACGATGTCAGCGGGGAACGTCTGCGTGCGTGGCTGGGTGTCGATCGCGACACGTTCTACGATGCCTCGCGCGTGGCACTGTTGCCCATGGGCTTCTGCTTTCCGGGCACGCGGAAGGGTGCCGATCTACCGCCTCGACCTGAATGCGCGGCCACCTGGCGTGCGCGCCTGCTCGCACAGCTGCGGCAGGTACAGCTGACGGTTGTGCTGGGCCGTTACGCGCTCACGTGGCACTTGCGTGAAGCCCGTCAGACGGTTGGCGAAGCTGATGTAGCAGTGAGTCCATCGGCACCTGCGCCCGAATCTGTGACCGAACTTGTGCAGGGCTGGCGTCGCTTTGCGCCAGAGAAGTTTGTGCTGCCGCACCCGAGCCCACGTAATCAGCTGTGGGTGCGGCGGAACCCATGGTTCGAAGCTGAGCTGTTGCCGGCATTGCAATTGCGCGTGGCGGAGGTGCTGCGCGATTGATGTGGGTCGCAAACCTGGCTGAGCCGCAGCGTTGCGCACGGAGTTTGCAGAGCAGTCTGTAGAGAAGTTTGCAGAGCGACAAAGGCAGAACCATGGTCGGCAGTGTCGATAGCGAACACCCGGACAATGTCCTCGCTGGCGGCAGTGGTCGAGGCAGGGCGCGTGGCCATCTGCTTGCCGAGCGGCGCCGCGCCGGTGTGTTGTGCCCATTCAGCGCGTTGCCGGTTGATCGTTCGCCGTTGTTCTTCCTCGATTGGCTCGCGGCTGCTGGCATCGAGATCTGGCAGGTGCTGCCATTCAATCCGCCAGACGCCTATGGCTCGCCCTACAGCAGCCCATCGTTGAATGCAGGCGACACCGCGCTGCTTGCACAGTGGCCGTTGGCGACCGCTGCACACGGTGCTGCGCCTGCGAGTTCATCAGAGCAGGTAGACGCCATGCCGTTCGTCGATGCAGCGCCCGGAAGCTGGCTGCACGACTACGCCCTGTTCGAGGTCGCTCGCAGTGTGCACGGCGCGCCATGGTGCGACTGGCCACATCCACTGCGTGACCGGGAACCGGCGGCGCTGGCCGTGCTCGCGCAGGCACACGCCAATGAGATTGCAACGCTGATCGCTGGGCAGCGCGCATTCTTCACACGCCTCGCCTGTGTGCGTGCGGCCGCGCATGAACGCGGCATCGTGCTGTTTGGCGACATGGCGTTGTACCCCGCGTACGACAGCGTGGACGTGTGGACACACCGCACGTTGTTCAAGTTGGACGCTGCGGGCAGATCGACACAAGTTGCAGGCGTGCCACCCGACTACTTTTCGGCAACGGGCCAGCTATGGGGCAATCCGGTATACGACTGGCCGGCGCACGAAGCATCGGCATTCAGTTGGTGGAAGGCCCGCATTGCGCATCAGTTGCAATGGCTCGACGTCGTGCGCATCGATCATTTTCGCGGGCTGCAGTCGGCATGGTGCATTCCGGCGGATGCGTTGACTGCCATCGATGGCGAGTGGCGCGCTGTACCCGGCGCGGCGTTGCTGTCATCGCTGGACGATGCCACACGCGCGGCGCTGGTGGCCGAAGACCTCGGCGTCATCACACCGGAAGTCACCGCGCTGCGCGAGCAGTTCGGTTTGCCCGGCATGCGTGTGCTGCAGTTTGGTTTTTCGGGCGACGCGGCGAACCCGCATCACCCGAGCAACATCGATGCTGGTCAGGTGCTGTACACCGGCACGCATGACAACGACACCAGTCTGGGCTGGTATCTGCAACTCGACGCCAATACGCGTGCGCTGGTTGATCATGCGCTTGCCGATTCTGCGGGCACCGACGCGCCGCACGCGGGTTCGGTTTCCTGGTCGTTCATGGCCATTGCCATCGCGTCAGCTGCCAACACGGTGGTGTTGCCACTGCAGGACGTATTGGCGCTGGACGGCTCGGCGCGCATGAACACGCCGGGCGTCGCGACTGGCAACTGGCGCTGGCGCTGCGACGCAAGCGCGCTGACCGCACAACTTGCACAGCAGTTGCGGGGGCTGCTGCAGGGTGCGGGTCGTACATGAACAGAAGCATGGCTTGTCGAGCATCCTCGTTGCCACTCGCAATACGAGCGTAGTACGCTCGTCCAATGGCCAAGAACACAACCAGTATCAGACTCCCCGAAGCGCTCATCGAGGCGCTTGATCGCAAGGCCCTGGCCAGCGGTGTCACGCGGAGTGAACTCATCATTCAGGCCGTCGAGCGCGCGCTTGACGCTGAAAATGCGTGGTCACCTGAATTCCTGGCGGCGATTGGGACACCGCGCCCCGAGTTGGACGAATCGATAGCGGCCATGATGTCGGTGATCAGGGAGGCGCGGTCGCGAAGCGAGCCACCAACCTTGTGAAGTACCTGCTCGACACGAATGCGGTTTCGGCATTGATGGCGGGTACGCCTGCGGTTGCCCAAAGGCTGGCGCAGGCATCGCGCGCCGACGTGGCCATCTCTCAGGTCACGGCCGCAGAAATTGAATTCGGTCTGCACTATCTCCCAGCGTCCAATCGACGGCGTGCGCTGGCGTCCCAGTGGGCTGCGGTCGCGCGTGAAATCGCTTGTCTCGCATGGACGGATGAGGTCAGCCGCGTGTTTGGGGAGCGAAAGGCAAGGATGCAACGTCGGGGAACAGGAATCAGCGACTTCGATTTAGCGATCGCGGCGCATGCGATCGCCAGCGACCTGATTGTCGTAACCGCAGACGCTGCTTTCTCGCGCCTCGATGTCCGCACCGAGAACTGGCTGCGGTAGGACCCGTGAGCTCAAGCGGCGGGACGGGAGGCCGATCAGTCGGACCGCAATTGCAGTATCAACGCACCGAGCGGCGGCAACGAAAGCACCAGTTGGAACGGCCAATCAGCGCCGGGGCTCGGCTGTGTGTGCACGCCACCCAGATTGCCGACATTGCTGCCGCCATAGCGCGCGGAATCGCTGTTCAGCAGTTCGTTGTAGTGGCCGGCCTGTGGCACGCCGACGTTGTAGTTCATGCGCGGAACAGGCGTGAAGTTCAGCACGATCAGCACCAGGTCGCCGTCGCGGCCGCGCAGGTAGCTGATGACAGAGTTTGTCTTGTCCGCGCAACTGCTCCAGCGGAAACCGAGATTTGGCCGTGCATCTGCGTGCAACTGCGGCGATGCGCGGTACAACCGATTCAGATCGCCCAACAGATCCAGTACGCCGCGGTGATTCGGATCGGCAAGCAGCGACCAGGGCAGCGTGCCGTCGTGGTCCCACTCTGAGGCTTGCGCCAGTTCACCACCCATGAACAGCAGTTTTTTGCCCGGTAGTGTCCACTGATAGCTGTACAGCAGGCGCAGTTGTGCCAGGCGCTGCCAGACGTCGCCGCTGGGCTTGTTGAGCAACGATCCCTTGCCGTGCACCACCTCGTCGTGCGACAGCGCCAGCATGAAGTTCTCGCTGTGCGAGTACAGCGCGCCGAAGGTCAGCTTGTCGTGGTGATAGGTGCGGTGCACCGGGTCCATGGCGAGGTACTGCAGCGTGTCGTGCATCCAGCCCATGTTCCACTTCAGGTCGAAGCCAAGACCGCCGTGCTCGATGCCGTGCGTTACGCCGGGCCAGGCCGTGGACTCTTCGGCAATCATCAAGGCGCCGGGCACTTCGTTGTGCACGGCAGCGTTCAGCGACTTCAGCCATTCGATGGCTTCCAGGTTCTCGCGGCCACCATAGGCATTCGGCAGCCATTGGCCGGGTTGTCTTGAATAGTCGCGATAGATCATCGACGCCACGGCGTCGACGCGCAGACCGTCGAAATGAAACTCGGTCAGCCAGTACAACGCGCTGCCGGTGAGAAAGCCGCGTACCTCATTGCGTGCGTGGTTGAACACCAGCGTCTGCCAGTCCGGTTGCTCGCCGAGCCGTGGGTCTGCGTGTTCATACAGCGGTGTGCCATCGAAGCGGGCCAGACCATGTGGGTCTTTTGGAAAGTGGCCCGGCACCCAATCCAGCAGCACGCCGATGCCGCGTGCGTGCAACAAATCAATGAAGGCGCGCAGGTCGTCTGGACTACCGCAGCGGCTGGTCGGCGCGAAGAAGCCGAGCGTCTGGTAGCCCCAGGAACCATCGAACGGATGTTCCGTGATCGGCAGCAACTCAATGTGCGTGAAGCCACCGCGTTGTGCGTGATCTGCAAGCAGCGGCGCCAGTTCTGTGTAGTTCATGAAGCTGCCGTCGGCGCGGCGCTGCCAGGATGGCAGATGCACTTCGTACACACTGATGGGCGCGTCGACGTGCTGACGCGCGGTGCGTGTGGCACACCAGTCGGCGTCGCTCCATGGGAATGCTGTATCTGCAACGACAACAGATGCGGTGGCCGGGCGAAACTGAAACGCCTGCCCACATGGATCGCTCTTCTGCAGCAGTGCGCCGTCGCGCGTTCGCAATTCGAAACGATACAGATCACCCGGACCCACTTCCGGTACGAACAGACACCACAGTCCGGAGTCGCCTTGCGGTTGCAGCAGGTGGCGGCGGCCATCCCAGGTGTTGAAATCGCCGACCACGCTGACACGTTCTGCGTTGGGTGCCCAGACGCAGAAGCGCGTGCCGGCAATACCGTCGATGACGCTGCGGTGCGCGCCCAACAACTGCCACAAGGTGCGGTGGCTGCCTTCATTGAACAGGTGCCTGTCGAATGCAGAGATGTCGACAGCAAATGAATAAGGGTCAATCGCCTCGCCGCTGCTGCCGTCGGCCTCCCACCAGCGCCAGCGCGGATGGGCCGGGGCTTCTGCGGCCGGCAGCGTGATTTCGAATACGCCTCCTGCGTGTACCTGCCGGGCGGGAATCGACTCGGTGCGATGTCGCGCCGCCGTGTTGCTGCGGGCTTTGCTGGCCGGCGCGGGCGTGTGCTCGCCAGCGACGAGCTGCGCGCTGGTGGCCTTGGGCAGATAGGCACGCAAGCGCACCGTGCGGTTCACCTTCTGCGGTGCCAGCACGGAAAACGGATCGTGCAGGCGACCCTCCAGCAGACGCTCAAGGGCCTGAGTGCCGGCGCTCACGCCGCCAGAGCCGCCAGGTTTGGAACTAGACATGGACACGCCGTAGGTTTGCTCAAGCAGTTGTGGCCGCCACCGTACGCGCATTTGCGATCGCCTGGGCGTACACCTTTTCGTAGGCGGGAACGCTGACCCGCCAGGACAGATCGCGCGTCATGCCGTTGTGCTGCGCAATCCGCCACTGCGCCGGCTGCCGCCACAACGCCAGCATGGCCTGTACGGCACACAACATCGAGGTGATGTGCGGTTCGGAAAAATGGAAGCCGGTGCCGGCCAGCTTGCCATTGCGGAACTGCACCGGCTGTACGGTATCGGCCAGTCCGCCCGTGGCGTGCACGATCGGCAACGTGCCGTAACGCAGGCTGTACAACTGATTCAGCCCGCAGGGTTCGTAGCGCGACGGCATCAGGAACACATCGGCGCCCGCTTCGATCTGGTGTGCAAGCGCTTCGTTGAAGCCATCGACGAAGGCGATCTGCTTCGGGTACTGCCGTGCTGCCGCGGCCCAGGCGCTGGCAAGCGCGGCATCGCCGCTACCGAGTACCACCAGTTGTAAGCCCAGTGCCATCAACTCAGGCAATGCATCCAGCACGATGTCGCTGCCCTTCTGCCAGGTCAGCCGGCTGATCATGCCGATCAGCGGCTCTGTTCTGTTTGGCAGACCAAACGCTTTGCGCAGCGCAGCGCGATTGGCCGGCTTGCGGTCGATGTGCTCGGCGTCGAAGGATTGTGCGATGTGTGGATCGGTGGCGGGATTCCATTCATCGAGGTCGATGCCGTTGACGATGCCGTGCAGGTGCTTCGCACGCGCGCGGAGCACGCCGTCCAGACCACCGCCGTGCGGAGGTTGCGTGATCTCGCGCGCGTAGCCCGGGCTCACGGCAATCAGCTCGTCGGCCGCGGTCAGGCCCGCCTTAAGAAACGCGCAGTCGCCGTAGAACTCCATGGCTTCCCAGTGCCACAGATGTTCGGGCAGACGCAGCGCATCGAACACTGCGCGGCCGAAGCGACCGTGAAACGCCAGGTTATGAATGCTCAGCACCAATGCCGGTCGGGGTGATTCATCTGCCAGCAGCGCGCAACTGAGCGCCGTAGGCCAGTCGTTGGCGTGCACCACATCTGGCAGGAAGCGCGCCGTTGGATCTGCGTGGCGCGCGGTTGCGCCACGCGCAATCCAGGCGACGCCCGCACAGAACACGCCGAACCGCCAGCCGTTGTCGGACCAGTCGCGGCCGTCGCCGTTGGTGTATGGCCCGCCGGATCGATCGAACATGCCAGGCACGTGCAACAGCCACACGGGTGGTGTGCGGTCTGTGCCATCCGCCTCGAGCAACTGCACACGCTGGCCGTACAAGAGCGTGCTGGCGAGTACGCGTGGCGGCGCAATCTGCGCCAACAGGTCGGCATAGGCGGGTAGCAGCACGCGCACTGTGTGTCCGGCGGCGCGCAGCGCAGCGGGCAGGCTTGCACTGACGTCGGCCAGGCCGCCGGTTTTGATCAGCGGCGCGATCTCGCTGGTGGCAAACAGCACCTGCAGGGGCGGTACGGCGGCCGACCGCGCCGTGCTCTTCTTCTGCTCAGCGGCCTTGCGCTCGGCAGGTTTTCGACCGGCAGGCGCGTGTTCGGCTGCAGGTGTCTGGTCGGCTGCAGGCACCCGTTGTTCTGCAGGTAGATTGGGCTTGGACATGGCACCTTGATTGCTTGATCAGAATGCGGGGCGTTATCGATCGCATCACCATGCGGGTGTTGCAGTCGTTGTGCCATGTGCGACCCACCTACTCAGGCGCGACCGATTCGACCGAGAGGCTTGGTCGGGGGATTTCCATGATCTTCGGTAAACACCCTTGAGCGGCCCACTTTGAACAAACCGATGAACGTGGTGCTGTGCTGGCATATGCATCAGCCGGTGTACCGGCTGCGGGGCGAAGACAGTGCGCCCTGGACCTACCTGCATGGGATCAAGGACTACGCCGACATGGCTGCGCATCTTGAGCAGGTGCCAGGCGCGCGTGCGGTGGTGAACTTCTCGCCGTCGCTGCTCGAGCATCTGGCCCAGCTCACGGCGGAGCTGGCGTTGGCCGTGCACGCGCTGGAGCGTGATGACCTGGCGGCCGCCTGCGCGGCGCTGCACGAGCCCACTCTGATCGCGTTGTTGCAGCCGCCGACTGACGAAGCGGCACGCTGCGCGCTCTACACGCGCTGCCTTCAGGTGCATCCGCGCACTATGCTGGGGCGCTATCCGGCCTTCGAGCAGCTGGCCGCCCTGGTGGCGCCGGTGTTGAAGTCGCCAACGCTTGCACGCTATCTGGCGCCGAGCTGCCTCGACGACCTGCTGGTGTGGTTTCACGTGGCCTGGTTCGGTGAAGCGACGCGGCGCGAATCGCTGCTGCTGCAGCGGCTGCAGTTAAGCACCGGCGCGTTCAGCTCGGCCGATCGCCAGGCGCTGTTCAAGTTGATCGCCCAGGAGCTGGCCGCGTTGCTGCCGCGCTATCGCGCCCTTGCAGCCAACGGGAAGGTGGAGCTGGCGGTATCGCCCTGGGGGCATCCCATCCTGCCGTTGTTGATCGACCTTGCCGCCGGGCAGGAAGTGCAGCCTGCGAGCGCGGCGCCCGCGGGCGGTGCCTATCCGGGCGGCTATGCGCGCGCCCTCTGGCACGTTGAACAATCGAAGCTGGCCTTCGAAGCGCACTTCGGCCATGCGCCAACAGGCTGCTGGCCGTCGGAAGGCGCCATCTCGGGCCCCACATTGGAATTGTTGGAGGCGTGCGGCTTTCGCTGGGTCGCCAGTGGCGGTTCGGTGCTGCGCAATGCCGTGCGTGCGGATGCAGCGCGGCCAGACGCTGTGCCGTTCGCGGATGCCTGCGAGCACGGCAGCTATGCAATGGCATCGGCTGGAACAGCCGGGCCGGCGCCGCCGCTGCAGGTGTTCTTCCGCGATGACGGCCTGTCCGATGCCATTGGCTTTAAGTACCAGAGCTGGCCTGCGGCGACCGCTGTTGACGATCTGATTGCGCATCTGCTCAGCATTCACGCGCTGTGTCCGAGTCCGGACGCGGTGGTACCCATCATTCTCGATGGCGAAAACGCGTGGGAGTACTACCCGGAGAACGCCTACGAGTTTCTGCAGCTTCTGTACACGCGCCTGAGTACCCATCCACAGTTGCGCCTGGTGACGTTCGCCGAGCAGGTTGCACAGGCGCCACAACCTGCGTTTCGGCTGCAGTCACTTCGTGCAGGCAGCTGGGTGCATGGCAATCTGTCGACCTGGGTCGGCAATGCAGCACGCAACCGCGCATGGGATCTGTTGATTGCAGCGAAGCGCGCGTTCGATGCGGCGCCCCTCGATGAATCTGGCAGGGCCGCGTGCACGCAGTTGCTGGCCGCCTGTGAGTGCTCGGATTGGTTCTGGTGGTTGAGCGAACATCAGAACGCCGATGCGCTGTCGCGTTTCGAGATGCTGTATCGCGGTCACCTGCAGGCGCTGTATGCCGGGCTTGGGTTGGCGCCGCCGCCGGATTTGTTCGTGCCGCTCGCGGTGGGCGATGCAGATGCGCAGGCCGCGGTGATGCTCGGGGCAGAGTGAGGTATTTGGAGACCCGGGTTACCAACACCATGCGCTACCAATACCACGCGCTACCAATACCATGCGTAACGCAGCTCGCCGCGCCAGCCGCCCCCGAGCGTGCCCGTCAGGCCAGGCGCTGTCGACAGCGGCAGGCCTGCGAACTCATCTCCTCGAGACCCGCCTGACCAGCCCAGCGTTGCGTCGAGGCGCGTGCGGTCGTCCGGCTCGTAACGTAGCGACGACTGCAGCAGCGCCGAGCCGTCCTGCATGCTGGCCAGCGCAAGGAACTGCTGCCGCAGCAGGCTGTGCCATTCCAAGCTGCCGCCGACCGCGGCATACCAGCGCGACGTTGCGAACAGCTCGCCGCGCGCCAGCCGCGCTGTGAGCTCGGTCGGCAACGCTGTAATTGCACGTGGCGTCTCGCCGCGACCGAAGCCATTGCGATAGAGCTTGGCGAACAGATAGATATTCCGTTGGGCCAGCACGAAGCTGCGATCGGCATTCACGACCAACGATGCGGCATTGCCTCCGTTCTGCAGGCGGGTCAGCACCCAGTCGGCGCGCAACACCGCATCGGCCACCGGCAACGATAGGCCCAGGCCCAGCACCGTTTCGTCGATGTGCCTTGCGGCAAGCACCGTGAGTTCGGCTTCACCCAAGGGCTGCTGCCAGTGCACGCCTGCGCTTCCTGCGCGAGCAGTGCGATGGCCGGCTGCATCGCGACGCGTGACGGCCACGATCTGCAGATCGCGGCCATCGTCGAGCTGCCACTGCGCAAGCGCAAGATCGTCGCCCGGCTTGAAGTCGCGATCGATCGTCTCTGGCGCGAATGGGCTGAGCAGGTCCATCGGCGCGAACACCTGTCCATTGCCCCAGCGGAGCGCCTGACGACCAAGCGACAGCGCGAAGTTGTCGGCGCGATAGCCGATCAGGAGACGATCGACACGCACGCGCACACGGTGTGCACCCGAACGCGCCAGCGTGCGCGAGAGGTCGAAAGCGCGTGATGGGTCGGTGTCGCCGTCGATTGTGTCGGCCCTGCTGGACAGATCGCTGCCGCGCAGGTCGCTGCTGTAGTCGGCAATCAGCTGGACGTCGGCCGCGAATCGCCATGCTCCGTCTGTGACCTGTGTTTGCCCGCGCAGGTCTAGCTGCGTGCCGCTGCGCCAACGACCCTCATCAGGTGCGCGCAGGTCGCGGGCGGGAGTGCGCTCGCCATGGCCGACGAGCTCTGCGCGGCCGTGCCATTCGAGTTCTGCGGCGCCTAGACAAGGCGTGCTGCCCAGCAACACTGCGAACAGCAATGTGTGCCGGAATGCGCGCAGGAAGCCAGGCGCGTAAGCCGGGCCTCCAGAAAACCTGCGCGCGACTGTCATTGCACTTGGTCGCGGCTGTCTTCGACGATCCGTCCGTCGATGAGACGCACACGCCTGCGCGTGTACGACAGCACAACCGGATCATGGGTCGCGGTCACGATGGTCACGCCGTCGCGCTCGTTCAGTGTGCGCAGCAATCCGAGCAGCGTACGTGTGGCATCGGAGTCGAGATTTGCACTCGGCTCGTCGGCAAGCAGCAGCAATGGACGCGCCGCCAGCGCTCGCGCAACGGCCACGCGCTGCTGTTGGCCGCCCGACATGTCGGCGGGTCGCCGTTCGGCAAGCTCCACAATGTTCAGATCGCCGAGGACCGCAAGCGCGCGCGCGCCGCGTGGCGGGCGCAACGCCCTGCAGTTGCAGCACGAACTCCACGTTTTCGCGCGCCGATAACACAGGAATCAGGTTGTACGCCTGGAACACAAAACCGATGCGATGCAATCGCAGCGCGGCCAGCGCTGCGGCGTCGAGCGTCGATAAGGGCACACCGCCGATCCACACTTCGCCGGCGGTGGGTCTGTCCAGCCCGCCGATGACGTTGAGCAGTGTCGACTTGCCGGAACCCGACGGTCCCGACAGGCTGACGAACTCGCCGGCAGCAATGCATAGATCCACACCTGCCAGCGCATGCACGCTGTGTCCGCCCTGACTGTAGGTGCGCGTTACGCCCTGCACGCGCACTGCGGGCCTTGCCTGTGTGGGTGATGTATCTGCGAGCGTGGCATCAGGCTCAGGTCTTTCGGCCATGCAGTGCCTCCAGTGGATCGAGACGAACGACGCGCCATGCGGGGTAGAGCGCGCCTGCGAAGCCGAGCAGCAGCACCAGCACCGCGATCAGCGCAACGTCGGTTGCACGCGCGGCGGGCACGAGGCGGGACGGGACACCGGCAGCTTGCAGCCCTGCGGTCCAGCGCGACAGATCAAGACCATCGTGCAGCCACCACAACCAGACGCCTGCCGCGACGAGGCCGATGGCCAGACCCGTGGCCACCACCAGCAGCGATTCCACGATGACCTGCTGCAGGATCAGCCCGCGCCGCATGCCCAGCACGAACATCAGACCGAGTTCGCGCGCACGTTCGAACACGGCGGTGATCAGCGTGTTCGCCACACCGAACGACAACGCGCTGAGCAACAGCGCAAACCAGATCCACATCATGGCGTCGACCAGATCGACCATCGACGCGATCTGCGGTTGCAATGTCCGCCAGTCGAGTACCTCGAATGCGGGCAGTTGAGCGTGCAGGTCACGCTGCCACGCCTGCCGTTGTGCAGCGTCGGGCAACTGCAGCGCTATCTCTGTGACACGCGGGTCTGTGGCAATGATGTGCTGCAAGGCTGCGCGGCCAATGAAGGCGACGCTGGTTTCCGTGCCCGTGCCTTCCACGTCGAATGTACCGGCGACGCGTGCACCGACTTCATGACTACGCCCCATCGCATCGTTCACTGTGAACACAATGCGCTTGCCGGGCCGTGTCTGCAGCCGTCGCGCCAGTTCGGCGCCGAGCAGCACCCGCACGTCTTCGACACCGCTTAGTGAATTACCCTGCCGCTGCGCATCGGCGAGTACGCCGTAGCGTGCTTCGAAGGCTGGATCGATGCCCACGAGATTGACGCCACGTGTCTCGCGTTCGCTCTGCACGACGGCGGGGATCGAGACACGCGCAGTCCAGGGCACGCGCGCGGCGACGAGCGAATCCGCAAGCGCTGTGGGTACTGCGAATGCATGGCTTGCCTGCGGATCACTGCGGTAGCCGGGCAGCATGATGTTCAGGTGTCCACCCGCGGCGAGCACCGCATCGCGCTGCAGGTCGGCCTGCCAGCCACGCAATAGCGCCGCAGCAACCACGATGCTCGCGACGCCAAGCCCGATCGCGGCAGCCAGCAACAGGTTGCGACGACTGTTGCGCTTCAGGTTGCGCCAGCGGAGCTGGAACAGCAGCACCAGTGTCTGCATCAGTCGCCTCGCATCGCGGCGACCGGCTGCAGCCGGCGCAGACGCAGTGTTGGCAACAGCGCGGCGAGCTGTGTGCCGACCAGCATCGCCAGCGCGGGGACCAGCAGCGCGCCCGCGCTGAGCACGGGATAGATGCGATTCGGCAGGTGGAAGCGCTGCATCATTGCGGCGGTGCTGTCGGGCAGCGGAATGCCGAAGTACATCAGCACCAGCACGAACGGCAGGCCGACCGTGAAGCCAGCCAGCACGCCTGCAATGCAGAGCACCAGTGCTTCCAGCTGCACCAGCCACTGCAACTGCACTGGCCGCATGCCAAGTGCCAGCAGCATACCGAACTCGCGCGTGCGTTCGAACACGGTCATGACGAATGTGTTGGCAATGCTGAACACGACCATCACACCCAGCAGCGTGTAGAAGAGGTTCTGTGCCGTAGCGCCGAACTCGATGGATTGCAGCACGTCGGGGATCAGCGCTGGCCAGGCCAGCACGATAGCGCCGGGTGAATGCGCCCGTGCGGTCGCGCGCATGGCGGGTTCAAGCGTCAGTGCATCTGCCTGCGTGCGCGTGTGCACGACCAATACGCTCGCACTGTCGCCGAACTCGAAGGCAGGGCGAAACACGTTGATCGGCACCTGTACAAGTACGCGATCAAATTCGATGACACCGCTGTCGATGATGCCCACCACTGTCACGGCCAGCGCGGCCACACTGCCTTCGCGACCGGTCCCGAGAATCACGAGTTCGGAACCGAGCTCCGCGCCCAGATTGCGCGCGAGTGCGCTGCCGATGACGGCCTCTTCAGCCGTGTCCGAGGCCAGATAGCGCCCCTTGTTCACGAGCCCGGGCAACGATGAATGCGCGCGTTCTGCGCTCGGTTCGACCCCCATGACCTCCGCGCCGAACCCATGTTCGTCAACCGATACGAGCGCAAAGGCTTCTGCACGCGCGCGCACGTTCACAACGCCAGACAATCCTGCAAGGGCGCGCTGCAGCGCAGCGGCGTTGTGCACCACGAGCCGCGGATTCGGATCCTCGCGATAGCCCGGCGCCTGAATCTGCGCATCGCCTGTCATCAGCCTGGTTGCATTGGCGATCATCAGATCGTACTGGCCGCCAGAGCGAACATGGGTTGCTACTGCGGGTTGCGCAGCGCGAACTGGGTGAACTGCGCGTCGGGCAACTGCACATCGAAGCGCATGCTGGTGTAGGCAATCTCGGTGTAATGCGCGCGCTCGGCAAGGTCTGTCATGCGCACCTGCAACGGCACGATGCGGCCGCTCAATGTGCCGATGCGCAGCGCCTACATGCGTTTCACCTGGCGCTGGTCCTGATCGAAGTAGGTGGTTTCGAGCACGACACCATCGGCGCGGATGCGCAGTTGCTGCCGGCCCCACACGACCGGCGCGCTTGCGTGCGGCACGGCCTCGATCACGAACACTTCCGCGCCTTCGACCTGCGCCGACCCACTGATACGCAGGTCGTAGTGCACAAGCAGTTCGTCGGAACGCGCCAGGTCGTTGTACGAGAAATCCTAGCCGGCCCAGCTCTGGCTCATCAGGATTGCGGGCAGACGAATCACACGGTTGACGCGCGGCGCGAAGGTCCACATGTCGCGTCCAAGCTTGAGCGTCGCGTTGCCAGCGTCCCTGGCCGGCGCAGTGAAGCGGATGAGTGCGTCATCTCGGCCACGCGTCCAGGCCTTCAAGCTCGAACTGCGCTGCCAATCCGGGCGATGCACATTCATTGTCATCTCGGCGATCGAGCCGCTGCTGCGGGTGAGTTCGATGGTGCGCTCGACCAGTGTGCGGGCCGAGCTCGCCGTGCCGGCCGCTACCTCCTCCGAGGTTGCGGAAAAGTTGGCCGGGGCTGCCTGTGCGGTCGCTGCTGCGAGCAGAAGCAATCCGGCCAGCAGGCACCGCCAGCCAGGCGAGCGAAGATTGAATCGTTGCGCTCTGGAATGTGTCGGCATCGTTCGACCGCCCGTTGAATGCACTGATGGCCGCACCTGACGACATCTGGCTGCGCCTGACTACATCTGTCTACGCCGGGCGGGCGCCAAGTATGCGGCGGCGGTTCGCCGGCGCGTTCATCGTTTCGTCATATTCCTACGCTGGAATCGCGCGCTGTCTGCGCCGTCGAAACGATTGCGCGGCCGAGGCCCCAAGGACTGCGCCTCTGCTCCGAGCTGCTCGGCGGCTCGCGCTGCTTGGCAGCTCGCCTGCGCGCCATTTGTGAGCGCGGGACAACGTCACATTCCAGCATCGGGAACCCAGCCTGCACATGAACGCAACACGCACAGCCATTGCCCTGGCGATCGCATCGATCTACGCCTCGGGCGCTTCCGCCGCCATCTTTTCTTCAAGCCACGCCTGGACCTTCAACCACACAGCGGCCAATGGCTCGAACTCAATGGGTTCGGAGATCGTTGCCTTTGATGCGACCAACGAGCGCCTGTGGGTTGCAGGCACGGACGCGAATCAGGCCAAGCTGGGCCTGGGCGGCGTCGATGTGCTCGATCTGTCGGGCAACCTGGTGTCCAGCTTCAGCACGAGTTTGCTGGGCGGCATCAACAGCGTGGCGGTGAAAAACAATCAGGCGGCCATTGCGCTGACGGCGCCTACCAAGACTGATCCAGGTCTAGTGCGTTTCTTCAACGCCGGTACGACTGCGCTGACGGCGTCTACCAAGACTGATCCAGGTCTAGTGCGTTTCTTCAACGCCGGTACGTTCGCTCAACTCGCCGATGTGACGGTGGGCGCCAATCCGGACGCCGTGACCTACACCCCTGACGGCAGCCGCTTGCTGGTAGCGAACGAAGGCGAGCCGCTCAGTTACCTTGTTGGCCCGAGCGGTGATCCCGATGGCTCGGTGAGCATCATCAATTCGACCACCTTCCTTGCGCAGACGGCGGGCTTCTCCGGGCTCAATGGCCAGGCAGTTGTGCTCAAGGCTGCAGGCGTTCGATTGAATGGCCCTAACGCCAGCGTGGCGCAGGATCTCGAGCCGGAGTACATCGCAATCAGCGCCGACGGCAAGACCGCTGTCGCAACGCTGCAGGAAGCAAATTCGCTGGCGTTCATCGACATTGATACCGCCGCGGTGCTCGGCATCAAATCGCTTGGCCTGAAAGATCACAGCCTGTTGGGCAATGGTTTCGATGCGTCTGATCGCGACGGTCCGGGAATCACAGTACGCGATGGCAACATCCAGAATTGGAATGTGTTCGGGCTGTACATGCCTGACGGCATCGCGAGTTTCGAGAGGGCAGGCCAACAGTTCTACATCACTGCAAATGAAGGCGACTCGCGATCGGACTGGCCCGGCGGCAACGATGAGTTCCGCATTGGCGATGCGGCGTTCACGATCGATCCGGCGCTGAATGCCTCGCTGACTGCAGCGCATGGCGCCGATTGGAAGACCAACAACGACAAACTCAGCCGCCTGAGCGCCACGAACACGGGCGACACGGATGGCGATGGCGATCAGGACCGCATCGAAATCTTCGGTGGGCGTTCGTTCTCGATCCTGGATGCCGCAGGCAACCGCGTGTTCGACTCTGGCGATCAGCTGGAGCAGATCATCAAGGCGCAGTTCCCCGGCCTTTGGGACGACACCCGCAGCGACAACAAGGGCCCTGAGCCTGAAAGCGCTGTGGTCGGCAACATCAACGGCGTTGATCTGCTGTTCCTTGGCCTCGAGCGCAGCAACGCGATCATGGTGTGGGACATCAGCAATTTTCAGAACATCCAGTTCCTGGACATGCTGTTCACCGGCGGCGACGTTGGCCCTGAGGGCCTGAGCTTCTTCAACAGTTCGCAGGGCAGCTTTCTTGCGGTGGCAAATGAAGTCAGCGAGACGACTTCGTTGTACCGCGTGAATGCGCATGTACCGGCACCTTCGGTGCTGTCTGTCCTGGGTGGAGCGTTCCTTCTGGCAGCGGGTATGCGGCGCAGGCGTTCAAACTGATCGAGCAGTTGTTGCTGCTGGGTCGGGCGCGGGCGGGTGCCCGACGTTACTCGCCGTGTTGAATGCTGTCTGCCATTGGTGCCGCACGCGCGGCGCGGAACGGCACGGCACGGCCAGCATGTGTATGGATAGTGCAAACGCGATTGCCGCAAGCAATGCGCCCCTCAGGAAATGCTTGTGCATGCGCGGATGCTCCTTCTGATCCTAGAAAGCGGCCGCAGAAAGTGGTCGTGTCGTAGAGAGATGTGTTTGCGAGGTCAGCTGCGTCGAACCCGCATTGCGAGCAGCGCCAACGCCCCGAACGGCACCAATGTGTTGGTAGTTCGGCGAATGACGTTGTGGCGAGCCGTGCTGCGCACAGATCTCGCATCCGCACCAAACAGCGCAGATGCGAGCAGACGGCCCGACAGTTCGAAGCGGCGGCTGGAACGCGTTGTTTCCAGAAAGCTGAAGCCGGCGTGATCTGCAAATGTGGCATCGACGTTGGTCAACACGCCGACAACCTCCGGGTTGCCAGGGACCGCTGCCGCACCCAGCACCGAGCCGTTCAACAGCGTTTCGAATGTGTCATCGCCAACGCCCACATCCACCGCAGCCAGCCGCGCACCCGCGGCGAGATTGAACGAGAGCGCGTGCAGATCGTCTGCGGTCAGGTCCATCCATTCCATGCCGCGCGCAGCGGCTGTCAATTCATCGACATGAAACGCGTGCCACTCTCCATCCGGCACAACCGAAAGCACGGTGGCCTGCGACATGGGCACAGCGCCTTCCGTCACGGACATCCTGAGCGTTCTTGCTATTACCTTCATTGGTAACCCTTTTCGACCGTCATCTGTCGTTGCGCCGCCTGCAATGGTGTCAGGCGCTCGTTGAACTTCACCGTCGGGACGAAATACAGCCGACGAACGTGACGCCGTATTGACTGTTTCATGGCCCCGTGCAGATTTGGGGGCTTTGCGTTTCCGCTGTTCAGACCACAGGAGCTGTTGTGAGAGTTGGAATAAATGGCCTCGGACGCATTGGTCGGCTGGCATTGCGTGCGGCGCGTGGCGCCGCAGATCGACCAGCCAAAGATCCGCGCGCGGGCAACCGCCTGGACGTTGTGCACCTCAACGAGATCGCCGGGGGTGCAGCGACGACGGCGCATCTGCTGGCCTTCGACAGCGTGCAGGGCAAGTGGCGCGCTGGCATTGCGGCGGAGAGCGAAACCGCGCTGCGCATCGATGACGTGCGGCTGGGCTTTTCGTCCTACGCCACGCCAGCCGAGATCCCCTGGGGCGAACTCGGTGTCGACGTGGTTCTGGAATGCACCGGGCGCTTCCTGACACCGGCGACCTTGCAGGGTCATCTCGATCGCGGCGCGAAGCGCGTCATCGTTGCAGCACCGGTGAAGGTGCCGGCAGTGCTGAACGTTGTAGTCGGCGTGAACCACCACCTCTACCAACCGGCGCTGCATCGCATCGTGACGGCCGCGTCGTGTACGACCAATTGTCTGGCGCCCGTGGTGAAGGTGGTGCATGAAGCGCTCGGGATTCGCCACGGCCAGATCACCACAATTCACGACCCGACCAACACCAACCTCATGGTCGATGCGCCGCACAAGGATCTGCGCCGGGCACGCAGTGCCATGCTCAGCCTGGCGCCGACCACCACCGGCAGCGCGACGGCGATTGCACTGATCTACCCGGAACTTGCGGGCAAGCTGGACGGCCACGCAGTGCGTGCGCCGGTGCTGAACGCCTCGCTGACCGACTGTGTGTTCGAACTGCAACGCGCAACGACGGCAGAAGACGTAAACGCATTGTTCGCTCAGGCAGCGGCTGGCGAGCTGGCAGGCATTCTTGGTGTCGAGCAACGCCCGCTGGTGAGTGCAGATTACGCAGGCGATACGCGCAGTGCGGTGATTGATGCGCTGTCGACGCTGGTCACCGACGGCACGCTGCTGAAGGTGTATGCGTGGTACGACAACGAGATGGCGTACGCGTGTCGCATGGTGGACCTCGCATGCCACCTCGACGCTGCGGGCATTTGAATGGCGGTATCGAGCAGCGTGCGCAACTACGCCATCGTCAGCGTCGCCTACTGGGCGTTCACGCTGACAGACGGTGCGTTGCGCATGTTGACGCTGATGCACTTCAACGTGCTCGGCTACTCGCCAGTCACGCTGGCTTTGTTGTTTCTTGTCTATGAGGCGGCAGGGATTCCAGCGAATCTGATCGGCGGCTGGCTGGCTACGCAGTTCGGTGTTCAGCGGATGCTGAGCGTGGGTCTGCTGCTGCAGATTGCGGGTCTGTTGCTGTTGTCTGCGTTGTCGCCCGGTTGGTCGGCAGCCTTTGCGGTTGCGTGGGTCGCGTGTGTGCAGGGTATATGCGGTGTTGCGAAGGACCTGACCAAGACGGCCAGCAAGTCTGCAATCAAGCTCACTGCGGGCGATGCATCGGGACGGTTGTTCGAGTGGGTGGCCTGGTTCACCGGCAGCAAGAACGCCATGAAGGGCCTGGGCTTCTTTCTCGGTGGTGTGTTGCTGCAGGGTCTGGGTTATCGCGCGTCGCTGTGGTTCATGGCCGCGTTGTTGGGCGTTGTGCTTGCCAGCGTTCTGTTGGCGCTGCCCGCGCTGATGGGCAAGCGCGCTGCCTCCAGGACGGCGCGTGAGTTGTTTGCCAAAAGTCGCGCCATCAATCTGCTGGCACTGGCGCGGGTTGCGCTGTTTGGTGCGCGCGATGTGTGGTTCGTAGTGGGCGTGCCGGTGTTTCTATACGGCGCGGGTTGGAGTTTCGGCGCGGTGGGCAGCTTTCTGGCGCTCTGGACCGTTGGTTATGGCGTGGTGCAGGGCTTCGCGCCTTACATCGTCGGCCGCAGCCAGGACGGGCTGCGGCGCGAAGTTGCCGCAGCACGTTGGTGGTCCGCAGTGCTTGCCGCCATACCTGTCTTGATTGCGGTAGGTGCGCTCGCGGCACTGCCGCGTCTGGACATGATTGTTGTCGCAGGCTTGTGTGTGTTCGGTGTGGTGTTCGCCATCAACTCGTCGCTGCACTCGTATCTCATCCTGGCGTACGCAGGTTCCGAGAAGGCGGCTGAAGACATTGGTTTCTACTACGCGGCAAACGCGCTGGGCCGGTTTGTTGGCACGTTGCTGTCGGGCGTGCTGTATCAAGCCGGCGGTCTGTTGTGGATGCTGGCGGGCTCAGCGGTGTTGCTGGTGGTGTGCTGGGCGGTGTCGTTGTTGTTGCCGGAGCGGCAGGGGTAAAGGCTGCCCAGCCCGCCACGACCGCGGCCGGTGAGCGCTCAATCCTGCAACGCGAGTTTTCCGAGTGCGCGCAGGCCTTTTCGCAGCGTGGCGGTGTCAGAGATACCGAGGACTTCAATACAGCGCTTCGCATGCGCCGATCGCTGTTGAAAGCTTGCCAGCGTCAAGTGCAGATGTTCGCGTATGGCCCGTCCATAGGCTTGCTCGGCAATGCTCAACCCGAGATCCAACTCCGGCCGCGACGCATGCGTGGCAACGAACGCGAGATCGATCAAGTCCCGAGACAGTGTCGACTCGTCCAGGCCACGGTCGGTGTTCGCCAGCAATTTCTCTGCAATCGCATGCGGGCGCGACAGCACCGGAACTTTCAGCCGCGCATCGACGTCCCCGCCAAGCTCGATGCGTGCTTCCAACAGTATCTCGAACTTGATCTTGGTCTCGCCGACCACGATGAATGTGCGAATGCCATCGCGGTCTGCGCGCACCTCCCGCGCGAGCTGGTGTTCGCTAGCCAGGATATCTCCGAGCGAATGCGACGTGACTTGCTCTCGTAGCAGTCGATACCCAGTTCGGCTCGAACACAGAAAATCGATGTCGCGCGATTCGCGGTACTCACCCATCGCCAATGCGAGTTGCGTGCCGCCACCGAAGTAGCAGGCGGCACGCGCCAGCAGATCAGCGTTCAACCCGTGCAGCACCTCGTCGACGGCCTGGTGATGCGGGCGACGGAATCTAGGCATTGATGACGCCGTTACCGAACTCTTCGGCCAACCGGTTCAGGAGTGCTCGTTCCGCCGCGTTCATCCGCGCCAGATCGATGAAGCGCCAGTTGCGCTCGTACAACGCGAATGCCTCGCGCGCGGGAACATAGGAATCGGTCCGGTTCCAGGCGATATCGCGCAGCTGTGGATACTCGTCGAGCCGAACAAGCGACCGATCCAGCTGTGTTTCAAGCAGTGCAGCAAAGCCCGGATCACGACGAGCGACGACCAACTTGTTCGCAACGACCTGTGGTAGCAACAACTCGACTTGCACGATGCCTTGCATGCGCTGCCGCAGGCGTTGTGCGCGCTTCGCGTTGCGCAGTTGCTCGGATCGAGCTGCGGGCGAGCGCTCGCGACGTCCGTCGGTGACGCGCCTTGTCTGCTTGGTGTGTGCCATATCGGCAGAGTAGGTGTGCGTGTGATGACATGTCAACGCGAAGGTCGCGCCGGCGCCATCGTCAGGCGCTTGGTGTGATTGGATGTTCGACCACTATAAGACAGGACTGCGTGCATGAAAGATCTGGTTATCGGCCTGCATATGGCGGCGCGGGACGGCAAGGGCGCCCTGGCGCAGATCGTGGCCGCAGAGCAGGCCGGCATCGACGTCGCGTGGATGACCTGCGGCGGCGTCGCACCCGATCCCATCGCGGTGTTCGCTGCCGCCGCGCTGCGCACCGAGCGGGTGGAATTCGGCACCTGCATCATGCCGACGTTTCCACGCCATCCGCTCGCACTTGCGCAGGCCGCGATCGTCGTCGACAGCCTGGCGCCCGGCCGCCTGCGGCTCGGCGTTGGTCCCAGCCACGAGCCAGCCATCCGCGGCACATGGGGCCTGGACTTCACGCGGCCGCTTGAGCACCTGCGCGAGTACGTCACGATCCTGAATGCCGCATTCCACGACGGTCGTGTCGACTTCGACGGCAAGCGGCTGCACGCGCACGCGCAGTTTGCGGGCACCGCTGCGATCCGCGTGCTGGTGTCGGCGCTGCGCCACAACGCGTTCTCGCTTGCGGGCGAACTGACCGAGCGCGGCATCAGTTGGGTCACGCCACCCGAGCACATTCGTGACGTTGCCGTGCCCGCGCTGGCGGCCGGCGCCGCGCAGGCGGGCCGTGCGGATGTGCCACCGGCCATCGTGCATGTGCCCATCGTGGTCTCCACCGACAAATCCGCAGTGCTTGCCCAGGCGCGCGCGCAGATGGGCTTCTACCAGCGCCTGCCGTTCTATCAGGCGATGTGGCTTGAGGCCGGCTATCAGGATGCAGCCGGCACGGAGTTCACGCAGGTAATGTGCGACGCGCTCGTGGTGTCCGGCTCCGAACAGCAGGTGGCGGACCGAATTCGAGCGCTGCCGTCGTTCGGTGCGCGCGAGATCATCGCGATGCCGTTGCTTCTGCAGGGCGAACCGGATGCACGAACGCGCACGATTGGACTGCTCGGCGAACTCGCCCGCGCCGTCTGACGCACTGGGCTCGGAAAACCGAAGTGAAGTCCGGCGACACCATCCAGCGTGACGTAGTCCGCAACTGTGAAATCGCACACGGCGGTGCGCGTTGGATGTGTCAGGAAAGTGCCTGAAACGGCGTTCCAGTTCTTTGAGCAGACGAGTTGATTGAGCAATCCAGTTGATTGAGCAGATAGAGGAACGCGTCGATGCAAAGCAGAACGTCAATGCAACAGCAGCTTCAGATCCGGACGCCCGACCCGCGCGCTGTGGAAGCGCCAGCGGCAGTCGAACTGTCCGATGGCGATCTCGACGTCGCCGCAGGTGGTCTTGTGGTCAACGCCATCATTGCCGTGCTCTTTCAGCCGGTGCTGCCGTCGCAATACAGAGACATGTCGCCGGACCAGGCCCGCCAGGTCGCCGCCGGCAACCCGATGCCGCGTCCGCGCTGAACGGCGCGCTGATCATCCGCCGGAGACATGTCCTGAATCGGTTCGAGTCAGCGCGAGCGCGCCGCAGTACTTGCGCGACGCGTCTGGCAGCAGGCGGCGGAACAGCGCGCTGTTGCAGCGCTGGTGCGATTTGTCACATCGCTCCGTCCATCAGCGAGGCCAGGCCGTCTGTGGCCAGCCGGTTCAAACGCGCTCAACTGCCGGCGCGCATGCGCTCAAGATCGGCCTGCAGCTGTGCGTGCTTCGTGCGGTCCATGCGGTACATCGAGTAGAAGACCACTGCGATGACACCGGGGATCAGCGACACGACGGCGTCCGCGAAGCCGAGCTTCCAGATCACGTCTGCATCCACCTGCCCGGGGATCGCCTTCACTGGAAACGCAATCATGTCGATGGCGATGCCGGCGATGACGTGACCGATTGCGTCGTCCACCTTGGCGAAGAACGAACGCGTGGCATAGATCACGCCCTCCTGGCGGGCCCCGAAGCGCAGCTCGTTTTCGTCCGCTACTTCCGCGAGCGCGGACATCACGCTGATGTTCGCCGCCGCACCGCCCCAGGCACCCAGGATCGACCAGACCACCAGCACGGGCAGCAGGTAGTCCCAGTCGTTGTCCGGGAGCCAGCCGAGCAGGCGCGCGATGATCGGCGCCGCCGGGAACAACGCGAGCGCCGCCGCGCCAGCGACGATGACGTTGCGCTTGTCGAAGCGCTCATGCAGCCAGCGCGTGAAGCGGAACGCGGTGAGGTAGCCCACCAGGCTGCCGAGCACGTACATGCGCGTCTGCTCGGGCTTGAACTCCCAGAAGAAGTTCTGTACGTACACGTTGATGCCGCCGCGCATGCCGAGCATGCACGACACAAAGAAGAACGCGAGCAGCAGCACCACGTAGTTGCGGTTGGTGAACGCGCCCTTCATGTCAGAGAAGAAGCTACCGGCGCCGAACTTCGCGTTCGCGGCAGTGGCCAGCGCGTCCTGGGCCTTGCCGAGGGCCCGCGTGCGCTGACGCTCCTCGTCGCGCGCCATCCATGCGCGTGCGTGGTCGAGGGTGAACCAGCTGCACAGCAGCATGAACAGCACCATCACGATCGCGGCGGTAGTCGCCATCGCCGGGTAGGCATCCGGATTGAGCATGCCGTTCGGATGCTCAGGGGTCGCGTGGAAGAAGTAGGAGAGCGCAACCCACGCTGTGCCGGCACCGCCAATCCACGCGAACAGGTTGTTGTAGCTCATCACCGACGTGCGCTCGGTGTAGTGGCTCGACAGCTCGCCGCCAAGCGCCAGCCGCGGCACCGCAAACAAGGTCATGAAGGTGCGTACCGAGACCACGAGCAGCGCGAACCAGAAGAACAGCCACAATCCCTGCCAGTGCTCGGGCGGATGGTAGACGCCCCAGATCGACAGCCCGATAGGCAGGATCGAGAGCAGCATGTAGGGATGCCGCCGCCCGATCCGCGACCGCGTGCGGTCCGACAGCGAGCCCATGATCGGGTCGCTGAATGCGTCGAGGATCAGGCCGATCGAGATTGCGAGCCCTGCGAGCGTGGCCGACATGCCGAGGATCTGGTTGTAGTAGAACTGGGCGAAGCCACCGATCACCGCGAGCCCGATGGTCTCTGCAGCCGAGCCGAGGCCGAAGAAAATCTTCGTGCGTATTGGCACGCGGTCGTCCGCCGCCGTTACAGCCTGCGCCGCGATCACGGAATCGCTCATCGTCCAACCCCTTGTCTACCCCGCGCCGACCATGCGCTGGCGGGGGCTTGGACCGCAAGCTGCCGAACGGCTGAGCACGCCAGCCCGGCGTAGACATGGCTCGGCCTGCAGAACCCGATAGCTAATCGATACCCCCGCTGTCGGGCGCAGGTCAGGTTGCTCGACAGTGCGCCGCGTCACATCCGCAGGGCGATGCAGCGCGGCAGACTCCGATCTCCCCGCGCGCCGTCCCTGGCGCGCCACGACATCAGCGGGCGCAGAAATGAACAAAGACATCAATGACACGACGGACGCCGAGCGCGGCTCCGTCACTCCCGCGGGCCACGTCGAACTGGACGAGTCCCAGCTCGACCAGGTGACCGGCGGCGGCGTGAAGAAGAAGGCGGTCCCCATCAAGTTCGACGGCGTCGACGGCGAGTCGGTGAACAAGGACCATACGGGCTAGCACTCCGCTGAGTTCTCCGGCCGCGCGTCGACCGGCACGCGTCCATCAACAACAATCCCCCCGACAATCCCGGCCAGCACCAACCAGCCACCCGGGGCGGGCACCTGCGGCACGGTTTCAACTTCCTGCTCGCTCGGCGCGGAGCGCTCGGGCCCGATTGAACTTGTGCGTTCCCGCTCTCCACGCTTGACATGACGTAGCTATCGCTACAGTTTCGTAGCAATCGCTACACGCAAGCGAAGCGTGGCTTTCGCTGTCAACACTCGAACACTGCATTGCCGACTGCACCTGCATCGAGCGCGGCATGTCGCGATCCTGACATCGACCACAGCGGGGGCCCATGAACATGTTCGCATCGCCCGGCGTTTCCATTTCGAAGCTGCGGTCGCGGTCGTTGCTCAAGGCGTGGCTGCTTGTCACCGCGGTCGTAGTCGGCGGGTTTGGGCCCGTGTTCTCGCTCGCGACTTCCGCCAGTCTGGATGAACCGGCCCGTCTGAGCCTGGATATCCTCGCGTGGCCCGTGGACGGTCTGCAGCGCTATGCCGATGCAAGCATGCGCTTCCTCTCCGCACTGACGGGCGGGTTCCTGTTCGGCTGGGGCGTGATGATCTTTTTCCTGCGCCAGTGGGTGTACGACCTCGCGCCCGAACCGACGCGCCGCACCATCGTCATTGGACTGGTCGCGTGGTTTTTCCTGGACAGTGCGGGCTCGATTGCCGCCGGCGTCGTGTCGAACGCGGGCTTCAACGTACTGGTGTTGTTGACGTGCGTCGGGCCCATGTGGCGCCCTGCGACCACCCGCTGAGCGCGCGCCCGGCGTACACCTGCTGCCAGATGTCGTGCGTCGCGATTGACGTGTGTCAACGCTCGTCATCGACCCCAGGTTTTCGGACAGCCACATCTACAAACTGGCCGCCATCGAAAGGACCATTTCCTTTCCGACCCAGGTCATGATGAGCACGTCACTGAGGCCACCACACGTGGTGCTACTCGTGCTTCTGTTGCTCGCATCCATTGCGCAGAACGTCGCCTGTTTCCTGCGGCCATAGCCCCTGGTTCAGCGCCAACTCAGCGGCGGATTGGGATCTTCTGGTCCTCGGGTAACTGGCAGAGGCGATTCATGCGGGTGGTGCTGCCATCCGCGTATTCCCAGATCAACTGTTCACCGCTGATGTAGCGCCTGACCACAGCGGGCCCCAAACCAAACGCATGAAAGTCCAGCACGCCGCGATTCCAGATCATACTGGCGGACGTTCGAGGGCAAAATTCCCGGCCCCCCAGCGTGAACAGCACACCACCCTCTGTATCGTCCGTATTGAGCCCCGCCGTGCTGTTGGGACCGTAGTCATGGATGATGCCGCTGCTGGTCACGACAGTGCGCGAACCACACTGCTCAATGCGTTCCACATGCCCCGTCTTGCCCTCGACACCAATCCATAAACCCCGGATATCTGCCGCACCCTCAGGCAACGGCTCGGTGCAAGCGGCCAGCACGGGCAGCGGGAAGTGATCGTAGCGGCACCCCGGTGTGTTGCCTTTGGGAATGTCTGCTGCCTCTTTGCCGTTGCTGTCCAGCACGGGCAGTTCGCAATAATCGATCAGGCTGCCGTCGCCCGCCAGGGTGGCGGGGTCAGTCGTCAACGGTGGGCGCGGTGACAAATAGAGGAAACCAAAGCCGGCCACCACCAGCACCACGATGATCGTCGCAACAACCGCCAACAGTTTTTTGATCATCGTTGCCTCAATGCACGCGTACTCCCCGGAAGCTTGTCGCCGCCTGCTTTCAGCTGCTTTGAATCAATTCGATGATGGCGCGGCACACCTGCTCTGGCGCGTTTTCCTGAACAAAATGTCCCCCGCCCTTGATGGTGGTGTGCGGTAGTTCCCGCGCGCCCGGAACTCTTGCCTTGAACTGCGCGTCCAGGCCAGCCGTCACCGGATCGTTGTCCGCGAAAGTACACAGGAACGGTTTTTCAAAGGTCTCAAAGAACTCCCATGCCTTGCGCTGCTCTTCCAGAGAAGATGACGTCGGCAACGTGGGCACATGACTCGGCATCGCGCGTGGTCCCATCTTGTAGCTGGCGTCCGGGAACGGCGCATCGTAGGCCCGGGCGAGCGGCGTGGGAAATGGTGACTGGACACC
>CAMAVY010000019.1 GCA_945861675.1 Klebsiella pneumoniae | reverse complement strand
GCACGTGCGCGTCGATCAAGCCCGGCAGCACAGTCCTGCCGCCGCCAGCATGCACCTGTGCGCCATCGCTCAATTGGCTCGCACTGCCGATGCCGGCCACTCGCCCGTTCTCGATGCGGATGGCATCAGCATTCGCAACATAACCGTCGCTCACACCATTCCAGATGCGTACATCCGTGAGCGTGACCGGCCGTTGTGCGGGGCTGGCACTTGTCTGAGTCATAGTCGTGGAACACCTGAAGAGCGCGCCGCCACACGCCGGTGGCATCAGCTGCATGTTGGCCGCAGCATGCCCCATCGACTACGCCAACAGCCAGCCCCAGGAGTGAACATGTCTGAGACCACAGCGACCGACGCCGCCTGGCCAACCACATTGCTCGAACACGTGCAGTCGCTGCTCGACCGTTCAGCCGCCACCGCAACGCCAGAAGTCGGCAGAGTGTTCGCGCGCAGCGACTGGCGTCTGAGCGCCGCCACGTTCCTTGAGATGTGGCGAACGCAGCGTATCTGCACTGTGAGCTCCGTGGGTCCAAAGGGTCAGCCCCATATCGCTGTGGTGCACGCCGGATTTGGTCAGGACGGCCGCCTGACGATGCGCATGTTCACCGGCTCTGTGCGTGCCCAGGACATCCGCACGAACAATCGTGTTGCGTTGAGCAAACACCTGGAAGGGGCGGTGGCGATGCTGTACGGCCGCGCATTTCCTGTCGCCGGCACCGAGGCTGTACGTCAGTCGGCAGAGACCATCGAAGTGGAAGTCCGGCTGTCGCGCATCTACGCCATGCGGCCGCAACGTGACTGAGCGTGACTGAATTCAGTCGTTGGCACCGCAGCAAACAAGGCCACTTGCTACTCGGTTAGAGTTGCGGCTTTCTTTAACCGAGCGCACGCGCGATATGAGTTCAAGCGACTCAGATAGCTCAACCATCTCTGCAAGCGATCGCGGCAGCGATGCCTTCTTCGTTCGCGATGGCAATGCCTACCTGCCACAACCCGAGTGCCGCGGTCCCTGGGATGCGGGCTCCCTGCATGGGCGCGTTGTCGCCGGCCTGCTTGCACACGCCATCGAAGATCAACACGGCAGCGCCGAAATGATGCCGGCACGATTGACGGTGGACATGTACCGCTTGCCGGACTTCTCGCCCATGACCATCGAGACTCGCGTGATTCGCGCTGGCAGACGCATCAAGGTCGTAGATGCCGAAGTCTTCAGCGCGGGCAAGAGCGTGGGCCGCGCGTCGTGTCAGCTGCTGCTGCGCACCGCGAACGCACCCGGCAATATCTGGCGCACGCCAAACTGGGATGCCGCCATGCCGGAGACACTGCCGCCGCCGGACTATCGTGGCTTCGGTGCCACCATGTGGGATATGCGCCCGATCACACCCTTCATGGCGGCCATGCCCAACAAGCGCACGTGGATGCGTGAGATCCGCGATCTGGTGTCCGGCATTCCCATTACACCGTGGATGCGCGTAGCGCTTGCAGCCGACTTCGCCAGCCCGTTCGCCAACAGCGGCGATGAGGGGCTGGGCTACATCAACACCGATATTTCTCTGTACCTGCACCGGCAGCCGCGCGGTGAGTGGATCGGCTTCGAGACCGTGAGCCATCAAGCGACGGATGGCGTGGCCATCGGCGAGTGTTTTGTCTACGACACGGAAGGGCTGATTGGCTCGACCACTGTGTGCGCGCTTGCGCAGGCGAAGAAGGTCTAGGTGCGCGCTTTCGCTACATAACCGCACGTCGCCCTGCAACGCGCGTTGCTCTGCCGTGTCGTAGGTTGGGATACACGGCAAGCAGTCGTACCGCGGGGGCCTGACGCGACGCGAACTCGAAATCGGCCACGGAATCTTCAACCGAACACGCGTCCAACAGCGCGGTCCTGGCCGCGAAGGTACCCAGATTGTCCGGTTCAACGCACAGCAGGCGATTTCCCATGTATCGCGCAAGGCATGACAGTCCTTTGCCATGTGCGCAGCCGCGTGATACTTCCAGCCTGGATGCGCAAACGCCGACGTGGATAGCTGCAGTGCTGCTGCGCTGTTCACCATGCAGCATCGCCACCTACCAATGCCACGAAGTCGGGGACGCAACCCAGGCATGTTCGCAAACTATCCATTCATGGCCCTGTGCGCGCTCCTGGCTGCGCTGCTCATCTGCATTGAAGTCGGGCATCGCGTGGGCAAGCGCATCGGCACGGAGGGCGCGCACGGCGTGCCAAGTGATCTGGCAGGCGCACTGCTCGGTATGCTGGGTCTGTTGCTCGGCTTCACCGTCTCGATGGCAGAGTCGCGCTTCGACGCACGCAAGCACCTCGTTGTCGAAGAAGCCAACGCAATCGGCACAGCAATGCTTCGGGCGCGCCTGTTGCCGGCGCCGTTCGATGCACAGAGTCGTGCAGTGTTCGTGAAGTACCTTGACGGTCGCATTCGCTGGGGCGAGGCGGCGGGCGATGATGCGCAGCAGAACAACCAGGCGCGGTTGGACGGTGAGCGCCAGGCACAACTCTGGGAACTGGCGACCGCAGCGTCGATGCAGCGCCCGAGCCCGATCACGGCAACCTACATCGCGGCACTCAACGATGTGATCGACCTGCAGGCCGAACGCGCCCAGATGCGCGCTAATCGAATTCCGCAGACCATGCTTTAACTTCTCAGCGTATTCGCGCTCATCTCAACGTTCGGACTCGCCATGAGTCAGGGACACTCAGGCAGACGCAGCGTGGCGCTGCCCGGTATGGTGTTCGCAACATGGCTTGTGTTCCTGTTGATTGTCGATCTTGATCTGCCCCGCCGCGGCTGGATTCAGATCAGCCAGGAGCCATTGCTACTACTACGCGACGGCGTCTGACCTGAGGTGGCGAAATCACCCCACACCTGGGCGTGGGGGAGAGCCCGCCAACCGCCTGACGAGGTTCGGGCAATACGAGACGCGCGAGGGTGTCGCGCACCCCTCCTGCGCCGAGGCGCTGGCCGTTGAAGGCCGGGCACTTCACGGCCCTCGCCCGTGCCCTACATGTATCTGTCTGCAATTGCGCGCCGAAGGGCGCCGCGGCACAGAGCGCCGGTGCAGAAGCGGCTTACACCGACAGCTGTTTGGCGCATTTGCCGCAGCCGCCTTGTTTGCAATCTCCGCCATCTCCGCAATGGCCGTAATGGCCGCAAACGCACCCATCAGCGATCCAATTCGGCCGCGATTCCGAAAGGCGACGTGACCGTGAACCTTGTGCGCGTGGCCGACGGCTTCGTTGCGCCCCCGTGACCACGGCCGTGGCGCTGGACGACCGGGACCACCTGTATGTCGTGGACCAGATCGGCAAGCTCTGGGTCTTGCCAGTTGCACCCGCCAACCGTGGCCATGGCCCGGCAGCACCGCCGGTCGCGCCAACACTGGCACCGGATGTCAGCGCACGACAGGTAGCGCTGGGCGTGTTTGGCGTGAACTACGACGAGCGCGGCTTCCTCGACGTTGCGTTCCAGCCAAACTTCCGCCACAACAGCTTGTTGTACACGTTCACCTCCGAGCCACCGGCAATGCCTGCAGACTTCAGCATGCAGCCGACCGACGTGCTTGCGAATCACCAGACCGCAGTTACGGAATGGCGCGCAATGTCGACGCCGGACGACGAAGGTTCAGATGGCGGCCATCCCGCAAAGCCGATCACCGTGGACCCCAACTCGTCGCGTGTGCTGCTGCGCATCGACAAGCCGCAGTTCAAACACGAAGGCGGCACGCTTGCGTTCGGCCGCGCTGGCTACCTGTACATCACGCTCGGCAACGGCGGCAGCGCCAACGACTTCGGTCCGGGGCATTCGGCTGGCGGTAACGCGCAGGACCTCACCAACCTGCTGGGCAAGATCCTGCGCATCGATCCGCGCGGCCTTAGAGGCCGATTGCGCCAGCCAGATCACGTCAGCAGATGCGATCAGCACGCGGCCCAGCCCGGCGCTGCACACGCTGCCAGCACTATCCCGGCGTCACCCGGCGCATCAGCGAATTGCGCATGCTCACCCCGCGGGCCACCACCGTGCGCGCCTCTTCCACCACGAAGCCGAAGTGCGCGAACAGCGATTGCGCAGTGCGGCTCACGTGCGCGTACTGCATGCCGATGCCGCGCGCCTGCGCCACGTCCAGCAGGTGCGTGAGCAGGCGCGTGCCGATGCCGCGGCCACCCGCAGCACCGGCCACGAAAAAGTGATCGATGTAGCCATCCGGCTGCAGGTCCGCATAGGCCACGATCACGTCGCCATCCTCCACAACGAAGGGCTGCAGGCGCGCCATGCGTACGGACCAGTCGTCGACATCGTGCTCGTCCGGCGCCCACGCATCACGTTGCTCGGCATCGTATTCACCGCGCGCGAGCGCGTGCACGGACGAATGGAACACCCCCCCGCAACGCGGGCGCATCGCCCTCGCGATATTCACGGATGCGCACGTGCCGGTTGATGCCGTCGACGCGCCGCAGTTCCTCGTCAGCGAAGCCCGCGCGCGCAAGGACCTTCTGCAGCACCTCGGACTTGCCGGCGATGTAGGCGTCGATCGAATCGACCTGCAGCGCAAGCTGTCGCTTCACTACGGCGTACTCGTCCCGCAGCGGCGCATGCGCGCGCAACGTGTCCCGTACGGCGAGGTGATTGCGCAGCGACAGGCAGCCCGCCACGGTGACATAGGTGTTCGTGGCAATGCGCTCTGCCGGCGCGCGAAAGGCCCAGCGGTCCGGGATGCCGAGTTCGCCGAGCGGCACGTAGCCAAGCGCTTCCAGCGCTGCGCTCGCGTCTGCCACATCGCCGCGCTCCACCACGATATCGACGTCGATGATGGGCTTCGCCGCGAGTCCGGGCACGGACGTGCTGCCCACGTGCTCGATAGCCAGCACCGGCACCTGCCGGAGCGCCATTCGATAGCGCAGCTCGAGCTCCGCGTACCACGCGGGCCAGCGGGGATCGTATGCAACCACCTCAATGGCCATGGCCGGTGTCCTCTCCAGTTTGCGTCACCACGATGCCAGCCCTGCGCCAGCAGCGCGGCGCGCCGTGTAGTCTCGCCAATCTTGCACGGGAGACCTTCGCCATGGGCATGGACTACGAAACCTACCGCCTGTTCGGCCTCGACCGGCTGGCGCAGCTCGATGTGAACGGTCGCTCGCGGGCGGATTTCGTGGCCACCCTGAATCCGCCCGAAGACGTGAACTACAACCCGTGCCCGGAGGCGTATCCGCGCCCAGGCACGCCTGAAGGCGCGCTCTCGCGCCATACCGCGTGGACGGGCACGCGCGTGTTTGCAGGCACTGCACGTGACGTGGTGGTGTACACCACGCCGGGGCTGGACCGCGCACAGCCGGCGAATCTCGTGGTGATCCAGGACGGGCATTTCTACCTTGCACCCGAAGGCCCCGTGCGCGCCTCGCGCGTGTTTGACGTACTTATCGCGAAGGGCCAGATGGCGCCGACCGTGGCGATCTTCGTGACGCCGGGGAAGAAGGACGGCGAACCCGAGCAGCGCAGCATCGAGTACGACTCGATGACACCGGACTACGGCCGCTTCCTCGTTGAGGACCTGATCCCGTTCGTGGTGGCAGCCGAAGGCGTGACGCTGAGCGACGATCCCGCACGGCGCACGCTGATCGGCATCTCCTCCGGCGGCATCTGCTCGTTCACTGCCGCATGGCATTTCCCGGACCACTTCCGCCGCGTGCTGTGCCACTGCGGCTCGTTCGTGAACATCCGCGGCGGCCACAACTGGCCGTTCATCGTACGCATGACCGAACGGCGTCCATTGCGCGTGTTCATGCAAAGCGGAACGGGTGATGGCGTGCTTTCCACCGGCGACTGGCCGCTCGCGAACCAGACCATGGCGAATGCGTTGGCGTACGCAGGCTACGACCACCGTTTCGAGTTTGGCGTGGGTGGGCATTCCCTGCGCCACGGCGGCGCGATCTTCGCGGAAAGCCTGCGCTGGCTCTGGCGCGACTGACGACGGCACGAGGTGCGGGCGAAGGAGAATCGGGTCAGCGGTGCACTGCATGGCGAATTCAGTGCGCGCGTTCCGTCGATGGCGAGTGGATTGGCGTTGCCGCAGCCGCTTGCCGTTGGCACGATCGCTAGTACATCGATCGCGCCCAACGTCATCATCTCGGGGCAAACCATGCGAATCATCGTCGACCTGCCGGACTCGCAAATCGCTGCGCTACGCGAGCTTGAGCGGCGCAAGAACGTCTCCCGAGCCGAGTTGGTGCGACAAGCAGTGGCTCAATACGTACTTCGCAATACCGAGCCAACAGATGCGTTTGGCGCGTGGAAGATGGTCGGGCGCCGGGCGCGCGACGGACTGGCCGTGCAAAAAAAGCTGCGCAGCGAATGGAAGCAATAGCCGATACCCATGAAAGCAGTGTTCGACACCAACATACTTATTGACTACCTGACCGGAATTCCAGCCGCGAAAAAAGCAGCTTGATCGCTACGGCTCGTGCGTCATCAGCATCATCACCTGGATGCAGGTCATGAGCGGTGGCGTTCCGGAGCACACCGATATCACGCGCGCGTTTCTCAATCGTTTTGTTGCGCTGGCAATCGACGAGCCGATTGCTGAACGGGCACTCGTGCTGCGCAGAGAACGCCGACTGAAGTTGCCGGACGCGATCATTCTTGCTACCGCGCTTGAGTCCGGATTGACCTTGGTGACCCGCAACACAAAGGACTTCGGCGGGAGTTCGCCGGATATTCGCGTGCCGTATCGCGTGTGACCTTCCTCGCGCTCCGTAGGCTCCGAGATACAGGTCTGGCTACCGCGGGCGCGCGGCGCTTGTTCTGCAGAGATGCGCGCCGCTGCACCCAACAGGAATCGATCCTGGCAATGCAGATCAAGGCGCTGAAGTTCGGCGACCACGCTTCGTTCGGCCACCCCGACGCTGGGCATAGGCGAAGACGCCGATTACGCGGCTTGCGTGCTCGCAAACCGCAGATGCGTCGTAACAGGCAAGAAACAAAAATGCCGCGGGACTTACGCACCGCGGCATTTTTCTCAACGCATTGGTCGTGTGTCGAGCAATGCAGCTTCTTCTCTCGGCTTACGCGCTTGCCTTTCTCTCTCGGCTTACGCGCTTGCCTTTCTCTCTCGGCTTACGCCTCGGCTGGCTCGCGATAGTTCGCCACTTCACGCATGGACAGCTTGATGCGGCCACGGTTGTCGAGGTCGAGTACCACCACGTCGATTTCCTGGCCCACCTGCAGCACGTCTTCCACGCGCTCGATGCGCTGCTCGGAGATCTGCGAGATGTGCAGCAGACCTTCCTTGCCCGGCAGGATGGCGACGAACGCACCGAAGTCCACGATCTTGATGACCGTGCCACGGTAGATACGACCAATCTCGGCTTCTGCCGTGATGCCGAGTACGCGCTTCACTGCCGCGTCTCGCACGGCCTGGTTCTCACCGTAGATGCGCACGCTGCCGTCATCGTCGATGTCGACCGATGCGCCCGTCTCTTCCGTGATCGAACGGATGGTTGCACCACCTTTGCCGATGATATCGCGGATCTTGTCCGGGTGCACCTTGATCACGATCAGCGACGGCGCCAGCACCGACAGCGACTCGCGTGGCTTCGAGATGACCTTGTTCATTTCGCCGAGGATGTGCACGCGCGCTTCATGCGCCTGTGCCAATGCGGCTTCCATGATCTCCTCGGTGATGCCCTGGATCTTGATGTCCATCTGCAATGCGGTGACGCCATCAGCGGTACCGGCCACCTTGAAGTCCATGTCGCCGAGGTGATCTTCGTCACCCAGGATGTCAGTGAGCACCGCAAAGCGGTTGCCTTCCTTCACCAGACCCATGGCAACACCCGCAACCGGTGCTGTCAGCGGCACGCCAGCGTCCATCAGCGCGAGCGATGCGCCACACACCGATGCCATGGAGCTGGAACCGTTGGACTCGGTGATCTCCGACACCACCCGCAGCGTGTAAGGGAAGTCGCCCGAACGCGGCACAACTGCTTCCACACCACGCCGTGCAAGACGCCCGTGACCAATCTCGCGCCGGCGCGGCCCTGAGTTACGACCCACTTCGCCCACACAGAAGGGAGGGAAGTTGTAGTGGAACAGGAAGTAGTCCTTGTAGCTGCCGGCCAGCGAATCGATCAACGCCGAGTCACGCAGCGTGCCCAGTGTTGTCGTAACAATCGCCTGGGTCTCGCCACGCGTGAACATGGCCGAGCCATGGGTCTTGGGCAACACGCCAACTTCGACCTTGATGGGGCGGACAGTACGCAGGTCGCGACCATCGATGCGCGGCTCGCCGTTCAACACGCGCTGCCGCACGATGTTGCTTTCAACTTCGCCGAACGCCTCTTCAACTGCTTTCGAATCGAACTTGCCATCGCCTTCACCAGCCAACGCTTCCACAGCGTCGCGCTTCAGCTGGCCGATGCGCGCGTAGCGCTGCTGCTTGTCAGTGATGCGATACGCTTCGCCGAGACCGCTATGCGAAAACGCCTCGACTGCGGTGTGCAGCGGCACGTTCTTTTCGGGTGCCTGCCAATCCCAACGCGGCTTGCCGGCTTTCGCCACCAACGCATCAATGGCGTCGATGACCACCTGCATTTCCTGGTGCCCGAACAGCACACCGCCCAGCATCTGGTCTTCGGTGAGCTCTTTGGCTTCGGACTCAACCATCAACACAGCCGTGCGTGTGCCCGCAACGATCATGAGCAGGTCTGAACTTGCGAGTTCTTCACTCGATGGGTTCAACAGATACTCGCCATCGCGATAGCCAACGCGCGCTGCGGCAATTGGCCCCTGGAATGGCACACCGGCAATAGCCAGTGCAGCGGATGCGCCGATCAAGGCGGCCACATCTGCCTCGTAGGCTTTGTCGATAGACATCACCGTGCAGATCACCTGGGTTTCATTCGTGAAACCATCGGGGAACAGCGGGCGGATGGGGCGATCGATCAAGCGCGACGTCAGGGTTTCCTTTTCGCTTGGCCGACCCTCACGACGGAAAAAGCCGCCGGGAATCTTGCCTGCGGCGTAGGTCTTTTCCTGGTAGTCGACAGTCAGCGGAAAGAAGTCGAGGCCAGGCTTGGCCCGCTTCTCCGCAACTACCGTGCAGAGCACAACGGTGTCGTCCATGGACACCAGCACTGCGCCGGTGGCCTGGCGCGCAATGCGCCCGGTTTCAAGCACGACTTTGTGCTTGCCATACATGAATTCTTGTCTGATTGGTATCAAGTGTTCGTCCTCCGGACGCTGAACATTGGGAACAGGCGCAAGCGGCGTTTTCGTCAGCGGCGCAGACCCAGACGTTCGATCAATTTTGAATAACGGGTCTGGTCGATGCGGCGCAGATAGTCGAGCAGCGATCGGCGCTGGTTGACCATGCGAATGAGGCCGCGCCGGCTGTGATGGTCTTTCGCGTGTTTCTTGAAGTGTTCCTGCAGCGCTTCAATGTTTGCCGTCAGCAACGCGACTTGAACTTCGGGCGAACCTGTGTCGCCGTCCGAACGCTCGTATTCCTTCATCAGCCGCGCTTTGTTTTCCGCGGTAACTGCCATTTGCCTTCTCCAACGTGCATGGATTGATTGAATGAACGAACGACCGTGCACATTTACAGTCGCCGTTCGTTGTTGCCGACACCTTCGTGGCGGCGCCTCTGCCTTTCGACTTCACGCTGTCCGCCCTTCAGGCGGCCAGCTTGCTTTCCAACTTCAATGCTGGCCGCCTTTCAGGCGGCCAGCTTCCTTTTCAACTTCAATGCTGGCCGCCTTTCAGGCGGCCAGCAGCCTGCGCGGGGCAATACGCCCGTCATCAAGCACTTCGCCAACGCCGAGAAAGTCAGACTCGATGCCTGCGCTTTCATGGCTCAGCCGCACCCATCCACGTGTGGGTGAATGCGGCACCAGTACCGACTGTCCCTGCTTCAAGTAGAACGCAGTGACTTCCTCAAGCTTCACCTCCGGCCAGTCGCGCACCGCGCTCCAGATCGGCTGCAGCTTTTCATCCAGCGCCCGCGTGCCGCCCGTCTCGAGCAACGCTTCGAGTTCCGACATCGTGACCATGTCGTGTTCGGCGAACGGGCCCGCGCGCAATCTGCGCAAGGCGACCACATGCCCACCGCAGCCTAGCAACTCGCCCAGATCCTCTGCGATGGTGCGCACATAGGTGCCCTTGCTGCAGTGAATGTCGAGTTGCACTTCATCGCCGGCGAACGACAGCAGATCATTGCTGTACACGTGAATGCGACGCGCGGCACGTTCCACTTCTATGCCCTGCCGCGCAAGCTTGTACAGCGGCTGACCGCCGTGCTTGACCGCGGAGTACATCGACGGTACCTGATCAAACTCCCCAGTGAACTTGAGCAGCGCTTCGCGAACCTGCGCTTCGGTAACACCGGCCGTAGAGCGCTCGGATACGACTTTGCCTTCGGCATCGCCGGTCTCAGTGCGCACACCCAGTTTCACTGTCGTCAGATAGCGCTTGTCGGCGTCGAGCAGGTACTGCGACAGCTTGGTCGCCTCACCAAAGCACAACGGCAACACGCCGGTTGCGAGCGGATCCAGGCTGCCGGTATGCCCAGCCTTGGCTGCGCGGAACAAAGACTTCACCTGCTGCAGCGCCTCGTTGGAGCTGAGGCCCAGAGGTTTGTCCAGGACCAGCACGCCATCGACTTCGCGGCCGCGCGGTGCACGGCGCCGATTGCGGTTCATGAACGCTCCTGCTGCTTGTTGACTTGAGAAGGGTCGACGTGAGGTGAGGCAATCTCAGCCTGCTGGTCGGCGTGCGCTTCGGCATGCGCCGCATCCGCATCGGCATGCGCCGCGTCCTCATCCGTCGTGAGGTTCAGATTGGTTGCCATTGCTGTGCGGATCTTGCGATCCATCTGCATGGCGCTCTCGATGGCCTCGTCGTAGACGAAGCGCAACCGCGGCACGGATCGCAGCGTGGTCGAACGCGACAGCAGCGTACGCAGATAGCCGGCCGCGCCGTTCAGCGCATCCATCAAGGCTGTGCGCCGATCTTCGTCTTCGTGCTCGATGCGACCCACATCAAGCTGCGACACGAACACGTCGGCGTAACTCAGATCGCGCGTCACGCGCACTTCGTTGATCGTCACGAGACCCACGCGTGGATCGCGGATTTCCTGGCGCAGCAGCACCGACAGCTCGCGTTGCATGAAGTCTGCAACCCGGTGTTCACGACCATGACTGCGCGCCGCCATCAGCGAACCCAGCTGGGGTTTGCGCGCAGAAGCAACGCAAGCCGGCAGCGGCCGAGGGTGCGCATGGTCACAGTGTCCGTGCCACCGAGCGCACTTCGTACACTTCGATCTTGTCACGCTCGCGCACGTCGTTGTAGTTACGCACGCCGATGCCGCACTCGAAGCCTGCACGCACTTCGCCTACGTCATCCTTGAAGCGCCGCAGCGACTCCAACTCGCCCTGGAAGATGACGACGTTGTCGCGCAACACACGAATTTTCTTGTTCCGGTTCAGCGTGCCTTCCACAACCATGCAGCCCGCCACCTGGCCGAACTTCGGCGAACGGAACACTTCGCGCACTTCTGCGACACCGAGAATTTCCTCGCGCAGTTCCGGCGACAACATGCCCGACAACATCGTCTTGATGTCGTCCAGCAGTTCGTAGATCACGCTGTAGTAGCGCAGGTCCACGTTCTCGCGCTCGATGATCTTCTTCGCCGCAGGATCGGCCCGCACGTTGAAGCCGAACAGCAGGGCCTTCGACGCCAGCACAAGATTGGCATCGCCTTCTGTGATGCCGCCGATGCCCGAACCGATGATCTGCGCGACCACTTCCTCGTTCTTCATCTCATTGATGGCATGCGTGATGGCTTCCAGCGAGCCCCGCATGTCGGTCTTGAGCAGAATGTTGAGCGTCGGGCGTTCGCCTTCCTTGAGATTGGTGAACAGTGCGTCGAGCTTGGTGACCTGCTGATTGGCCATGCGCTGTTCCACCGAACGCACCTGGCGGAATTCGGTGATCTCGCGCGCTGCGCGTTCGTCTGCCACCACTGCCACGTCATCACCTGCGCCAGGCACACCGGACAGACCAAGCACCTCGACGGGAATTGCAGGGCCTGCTTCCTCAACGTTCGCGCCGGTGTGATCGCGCATTGCGCGAACGCGGCCGAAGTGAGTGCCGGCAACAATGATGTCGCCACGTCGCAACGTGCCGTTCTGTACCAGCACTGTGGCGACCGGGCCGCGCCCCTTGTCGAGCCTGGATTCGATCACTATGCCTTGCGCAGCGGCCTCAGGCACTGCCCGAAGTTCCAGCAGTTCGGCCTGCAGGAGCACAGCGTCCAGCAATTCGTCGATGCCTTGACCCGTCAGCGCCGACACATTGATGAATTGAGTGTCACCACCCCAATCGTCCGGCACGACGTTCTTGCCAGCGAGTTCGGTGCGCACGCGCTCGATGTCGACGCCGTACTTGTCGACCTTGTTGACGGCCACGACGATCGGCACTTTCGCCGCGCGTGCGTGATCAATGGCTTCTGCGGTTTGCGGCATCACGCCATCGTCCGCCGCCACCACCAGAATGACGATGTCGGTGACGCGCGCGCCGCGTGCACGCATTGCGGTGAATGCCGCGTGACCTGGCGTATCGATGAATGTCACGCCGCCCTTGGCGGTCTGCACGTGATAAGCACCGATGTGCTGGGTAATTCCGCCTGCTTCGCCCTGCACCACATTGGTCTGACGAATGCGATCGAGCAACGACGTTTTACCGTGGTCAACGTGACCCATCACAGTCACGACCGGCGGACGCGGAACGCCCTCGCCCATGACGTTGGTCTTGCGGATCGCTTCCTGGAATGCCTGCTCAACGGCGTCGGATGCAACCGCGTTTGCACGGTGGCCAAGCTCCTCGACAACGAGCACAGCCGTTTCCTGGTCAATCGACTGATTGATGGTGGCCATCACGCCCATGCTGAAGAGCTTCTTCACAAGCTCCGACGCCTTCACCGACATGCGCGCGGCGAGTTCCCCGACCGTGATGTTCTCCGGCACGTCGACATCGCGCGCGATGAATTCAGGCGGGCGCTCGAACTGCTGGCCTTTGGGACCACGGTGACCGCGGCGGTGCGCATTACCGCGATCGGTCGCGAGCTTCAGCTCGCGACGACGCGTGCGGCCATCGCCGAAGTCGTCCTTCGTATCCTTCTGCTTGCCCTTCTTGCTGTCGCGCGCGCCGTGCGGGCCCGCAGGGCGGCTGTCCGACGAATCACTTGCAGCCGGGCGTACGCCCGCTTTTGGTTTGTCCACATCGCGCTTCTGGCGCGCATCTTCGTCCCGCTTGGCAATCAGATCGGCATCGGCGCGGCGTTGCAGTTCGGCTTTTTCCTGCGCTTCCAGTACCCGACGCGCTTCGTCGGCCTGACGGCGGCGATCTTCTTCCACACGCGCTTCGGCTTCGCGACGTGCGGCCTCCTGGGCAGCAAGCCGGCCAGCATCTTCGGCACGGTTTCTGTTCGCCTCGATCTGTACTTGTCCGAGCCGCACTTCAGGCGCCGCTGGCGCGATGGGCTCAGCGGCGGCCGCTACCGGCGCTTCTACTACCGCCGCAACCTCGACCACGGGCGCTAGCGCAACAGGCTGCTCGAGCTGCTCCTGAACGACTTCGACTTCCGGCTCGACTTCGACTTCCGGCTCGACTTCGACTTCAGTCGTGTCTTCGACGTTGTCGCGCTTCACATAAACGCGCTTCTTCTTCACCGCCACGTCGATGGTTCGGCCACGCACGCCGCCACCTGGCGCTTTGACAGCGGCATGGGTCGTCCGCGTCAGCGTCAGCTTCGTTGGCGCTGCAGCTGCCACATCGCTACCGCCACGCTGGCGTTGCAGAAAACCAACAAAGGTGTGCCGATGCTCAGGCGTGACAATGTCGGATTCCACACGCTGCGGCAAAGCGGCCTCTTGAAGCAGCTGCAATATGCGCGGCACCGACATCTTGAACACGTCGGCCAGCTGCTTAACGGTCGTGCCTTCGGCCATACGCTCACTCTCCAATTGGCGCGATTGCGAACGCCGGGTCACTCAAACCAGTGCGCCCGGGCGGCCATGATCAATGCCGCCGCCCGTTCTTCACCAATATCTTGTACTTCGAGCAGTTCATCGACTGCACATTCGGCCAGGTCTTCGCGTGTCTTCACACCTGACGCAGCCAGCTTCACCGCAAGATCTGAATCCATCCCTTCCAGCGACAGCAGATCCTCTGCGGGTTCTGCGCCATCCAGCGCGCCGGTGCCGGCAATGGCCATCGTCAGCAGTGCGTCTTTCGCACGCGTCCGCAGCTCCGACACGATGTCTTCGTCGAACCCTTCGATCGCCAGCATTTCCTCGAGCGGCACATAGGCCACTTCTTCAAGGGTGGTGAAACCTTCTTCCACCAATGCGATGGCAACGCCTTCATCCACATCGAGCGAGCGCTGGAATTCTTCAACGATCTTGTTCGTTTCCGCCTGTTGCTTGGCGTTCGCTTCCTCCTCGGTCAGGATATTCAGCGTCCAACGTGTCAGCTCGCTTGCCAGCCGAACGTTCTGGCCGCCGCGGCCAATGGCTTGCGCGAGGTTGCCCTCGACAACCGCGATGTCCATGGTGTGGTTGTCTTCGTCGACCACGATCGATGCAACCTCTGCCGGTGACATGGCATTCACCGCCAGCTGTGCGGGGTTGTCGTCCCACAAAATGATGTCGATGCGTTCGTTCGCGAGTTCGCCCGATACCGCCTGTACGCGCGATCCGCGCATGCCGACGCAAGCGCCCACAGGATCGATGCGACCATCGTTGGTCTTCACAGCGATCTTCGCGCGGGAGCCCGGGTCACGCGCTGCGGCACGGATTTCGATGACCTGTTCGGCGATCTCAGGCACTTCGATCTTAAACAGCTCAATGAGCATTTTCGGATCGGTGCGCGACAGCATCAGTTGCGGACCACGCGCGTCCTGCCGAACTTCCTTCAGCAAAGCGCGCAATCGATCGCCGATGCGGAATGTCTCGCGCGGGATGAGTGCTTCGCGAGGCAGCACCGCCTCTGCGTTGCTGCCCAGGTCGACGATGATGCTGTCACGCGTGACTTTCTTCACCGTACCGGAAACCAGCTGACCGATGCGTGGCGCAAAAGCCTCGACCATCTGCTGTCGTTCCGCTTCGCGCACCTTCTGCACGATGACCTGCTTGGCAATCTGCGCAGTAATTCGGCGGAATTCCACGGACTCCACGGGTTCGTCGATGACATCACCCGGTTTCGAATTCGGGTGCGTGTCGATCGCATCGTCCATCCGAATCTGCGCGTGCGGGTTTTCCATCACGACGTCGTCCGGCACGACGGTCCAGAGACGGAACGAGTCGTACTCGCCCGTGGTGCGATCGATATCGACGCGCACTTCGGCCTCTTCGGCATACCGCTTCTTGGTCGCCATCGCCAGGGCGGTTTCCAAGGCTTCAAATATCACGCCAGGCGGAACGCCTCTCTCGTTTGAAACCGATTCCACTACCTGCAGGATTTCTTTTCCCATTCTGACGTCACCGTCCCGAAACTATTTCTCGTCCTATTGGCATTCGTCCCATCGCTGTCGCTGCAGTTTGCCCTCGTGTGTTGTCAGGTTGTTGACCGGCCTGCCGGCTATTGCTTGTTTCCGACCGACTCAACCGCTTCCTTGACCCCGAACAGCGCTACTCATCGAACTACGGAACGATCCTCGTTTTGCCGATGTCCTCAAATCGAAGCCGTATAGGCTCTTCTCGATCATCCAACACCAACACGATGTCTTCTTCGTACACTGCCTCCAATCGACCCAGCCAGCGCCGACGACCTTCCTGAGGTGCCCGCAGCCGAACGTCGACCTGCGACCCGAGCGCGCCGCGATACTGCACATCCGTGAACAGCACCCGATCCAGCCCGGGGGATGAAACTTCCAGCGTGAAGGCGCCGTTGATCAGTTCTTCCACGTCCAGTATGTCGCTGACGGAATGACTGACGCGCTCACAGTCCTCGATGCCAATGCCTTCTTCGCGATCGATGTAGATGCGAAGGACGCTCCGACGACCAAGGGCCTCGAACTCAATGCCCCAGACGCTGCAACCGAGTGCGGCGATCACCGGCTCAAGCACTGACTGCAATCGTTCGGTGCTCGCCGCCACTTAACACTTCTCCACTGCCTTCACCTTCCGATTCAGCCGATTCGGCCTATTCAGCCGTTGCCAACGTTTGACGCGGGCGTTCTACGCGTGCCTTTGACGGCCAGGACACACGGCCGGTTCAGCTATGCGCGGCAGACAACCGCCAACCGCTAGACCTTCAGCGGTACGCGCTCGCACGAGAACCACGCGGCACATGCCGAAGGTCGAACCTTCCGCGCACGTTGCCCGGAGCAGCAAACCGCGCAGAGAAACAAAGCGCCCGAACTGAACAAAATGCACAGAAACTCAAAACCCAGAAACAAAAAGTGGGCACCGCGGCCCACCTCATCAACTCAGATGCAAAACACTTGCATCAAGCCCCAAGAACAAAAAACCCCTTGGTAGGGGTCTTTCCGAACTTGGTAGCGGGGGCAGGATTTGAACCTACGACCTTCGGGTTATGAGCCCGACGAGCTACCAGACTGCTCCACCCCGCAATCGCGGGCCGGGAGTATAGGAGCGACGCAACTTCAGGGTCAACACATCATATGGCTCATTGCGGCTTATCTTGCTGCCGAGGGCGCGAATGAGCGCGTTGCTCACACATGTGCACGTACACATGCCCGTTGCGAGGCAGGGGCTCGTCCAATGCATGCGCCCATTTATGGGCAGATCGGAAAAGAGCAGCGCAAAGACAAAAGCAACGACAGGGAAGGATGGTGCCGAAGAGAGGACTCGAACCTCCACGGGGTTACCCCCACTACCACCTCAAGGTAGCGTGTCTACCAATTCCACCACTACGGCATGCTTCCCAAAACTTCTGCGCCTTCACCAATGGCCGTCCCAGTCATCGGACGTCGATCCAATTGAACGTCTAAGCAATTGGCCGCCAACAACGCCCCGAGGCAACGCAATCAAGCCCAGCACTCACGGCGCTGGCGGCTTCGGTGCATCACCTGCAGTTGCCTCTGTTTTGCTGGCCGCGGAAGGTAGCACAGGCACGTCGGCGTTGGCTGCTGGAACAGCCGGCGCTTCCGTACGCGGCTCTCCTGTGCGCGGAGAGGTAGTGCGCGGCAAAGTCGGCACATCGCCGGTTACAGCAGGCACATCGCCTGCGACAACGGGTGCGCCGACAGCAATCGAGTTAGCGTCTTCCGAGCGCTGCTTCGCGAGATAGGCCAACGTCATGCACAGCACCAGGAAAACCCCAGCCATGCCCCATGTGAGTTTGGCCAGTGGCGATGCCAATCCGGTGCTGCCGAAAACCGTGTTCGCCCCACCCGCGCCAAAGGCCGCACCGATATCGGCGCCGCGGCCTTGCTGAAGCACCACGACCACAGTGATTGCAGCGGCCAGAAGCGCCAGCACCACGATCAGCACACTTTCCAACGTACTCATACCAACTTACTCATAAGACGCCTTTGGCCGCAGCCCGGCAAATGGCAATGAATTGATCCGCAATCAATGAGGCGCCGCCGACAAGGGCGCCATTCACACTCTCAAGCGCAAAGAGCGCATCGGCATTACCGGGGTTCACGCTACCGCCGTACAGCACCGGCACATCGGAAACACCCGTCGCCAACAAGAAGCTTCGCACTGCGCTATGCATCTCATCGACCTGTGCAGGGCTCGCGTTGCGCCCGGTCCCGATGGCCCAGATCGGCTCATATGCAATCACCAGCCGCGCAAAACCACCCGCGCCCACAGCCGCGTACGCCGCCCCTAACTGCCGCTCGACCACGCTGACCGCTGCGCCGCTATCACGCTGCTCGCTATCTTCCCCCACACACAACACGGGCCGCAGCCCCGAACGCACGGCGGCCGACAACTTCTCCGACACCTGCGCGTCCGACTCACCAAAAATCCGGCGCCGCTCTGAGTGGCCCACGATCATCCATTGGGCGCCTGCATCCACCGCCATTTCGGCCGACACGCAACCTGTAAAAGCGCCGCTGATCGCCTGATGGGCATCCTGAACACCCACGCCAATCTGCGCAGGCAGAATTTCCCGCACCGTCTGCACATGCAGCAGGGGCGGGAACAGCACGACGTCGACCTGAGGCTGCTGGTACGTCCACCAGGCCGCGACGGCTTGCGCCCTCGCGACCGCGTCCGCAGTCACACCGTGCATCTTCCAGTTCGCGGCCACCAGACGCTGCACGTGTGCGACCAAACGTAAAAAAGGGGCGTGATTGTACTCGCCGAACTGTCGTCAGCAACCGAACATCGCAAGTCCGCGCCCCGCGGCAAGGTCAGCCGCGTATGCGTGCCTGGCGCACGTTTGCGCACTTAGCGCACTTAGCGCGCTTAGCCGCATGTATGCGCACTTAGCGCTCTTCACCAGCGACAGTTTCATCCGCACCGTTGTCGACCAGACTGCACCGCACCGCATCGGCGAGCACGCTCAGCACCGAGCGCACCTCTGATTCGTTTTCGCCTTCAACCATCACGCGCACGACGGGCTCAGTGCCCGACGGCCGCAGCAACACGCGCCCACGACCACCGAGCGCGCGCTCCGCAACCGCGACGGCATCCGCCACCGGCTGCGACTGCCGAACCCGCCCGGGACGCGACGCTTTCACGTTGATCATCAGCTGCGGCATTTTCGTAACCCCGCCGCGCAGGCCGACCAAGTCAGTGTCGGCATCGCGAATGGCTGAGAGCACCTGCAGCGCCGAGATAATGCCATCGCCCGTCGTGGTCCGGTCCAGACACAGGATGTGCCCCGACGACTCGCCGCCGAGCATCCAACCTTCGGTCTGCAGGCGCTCCATGATGTAGCGATCGCCTACGTTCGCCCGTACAAAACGAATACCCAGATCGGTAAGCGCGCGCTCCAGGCCGAGATTGCTCATGAGGGTGCCAACTACACCGCCGGTCATCTCACCCTTGGCCAGGCGATGTCTGGCAATGATGAACAGAATCTCATCACCGTCAGCCACACCGCCGCGATGGTCGACCATGAGGACACGGTCACCATCGCCGTCGAAAGCGATGCCCAGATCAGCGCCGACCTCACGTACTTTCGCGATCAACGCTTCGGGATACGTAGTGCCGCAGGCGTCATTGATGTTCAAGCCGTCCGGTGACGCAGCAATCACCGTCACACGCGCACCCAGCTCCGAGAAGACCGCAGGCGCGACCAGATAGGTCGCGCCATGCGCGCAATCGAGCACGATATGCAGTCCGCGCAGATTCATGCCTCGCGGCACCGATGCCTTGCAGAACTCCACATAACGGCCCTCCGCATCCGCTACGCGCGACGCCCTTCCGAGCGCATTCGACTCAACGGTTACGATCTCCCGATCCAACGCCGCTTCGATCGCAAGCTCGATTTCGTCCGGAAGTTTGTAACCCTCCGGGCCAAAGAACTTGATGCCGTTGTCGAAGTAAGGATTGTGCGAGGCGCTGATCACAATGCCCGCGTCCGCGCGAAACGTGCGTGTGAGATAGGCAATCGCGGGCGTCGGCATGGGGCCAAGCAACTTCACGTGCACACCGGCCGCGGCCAAACCGGCTTCGAGAATCGACTCCAGCATGTAGCCGGACAGACGCGTGTCCTTGCCGATCAACAACGTGGTGGCGCCGCTGCGCTTGAATACGGAGCCGGCGGCCCAACCCAGCCGCAGCAGAAAATCAGGCGTAATGGGCGCGTCGCCCACGCGCCCACGAATGCCATCTGTTCCGAAGTGCTTCTTATCGACCATTACGGTTCAAACCTCATTGGGCGTCTGCTACTGCCGCAACCACTTTCAGCGCATCAACAGTCGCGCGGACGTCGTGCGCACGGATCAACTTCGCGCCCGCCTGGGCGGCGAGAATGGCGGCAGCCACGCTGCCCGCAATCCTTAGTCTGGCATCGGTTTGCCCCGTGATGAGACCGATTGTGCCCTTACGCGACAAACCCACGAGCAGCGGCAACCCTAGCGACTGCAGTTCGCCAAGCCGTCGCAGCAGGGTCAGGTTGTGTTCGCGGGATTTACCGAAGCCGAAGCCCGGATCGACCAACATGCGCCGGTCGGCAATGCCCGCGTCCCGACAGCGTTCGACGCGCCGCGCAAGGAAATCGCGCACCTCAGTGACAACGTCGGCATAGGACGGCGCCTGCTGCATGTGCTCGGGCGAGCCCTGCATGTGCATCAGACAAACACCCACCTGACTGCGCGCCACGGCTTCCAGCGCGCCCGCTCGAGACAGCGCCCTGACGTCATTGATGACGGCGGCACCGAGATCGATGGCGGCCGACATGAGATAGGGATCACTGGTGTCCACCGACAGCGGCACACGCAGATCAGCAAGCGCGGCAATAACGGGAAGCACTCGAGCGCGTTCTTCGTCCGCGGCGACAGGCGCGGCCCCGGGCCGCGTTGATTCCCCGCCAATGTCGAGTAGCGCCGCGCCATCTGCGACAAGCTGAAGAGCGTGCGCTTGAACAGCGCCGACATCCAGCCGCCGGCCACGATAGAAGGCGCCCCCATCGGAGAATGAATCGGGAGTGACATTGATCACGCCCATCACCTGCGGACGGCTCAGATCAAGCCGGTAGGCGCCGCAAACAAGCACATGGCTCGGACCCACAGTCAGAATGAACGCACGTCAGCCGCCCATTTGCTTAGCTGCTCAGTTGCCGACCTCGACTAATGCTCGCCAGCCGGCCCGCCGATGGGCGATACCGAGGCGCCGCCGCTACCGGTCGCCGCGCCACCGCTGTCGCCATCGGGCTGACGCGGTCGTGCACCGGCCATGATGTCTTCGATCTGATCTGCATTGAGTGTTTCAAACTCCATCAAGGCCTGCGCCATGAGATCGAGCTTGTCGCGGTTGTCCTGCAGCGCCTTCGTTGCCTTGGTGTAGCACTCGTCGATGATTCGACGAACTTCCTCATCGATCAGTCGTGCAGTCTGCCCGGACACCGCTTTCGGCCGGTTGCCCGCGCTCATGCCGAGAAACACCTCGCCGTCGTCTTCGTCGTACTTCAGCGGGCCAAGCGTCTGCGAGAAACCCCAGCGCGTGACCATGTTGCGGGCCAGGTGCGTCGCCCGCTCGATGTCATTGCTCGCACCCGTTGTCACACCATCAGGCCCGAGCGTCATTTCTTCAGCGATCCGCCCACCGAACAGCGTGCAGATGATGCTGATCAGCGACTGCCGGCTGTGGCTGTACCGATCTTCCTCTGGCAGGTACATGGTCACACCCAGCGCCCGACCCCGAGGAATGATGGTGACCTTGTAGACCGGGTCATGCTCCGGCATCAGCCGTCCGACGATCGTGTGGCCGGCTTCGTGATAGGCCGTGTTCAAACGCTCCTTGTCCGACATGACCATCGATTTGCGCTCGGCGCCCATCATGATCTTGTCCTTGGCCTTCTCGAACTCGTTCATGGTGACCAGCCGCTTGCCGCTACGCGCAGCGAACAGCGCCGCTTCGTTCACAAGGTTCGCCAGGTCCGCGCCGGAGAACCCCGGCGTGCCGCGGGCGATCGTGCTGGGCGAAACGTCGTCCGCAATCGGCACTTTGCGCATGTGCACCTTGATGATCTGCTCGCGGCCGCGGATGTCCGGCAGCGGTACGACCACCTGACGGTCGAAGCGACCCGGGCGCAACAAGGCTGGATCCAACACGTCGGGGCGGTTGGTGGCAGCGATCACGATGATGCCGTCGTTGGCCTCGAAGCCATCCATCTCAACCAGCAACTGGTTCAGCGTTTGCTCGCGTTCGTCGTGGCCACCGCCAAGACCGGCGCCGCGGTGACGGCCCACGGCATCGATCTCGTCGATGAAGATGATGCAGGGTGCCTGCTTCTTGGCCTGATCGAACATGTCGCGCACGCGTGATGCACCGACACCCACGAACATCTCAACGAAGTCGGAGCCGGAAATTGAAAAGAACGGGACCTTGGCCTCACCGGCAATCGCCTTCGCGAGCAACGTCTTGCCTGTACCCGGCGGCCCCACCATAAGCACCCCGCGCGGGATACGCCCGCCGAGCCGCTGAAATTTGCCCGGGTCGCGCAGGAACTCAACGAGCTCGTGCACGTCGTCCTTTGCCTCGTCGACGCCCGCCACATCGGCGAACGTGGTCTTGATCTGATCATCCGACAGCAGGCGCGCTTTGCTCTTGCCAAATGCCATCGGGCCGCCGCGCCCGCCCGCACCACCCTGCATCTGCCGCATGAACAGCATGAACACGGCAATGATGATCAGGATTGGAAAGCTGGCGACCAGCAACTGCATCCAGATGCTCTGTTGCTCAGGCAACTTCGCGCCGAACTTCACCCGATGTGATGCCAGGTCGTCGATGAGCTTCGGATCATCCACCGGCGGCCGATTGGTGACGAACTCACCGCCCGACGCACGTTGGCCACGGATCACCAGGCCCTCAAAGGTCACCTCGGTGATCTGTTTGTCGTGCACAGCTGCCAGGAACTCCGAGTAACCGAGTTCATTGGGCTGGGACTTCGCGCTCAGGTTGGCAAACACGGCCATCAGGACCGCGGCAACGATCAACCACAAGAGCAGGTTCTTACCAATCTCGTTCAACGCCGTTTCTCCTCCGCGCACTGAAGATACGCGCGGCCAGTGAGCTTACAACACCTCTGCGAACGTGCCGCTCGTGCCGGCCAGCTCCCAGATACGTCTTTTCCGTCCTCTCCGCTGTGTTCAGACCGACCTTCCGGCCGTTCATCCCACCTGCGACTCATCCAGTTCGTCCGATCCGTCCATTTCCACCGGGGACAGTCGCTTCAGGCCCTGCGCAACCACATAGACCTCGCGCGACTCTTCCCGTGATGCCTTCGGCTTCACGATCCGCACCGTCGCAAACAGCTTGCGTACGTCCGCCAACCACGCGTCACTGCCCGCACCTTGAAACAGCTTCGCCACAAAACCGCCGCCTGCATTTCCGCTGGGGGCCCGCCCCTGCTGCCCAACCGATTTGCCATCGAACGCGCCCTGACGAAGCATCGACTGCGCCAATTCAAGAGCAATCTCCAGCAATTCCATGGCCTCGGCCTGATCACGGACCCGGATACCAGACAAGTTCGGGGCCATATCGCAAATCACAAGGTCCAGCGCATTCGATCCCACGGCATCACGAATGCGATTCTGAATCGCGTCATCGCGCGCGTCGCCCTGGATGACGTACACCGCGTTCAGCGGTGCGATCTCCAGCAGATCACAGGCCACCACCACACCCTTTGGCCCGACCCGGTTGGCCGCGTACTGCGCCCAGCTACCAGGCGCCGCGCCAAGGTCCAGGACCCGCATGCCACTGCGCAACAATCCGCAGCGACGGTCCAGTTCTTCGAGTTTGAACGCCGCGCGGGAGCGATAACCGCTGGTCCGCGCCTCGCGAACGAAGGGATCGCGCTTCTGTCTCGCCAGCCACCTGCCACTTGAATCACTCACTCGTCGTTCCTCATCAGTCAGGCTAGCGCATCGAGGGCCCGGCGATGCAGCCGAAGAAACCTTACACCGGTGCAAGGGCTGGCCCTGATCGCGCTGTTACACTCGCGCCATGACCATGGACTCAGAAACACGACGCGACCTTCGTCGCCTTGCGCATCACCTCAAACCCGTGGTGATCGTCGCTGAGCGCGGACTCGAAGAAAGTGTTCTGAACGAGATCGAGCGTGCGTTATCAGATCATGAGCTGATCAAGGTCAAGCTGGCCATCAACGACCGCGAAGCCCGCGCATCCACGGCCAATGAAATCTGCGCCTTCACGGGCGCCGACAAAGTGGCCGACATCGGCAAGATCAGCGTGTTGTTCCGGCCGAACCCCAGCGCCAAGCCGCAGCTGTCCAATCTTCAACGCCCAATTTCGACCAGCAAGCCCAGTGCGTTGAGCACGGTGCCCGCGCAACGCACACCCGTTGCAAAGCGCAAAGTCACGGCAAAACGAAAGCCTGCCCCCCGATCAGGTTCGGCAAGTTCCGGTGCTGCGAGGTCAAGTGGCGCGAGGTCAAGTGGCGCAAGGTCCAGCGGCGCAAGGTCCGGCGGACCCGCGCGGCGCAAACCCACACAAACCCGCTGACGTACCGCCGAGCCCGCTTCAGATGTGATCGACCGAATCGATCTCGAATTCGGTTTCTGTGGCGCCCATCTTCAGCCGAAACACATCGCCCACTTCTTTGCCGACCATGCTTCGGACCATGGGCGATGACACTGAGATCGTGCCGTTCTTGGCGTCCGCCTCGTCGTCGCCAACAATGCGATAGACGAACTTCTCGTCAGTCTCGACGTTGATGAGCGTCACCGTTGCACCGAAGACCACGCGACCGGAATTGGCAATCTTCGTGATATCGATGATCTGTGCATCAGAGAGTTTGTTCTCGATCTCGTTGATGCGGCCTTCGCTGAAACTCTGCTGCTCCTTGGCGGCGTGGTATTCGGCGTTCTCCTTGAGGTCACCATGCGCACGCGCCTCAGAGATAGCCTGAATGATCTGTGGTCGAAGCACACTCTTGAGGTGTTGCAGTTCGGCCCGCAGTTTCACTGCGCCCTCGACCGTCATCGGCACTCTCATTGCGCAATCCCCGCATGCAAGTCCTGTAGTCGGCGCACGTCTTGTGCCTGTCCGTGCATCATGGCGAGACAGAAGGCTTCCGCGCCCGCAAGGGTCGTCGTATAGCAGACCTTCTTCTGCAGCGCGAGACGACGGATGACAGCCGAATCGGCGATGGCTTTACGCCCATCAGTCGTGTTGACGATGAACTCCAGCTTCTCGTTCTTAAGCATGTCGGATATGTCCGGGCGACCTTCCGTCACCTTATTGACGACCTGCACCTGCAGCCCCGCTTCAGTCAGTACGCGCGCCGTGCCACGCGTGCCGAGCAGCTTGAAGCCCAAGCTGGAAAGGTCTCGCGCAACGCCCACGATGCCCTGCTTGTCGACATCGCGCACAGAAAGGAATGCGCGACCACCCCGCGGAATTGTTGTACCACCGGCTTTGCTGGCCTTCGCAAACGCTTCCGCAAACGTTGCGCCGACACCCATCACTTCACCCGTAGATTTCATCTCCGGACCAAGGATTGGATCGACACCCGGGAACTTGTTGAACGGGAACACCGCTTCCTTGACGCTGAAGAAGTTCGGCACGATCTCCTTCGTGAAGCCCTGCTCAGCCAATGACGTGCCGGCCATGCAGCGCGCCGCGATCTTGGCCAGTGAGCGACCAATGCACTTCGATACGAACGGCACCGTACGCGACGCGCGAGGATTCACCTCCAGCACGTACACGCGGCCTGCCTGAACGGCCAACTGAACGTTCATGAGGCCAACCACACCCAGCTCCAGCGCCATGCGCCGAACCTGTTCGCGAATCTCGGTCTGCAGTTCTGCCGTCAACCGATAGGGCGGCAACGAGCACGCGGAGTCGCCAGAGTGCACGCCGGCCTGTTCGATGTGCTCCATGATCGCGCCGATGACCACTTCGCGGCCGTCGCACACCGCATCGACGTCAATCTCCACGGCCTGATCCAGAAACCGGTCGAGCAGGATCGGCGACGACGAAGACACTTCAAAAGCATTGCGCAGGTAACGACGCAGATCGTCCTCGCCGAACACGATCTCCATGGCGCGGCCGCCCAGCACGTAGGACGGTCGGACCACCAGCGGGAAACCGATCTTGCGCGCCGCCTCGATGCCCGTGTCGACCGCATTCACCATCGCGTTCGGCGGTTGCAGCAGATCCAGCTTGATCAACGCCTGCTGGAAACGCTCGCGATCTTCCGCGCGATCAATGGCATCGGCTGTCGTGCCCAGAATCGGCACACCGGCCGCATGCAATGCCGCCGCGAGCTTCAGCGGCGTCTGCCCGCCGAACTGCACGATGACGCCAACAGGCTGTTCCAGGTCGACGATGGCCATCACGTCTTCGAGCGTGACCGGCTCGAAGTAGAGCCGATCCGAGGTGTCGTAGTCGGTCGAAACGGTTTCGGGATTGCAATTGACCATGATGGTCTCGAAACCATCTTCACGCATGGCAAACGCCGCGTGCACACAGCAATAGTCGAACTCAATGCCCTGGCCGATGCGGTTCGGCCCACCGCCCAGCACCATGATTTTCCTGTTGGCGGTCGGACGCGATTCACACTCCGACTCGTAAGTCGAATACATGTAGGCCGTCGCCGCAGGAAACTCTGCCGCACAGGTGTCGACGCGTTTGTACGCGGGTCGCACGCCAAAACGCTGACGGCACAGGCGCACGCTGTTCTCGTCGCTGCGCAACAAGGTCGCGAGCCGTGCATCGGAAAAACCCTGCCGCTTGAGGAACCAGAAGTCATCACGACCCAGCGCCTCAAGCGTGACTTCCGAGACACGCGTTTCGCTCAGCAGAATGGCCTCGAGTTCCGCCAGGAACCACGGATCGATCATCGAGTACTCGTGGATTTCCTCCAGCGTCATGCCGGCACGGAATGCATCCGCAACGTAGAAGATGCGCTCGGGACCCGGAATTGAAAGTTCGCGCTTCAGTTGTGACCGGTCGTCGTTGCCGTCGGACTTCAGGCGCGGGTCGAGCCCGCTCACACCGATCTCGAGCCCACGCAGCGCCTTCTGCAGCGACTCGGCAAACGTGCGGCCGATCGCCATCACTTCGCCAACGGATTTCATCTGCGTGGTGAGGCGCTGATCGGCCTGCGGGAACTTCTCGAACGTGAAGCGCGGCATCTTGGTGACGATGTAGTCGATCGATGGCTCGAACGATGCTGGCGTCACACGCGTAATGTCGTTGGTCAGTTCATCCAGCGTGTAGCCGACCGCCAGCTTCGCGGCGACCTTGGCGATGGGAAAGCCGGTAGCCTTGGATGCCAGTGCAGACGAGCGCGACACGCGCGGGTTCATTTCGATGACCACCATGCGGCCATCCTTCGGATCGATGGCGAACTGCACGTTCGAGCCACCGGTCTCCACGCCAATCTCACGCAGCACCGCAATCGATGCGTTGCGCATGATCTGGTATTCCTTGTCCGTCAGCGTTTGCGCTGGCGCCACGGTGATGCTGTCACCGGTATGCACGCCCATCGGATCGAAGTTCTCGATGGAGCACACAATGATGCAGTTGTCGTTGCGATCGCGGACCACCTCCATCTCGAACTCTTTCCAACCGATCAGCGACTCGTCGATCAGCAGTTCGCTGGTGGGCGACAAGTCGAAACCGCGCTCACAGATCTCCTCGAACTCTTCCATGTTGTAGGCGATGCCGCCGCCGCTGCCACCCATGGTGAACGAGGGTCGGATGACACAGGGAAAACCGATGCTGGCCTGCACCTGCAGCGCCTCTTCCATGCTGTGCGCAAACGCCGAGCGCGGCGTTTCCAGGCCGATGGCCTTCATCGCCTTGTCGAAGCGCTCGCGATCTTCGGCTTTGTCGATGGCATCGCGGCTGGCACCAATCATTTCCACGCCGAACTTCTCGAGCACGCCTTCACGTGCAAGATCCAGCGCGCAGTTGAGCGCAGTCTGACCGCCCATCGTGGGCAGCAGCGCGTCGGGCCGTTCCCGCTCGATGATGCGCGACACCGTGCGCCATTCAATGGGCTCGATGTACGTCGCATCGGCCATGCTCGGGTCGGTCATGATCGTCGCAGGGTTCGAATTCACCAGCACAACGCGATAACCCTCTTCGCGCAGCGCTTTGCAGGCCTGGGCGCCTGAATAGTCGAACTCGCAGGCCTGCCCGATGACGATCGGGCCCGCGCCGATGACGAGGATGGTCGATATGTCTGTGCGCTTTGGCATGGGCTCCTAGGATTGGCTGCGCGCGGTCATCAGCGCCACGAATTCATCGAACAGGTAGGCACAGTCGTGCGGCCCGGGGCTGGCTTCCGGGTGGCCCTGAAAACTGAACGCGGGCCGGTCGGTGCGGCGCAATCCCTGCAGCGAGCCATCGAACAGCGACACATGCGTCACCGCCAGGCAGTTCGGCAGATTGTCAGAGTCGACCGCAAAACCGTGGTTCTGGCTGGTGATGACCACACGACCGCGCTGCAGATCCTTCACAGGATGATTGGCGCCATGATGGCCATGCGCCATCTTCAGCGTGCGCGCACCCGAGGCCAGCGCAAGCAACTGATGACCCAGGCAGATGCCGAACACCGGCAGCGCTGGTGCATCGGCCAACAGCTGCGCAATGGCACTGATCGCGTAGTCGCACGGCTCCGGATCACCCGGTCCATTGGACAGGAACACGCCGTCCGGTTGCAGCGCCATGATCTGTTCGTACGTGGTCTGGGCCGGGACGACAGTGACGCGGCAATCGCGCGCCACCAGCATGCGCAGAATGTTGCGCTTCACGCCGAAGTCCACCGCTACTACGTGATGGCGGCCGCCGGTGCGGTTTGGAAAACCGATGTCGCGACGCCAGGTAGAACCATTGAAGGCGTAGTGCCTGGCCACGGTGACATGCTGGGCGAGGTCCATACCGGCAAGGCCAGGAAAACGCTGCGCTTGTTCTATTGCCTGGGCGGCCTGCGCTGCGATAACCGATTCGACCCCGTCGCTGTCCGACGCAATTTTGCGGTCCGAAGAAATGTCGCTGTCCGAAGAAATGATGCAGCCCGCCTGAGCGCCTTTTTCCCGCAACACGCGAGTAAGTGCGCGGGTATCGACGCCAGCAATGGCGACCACGCCCTGCTCACGCAGAAACCCGGGAAGATCCCCGCGGGCGCGCCAGCTGCTGACACGTCGCGGTACATCGCGCACGACAAAACCTGCGGCCCAGACACGATCGGACTCCATGTCTTCCGGAGTGACGCCGGTGTTGCCTACATGCGGATGCGTCAGCGCCACGATCTGCCGCGCGTACGAAGGGTCCGTCAGGATTTCCTGATAGCCGGTGATGGCGGTGTTGAACACCAGCTCACCAACAGTGGAACCTTCGGCGCCGATCGAATAACCGGAAAACGTAGTGCCATCCGCAAGTGCAAGAATTGCGGGCCGACCCAGGCTGAGCCGAAGCGCGGGCGCGCCGACGGCTTTGGACACCACGAACCCTCCCAAATTTTCTGTCACCCCCCGTTGGACAGAACCAGAGGGGCGCAACCAGACTCAGGCTAGGGCAACCGCTATGAACTCACGTTCAACCCGAGCCGCCCAAACCAACGATAAGACTTATGCAACAACCAACGCAGCACTTAACCTGCGGGCGAGCCATCGATTGCGTACACGCAACCCTGACTTGCCGACTCGTGGTGCGCACTGCGCGGTCCACTCGTTGGGGCCGGCAGTCTAACGACGTGACGCCGCGCTGTCTGCGCCATATCTGAACAAGATGACAAGATCGACCCCAAGTTCACGGCCGCGCACTCGATTCAGGCCTGCAAGCCCAACACGTCGAACATGGTGTACAGGCCCGGCGCCCGACCCGGCAACCAGCGCGCTGCCCGCATCGCGCCATCGGCGAAGTTGGTCCGGCTGCTGGCGCGATGGGTGATCTCAAACCGCTCGCCGCCGCCCGCAAACATGACCGTGTGGTCACCCACGATGTCGCCGCCGCGCAGCGCATGAAAACCAATCTCGCGCTGGGTTCGCGCACCCACCTGCCCGACGCGACCATGCACTGCGTCGCCTGCGTAGCTGCGGCCCAGCGCCTGCGCAAGGATCTCGCCAAGCCGCACCGCCGTGCCCGACGGCGCATCGACCTTCATGCGGTGGTGTGCTTCGATCACCTCCACATCGAAGTCTTCGCCCAGCGCTTCTGCCGCCAGCGCCACAAGCCTGAACATCAGGTTCACGCCGACACTCATGTTGGGCGCAAACATGATTGGAATCTGGCGCGAAGCGGCAAGGATCTGCGCGCGGCCTTCGTCATCGATGCCCGTGGTTCCGATGACCATGCTGCAACCGACAGCCACGCAGGCCTGAACCGCGTGCAGCGTAGCGACCGGGGTCGTGAAGTCGATGAGCACATCGGCGCCGATACATGCGGCGGCAACACTGTCGACGAACGGCACCCCAAGGTGCCCCACACCGGCCGCGTCCCCTGAGTCGCTGCCCAGCAGCGGGTTGCCGGGGCGTTCAACCGCGCCGACCAGCTTCATCTCGGGTCGAGTCACTGCGGTCTGAATGAGGGTCTTGCCCATCCGGCCTGCGGCCCCTGCGATCGCCAGATTCACCATGTTGCACAGGCTCCGAGATGAGGTAACAAACGTGCTTCAGTGGCCAGGGCAAACGGTCAGAGCTTGAGGCTATCGAAGAAGTCCGAGATACCTTTGAACCAGGTACTGCCCTTGGGCGACTGTTTCTCGCCGCCGCTCTTCAGCGTCTCGCCCAGCCTGCGCAGCAGCGTGGTCTGCTCTTCGGACAGGTTCACAGGTGTTTCCACCACAACTTTGCACAGCAGATCGCCCGGCGGACCACCGCGAACGGGGACCACGCCCTTACCCTTCAAGCGGAACACCTTGTCGGTCTGGGTCTCGGCGGGGATACGCAGACGCACGCGACCGTCGAGGGTCGGCACTTCCAGCTCACCGCCAAGCGCGGCTTCGACAAAGCTGATCGGCACCTCGCAGTACAGATGCTTGCCGTCGCGCTGGAAGATGCGGTGTTCGCGCACGGCAATCTGCACGTAGAGGTCGCCGGCCTGCGCGCCGCCCGGTCCCGCTTCACCTTCGCCGGCCAGCCGAATGCGATAGCCGTTATCCACGCCCGGCGGAATCTTGACCGCCAGCGTCTTGCGCTTTTCCACCCGACCGCGCCCGCCGCAGCCACGGCAGGGGTCGACCACGATGCGGCCCTGGCCGCGGCAGCGTTGGCAGGTCTGCTGAATTGAGAAAAAGCCCTGGCTGACGCGCACCTGCCCGGAGCCACCGCAGTCTGGACATGGCGCAGGCTTGGTGCCGGTCTTCGCGCCCGAACCGCCGCAGTCGGCGCAGGCCGTGAGTACTGGAATGCGGATTTCGACCGAGTCGCCGCGAACAGCCTGCTCGAGGTCCAGATCGAGGTTGTAGCGAAGATCGGAACCACGCTGCGGACGACGCGCACCGCCCTGACCAAACAGGTCGCTGAACACGTCACCGAAGATGTCGTTGAAGTTGCCGCCGCCGAAACCGGCACCGCCCTGGCCATTCATGGCTGCATGGCCGCCGCGGTCGTACACCGAGCGTTTGTCCTCATCGGAGAGGACCTCATAGGCTTCGCTGGCTTCCTTGAACTGATCCTCGGCCTTCGGATTGTCCGGATTGCGATCGGGATGCAGCTTCATCGCCAGCCGGCGATAGGCCTTCTTGATGTCCGCTTCGGGTGCGTCTTTCGCCACGCCGAGCACTTCGTAGTAGTCACGCTTAGACATGCCGCTGCTTCACCCTCTTATTCACACCCGGACCGACTTCATGCTGGGACCGACTTCCTACCCCAGACCGACACCTGCATGACCGCGCTTGTGGCCGATGGCCGCACCCGCCAGCGGATGCCCGTTGGCCACAGACAGAAAAACCCCGACGCCATCGGCGTCAGGGTTCCTGCGGTCTGCCTGGCCATGCGCGTCAGTTCGACGCGCCGTCGGGCAATCCTATTTCTTATCGTCCTTCACTTCCTCGAATTCCGCGTCGACCGCGTCATCGTCACGCTTGCCGCCCGCGCCTGCACCGCCTGCGTCCGCCGCACCTGCACCGCCCGCGGCACCCGCGGCACCCGCATCGGAGTACATCTGCTGCGCCAGTGATGCCGTGGCCTCGCTCAGCGCCTTCAGCTTCGCTTCGATCTGGTTCTTCTGTCCGCCCTTCAGCGCAGTTTCGAGATCCGACACAGCAGCTTCGATACGTGCACGGTCTGCGCCGGGCACTTTGTCACCCGACTCTTCGAGCGTCTTCTTCGTGGAATGGATCAGGTGGTCCGCCTGATTGCGCACCTGCACCAGTTCCTCGAACTTGCGATCTTCCTCGGCATGCGCCTCGGCATCACGCACCATGCCTTTGATCTCGTCCTCGGTCAGACCACTCGATGCCTTGATGACAATGGACTGTTCCTTGCCGGTTGCCTTGTCCTTCGCGGAGACGTTCAGGATGCCGTTCGCGTCGATGTCGAAGGACACGTCGATCTGCGGCTGGCCGCGCGGCGACGGAGGGATGTCTGCGAGGTCGAAGCGCCCCAGCGACTTGTTCTGGGCGGCCTGCTTCCGCTCACCCTGCAGCACGTGAATGGTCACCGCCGTCTGGTTGTCATCCGCCGTTGAATAGACCTGATTCTTGCGCGTCGGAATGGTGGTGTTCTTCTCGATGAGCACACTCACCACACCGCCCAGCGTTTCAATGCCGAGCGACAGCGGCGTAACGTCGAGCAGCAGCACGTCTTTGACGTCGCCCGACAACACAGCAGCCTGCACACACGCACCGATTGCTACCGCTTCGTCCGGGTTCACGTCCCGGCGCGGTTCGCGACCGAAGAACTCCTTCACCTTCTGCTGCACCAGCGGCATGCGCGTCTGGCCACCGACCAGAATGACGTCGTTGATATCGCCCAGCGCAAGGCCAGCGTCCTTCACCGCAATGCGACACGGACCCATGGTGCGCTCGATCAACTCTTCGACCAACGATTCCAGTTTGGCGCGCGTCACCTTCTTCACCAAGTGCTTCGGCCCCGTGGCGTCGGCAGTGATGTAGGGCAGGTTGACGTCACTCTGCTGACTGGACGACAGCTCGATCTTGCACTTCTCGGCCGCTTCCTTCAGACGCTGCATGGCCAGCGGATCACCGCGCAGATCCATGCCCTGCTCTTTCTTGAACTCGTCAGCCAGGTAGTCGATGACGCGCATGTCGAAGTCCTCGCCACCGAGGAAGGTGTCGCCGTTGGTCGACAACACTTCGAACTGCTTCTCGCCGTCGACGTCTGCGATCTCGATGATCGACACGTCGAAGGTGCCGCCACCCAGGTCGTACACCACGATCTTGGAGTCCGCACGCTGCTTGTCCAGGCCATAGGCCAGCGCTGCTGCCGTGGGCTCGTTGATGATGCGTTTCACATCCAGCCCGGCGATGCGACCCGCATCCTTCGTGGCCTGGCGCTGCGAATCGTCGAAGTATGCCGGCACAGTGATGACCGCCTCGGTGACTTCTTCACCCAGGTAATCCTCGGCCGTCTTCTTCATCTTCTTCAGCACTTCTGCAGAGATCTGCGGCGGTGCGAGCTTCTTGCCTTTGACGTCGATCCAGGCGTCGCCGTTCTGCGCCGCTACGATCGAGTAGGGCACCATGTCGATGTCTTTCTGCACCACTTTGTCGGTGAACTTGCGGCCGATGAGCCGCTTCACCGCATACAACGTGTTGCTGGGGTTCGTTACACCCTGCCGCTTGGCAGACTGCCCCACCAGAATCTCGTCGTCCTGCGTGTAGGCAACGATCGACGGCGTGGTGCGATCACCTTCCGAGTTCTCGATGACCTTCGCTTCGCCACCTTCCATTACGGCCACGCAGGAGTTGGTGGTCCCAAGGTCGATACCAATGATCTTGCCCATTACTGTTTCTCCACTCAGCGCCCGACGGGACGCGATCTTGGGCTGCTATATCTGCGCTGCCGCAGCACATTCAACCCTGGTTCGATTTGTTGTTTCGCGTTTTTGTTGTTTTGCGCGCGCCGCTCAAGCGCGCTCGTCGATGCGCGGTGCCGCAGCACGCGACACCACCACCATGGCGGGCCGCAGCAAGCGACCGCTCAACGAGTAACCCTTCTGCAGCACCTGCATGACTGAGTTCGGCTCCATGTTGGGGTTCTCGACCATGGACATGGCCTGATGGAATTGCGGATCGAAGGGCTGACCGACGGGATCGAGCGTCTCGACACCGAAGCGCGCCAGCGTGTCGATGAACTGCCGCAGTGAAAGGTCCACGCCTTCTGCAATCGCCGCAGCCGCGGGCGACGCCGCGGCCGCGGTTGCACTGGACGAAGCGCGTTCGAGGTTGTCGACCACGGTGACCAGCGCAGCCATCAGCTTCTCCTGGCCGAACTTGTGCGCAGCCTCCACATCCCGCGTGGTGCGGCGGCGCAGGTTGTCCATTTCGGCGTGCAGGCGCAGCAGCTGGTCCTTGGCCCCCGCGGCCTCGTTCTGAGCCGCTGCAAGGGCCTGCTGCAGCGCCTCCACGCTCCCCTCGGCAGGCGCGTTCGCGTCAGCGCCGGCATTGGCCTTCGCGGCGGCCGCCGCAGCGGCACCTGCAGCTGTTTGTTCTTCGGATGACATGGGCAATCCCGAGCTGTTGACCGGCGCCAGGCGCCACAGCCGCGCTATATGGGGCAGCCGAATCCTGATTCAAGCGCAAAACCGCAGGTGTGCCGATTGCATCGCTGCGGCCCCGGGGTCCGACCCTCAGTAGGCGGGGTTCAGCGCCGAGCCGAGCAGATGGGCGGTCATGTCCACCAGCGGGATGACCCGCTGATAGGCCATGCGCGTGGGGCCGATGACGCCAAGCACACCGGCCACCCGCCCTTCGATGTGGTACGCGGCGGTCACCACGCTGATCTCACCGAACACCTGCTGCCCGGACTCTGCGCCGATGAACAGCTGCACGCCCGGGCTGGTCAGGCAGCGGTCGAGCAGATGCAGCACGTCGCGCTTGCGCTGAAACGTCTCGAACAGCTGCCGTATGGCGGCCATGTCGGACTCGGCGGAGAACGCAATGAGGTTGGTTTCGCCGGTCATCACGAAGTCGTTATCGGGCACGTCCTCTGCGCCGAAGGCCTTGCCCGCAAGGTCGAGCGCGGCCTGCATCATGCGATCGATGTGGTCCTTGTCCAGCTGCAGGCTTTCCAGCAGCGCGCTTCGCACCAGCGCCAGAGACTGCCCCGCGAACTCGCGGTTGATGTAGTTCGCCGCCTGCACCAGCTCCGACTCCGTGTAGTCACGCTCGGTGTGGATGACGCGGTTCTGCACGTCCTTTTCGTTAACCACCAGGATGACCAGCACCCGTTGCCCCGGTAGCGGCAGGAACTCGACGTGCCGCAGCGACGGCACTTCGCGGCGCGGCAGCGTGACCAGACCCGCCATCTGCGTGACATGGGCCAGCAGCCGCGAGGCAGACTCGATAAGCTCCTGGGGTGAGCGGTCCGGGTTCAGCTGATTGCGGAACATGGCCACTGACTCGGCAGTGAGCGGCTCGACCGACAACAGTGAATCGACGAACAGCCGCAGCCCGGCCTGGGTCGGCACCTTGCCCGCCGAGGTATGCGGCGACATCACGAGCCCGCGCGACTCCAGGTCGGCCATGATGTTGCGCACCGTCGCCGAACTGACATTGATGCCGGGCAGGCTGGCAAGCCGCCGCGAGGCAACCGGCTGACCATCATCGATATACGACTCCACCAGCGACTTCAGCAGCCGGTGCGCGCGGTCTTCGATATTGGACAGTGGATTCATGAAAGCTCGATCGACGGCAGCACATGTGCCTGCGGGTGCATACCCGACTAACCGCCGAATAGATACCGCAGATACTCGCCCCATGGAACTGCCCCGCCGACGCACAACGGCATACATGGCGTCGCGCACGCACATCGACAAGTCCACCACAGCGAAAAGGCCTGCACATCGAAAAGGCCCCCACATCGAAAAGGCCAAGCGGCGCAGATGGAAAACCTCGCACGGCGTTTACCGTGCCGCGCGGATTTCCGTAGCATCGCCGCACCTGGCCTGTTGTAACTGCCGATGCTGACTCTGCTTTCGGTTCGAGACTTTGCGGTAGTCCGCGAGCTGAACATTGCCTTCACTGCGGGGCTCAGCGTTGTCACCGGCGAGACGGGGGCGGGCAAATCCATCCTGCTCGATG